>CAVVTN010000007.1:0-69730 GCA_963751115.1 uncultured Candidatus Altimarinota bacterium
CTAAGTACTGCCAAGTTTAGCAGATACAGTAGCTAAAAGCAAAGGATTTGTACCAACACATTTTAGGCTTATCCCGAAGAAAATATATAAAAGGAATTATTTAATTGGCAGATAAGGGAAAGTGTTCATTGAAGACCTGTAAAGCTGTTTTGTATCCGAGTATCCTTCGGGGTCTGTTGTTGATAATATCTACCACTTGTTGAATTTGTGCCTCTGTGATATTGTCGAAATTCGTTCCCTTAGGGAAGTATCTTCGAATCATTCCGTTCGCATTTTCGTTACCTCCTCGTTCCCAAGAATGATAAGGTTGAGCGAAATAGATGAACATCTTCATTGTTTCGGTAAATTCCCCATGTTTAGTAAACTCGCATCCATTATCAAGCGTTGAAGTTTTTCTGAGTATTGCTGGTAAAGGACTAAAGAGTGTTATCATTGCTTGTTTCGTGTATTCTGCTGTTTTTCTTGGAATCTTTTTTACCATGAGGAATCGACTCTTTCTTTCTAGTTCTGTATGGAGAGCTGATCATATTCCTACTCAAACAATACTGTCTCATTCCCAGTGTCCGATCGTTTCTCGATCTTCCACTTCTTTTGATCTCAAGGAGATATCTATTCTGTTTGGAATGAGTGTACGTCTGGTTTTTCTTCCAGAATGTTTCCGTCGTTTTCGATGAGACCGAAGAAGATATTCTTTAAGCTTCAACTCTTCTCACTTTTTTGTGTATACGAATGAGTAGATTGTTTCCTGACATATTCGCATACTTGGGTCATTCGGATATTCCAATTTTAACATTCAGGCAATAATATCAGGACTCCATCGCTCCGGTGAGAGTAGTTTCTCGATAACATACTCAAATACTCTTGGGTTCTTGAGTGGAGCTCTCCATCCTGCTTGGCTTTTACGAGAGAGATACTTCATATCCGCTCGTCCAGGACGATAGACATAATCTTCTTTTTGTTTTTCTTTGAGACCATTCTTCGCTTTGGGATATACCGTACTATTTCGGGCAATCTCCCGAGTAATAGAAGACGGTGATCTACCAAGTTCCTTGGCTATCCTAAAAGGATTTACTCATTCAGAAATACGATCTCCAATAATTTCTCTTTCTTCTAGGGAAAAGTGTGTATACTGTTTCATAGGAACGGTTGATAGTGGGTAAGCACTTCTATCATACTGTTCCTTTTGAATTTTGCACTTCGATTTAGATTATACGGAGGAGAGTATAAAAACTATTGTATAAAAATCAAAAGATTTTACAGGAGCTTTACAAAAAATATCAAATCTCCGTCTTCGGGCGAGGATTTGATATTTCAATGGCTTCAGAATGAGGGGTTCTTTTTTCTTAGTGTCGATTCCGCTTTTCAAGCGAACTCTCGCTTCGAAAAACGCCTTGTGACAAAAAGCCAAATTGTTGGCTTTTTCCCTAGTTCCTTCGTCACCAGTATCACTACAGTTTCGAATCCCTCATCTCCATATTGAAACATAAAATCCCCGTCTTTCGACAAGGATTTGATATTTTATTGGTTGGGAATGAGGGATTCGAACCCCCGATGCCGGATTCAGAGTCCGGAGCCTTACCACTTGGCGAATTCCCAATATAATATGTACGATTCATTATTTCTCACACTACGGGATTCTCACTCCCGAATACCGGATTGCCGAGCCCTACGCCTTACCACTTGGCGAATTGAGAAAATAGAATAAGCCGATGGATTATAGAGAAAAAGTGATTATTCGCAAATTTTTTTATCGAGATTTAATCTTGCCTTTCTCATTCAGCATAAAAATCTGCATATTTCTTCACATGTTCTTGTACTCACTCTAAAAATAGTACTCTCGCACATTCTTCACGCGTTTCTTGTATTCTCTTTCCCGTGTTTCTTACTTCTCGTAGATGGACTTTATGGAGATATGTACAGACTTTCCGAAAATATACAGATTTGAGACGAGGTCAAACAATTGCTATAATTTTTGGATAATTATTTTTTACTAACTGTAATATATATTCATTAATTTCTTTTTCTTCAACTTCTGTATCTCGCTTCTGGTTCAAAAAAGTCATTAAATTATTTTTCAGTCCTGTTTTTAATGGTTTAATATCTGCCTTGATTTTTTCGTCTATATTATTGCAAAGTTGTTCTGACATATTGTTGAAATTATTATTAGTATAACTTGCTTTAGTTATACCACAAAACCATTAAAAAAGCAAAATTATCGGGATATTTCTCGGGATATTTCTGAAAAATGGTTTGGAGGGAAGAGGGGAATGGGTATAATCGGGGGGAAGTTTACACTCTAAACTGAAAAAATATGAGAATATTTGAAAACTCCAAAGAATGATCCGTGGATGTATTTGAAATGATTGTGCAGGGGTATGTGAATGAATGAATGAATTGAAAAATATGTAATCACTAACGGACTCTCAACGATATTTCTTGCGGGAGCACCAGGGGCAGGGAAAACGGAGTTTCTCGAAACAGTTTTAGATACAGAAAAGTTTATCGTGATCGATATTGATAAATATCGACAGTATTTCAGATGATACAATGGAAGAAATGCGGATTTATACCAAGATAGTTGTAGTCGGGTTGCAACGCGTATTTTTGATTAAATTGTTATACCTCGTCAGCTTGCTGCGAGGATTCCGCTTCCGAAATCACACGATTCCAGATACATACCCCGTCAGCTTGCTGCGGGGAGGTTGATTATTGCATCAAGAATCATCTCAAACTTATTTTCGATGGAACACTTACTTCAGAGATATGACTGAAGAATATAAAAAAGGCACTCGAAAAACATCGAGATATCGGTATTGTACTCATATACCAAGATCCTGTTATTTCTTATTCATATACCATTGCTCGACAAGAAATGAACGAAAGAAAAGTGGATATAGATACTTTTTTGAGAATCTATTATAGTTCCATTCGTTATGTGTTTGAAGTTGTGGAAAGGTATACTGAAATACAGTTCGTAATAGGTTCGAAGAATAAAAAACGAGAATGGAAGCAATTCTCGTTTCGGAAAAAAGATAAATTTGACAAACACTTCCGCGTTGAATACAATGAAAAAACACTCAGAAATAAATTGTGTCAACTCAATGGAAATACCCTCTATAATATAAAATGCAAACTATGACTCATCAAGAATTAAAAGCACTCAATAAAGAATTCCGTTCGCTCGTTACGAAGGGATTGAGTGGATCCATCAAGAAGCAAAACGAAGTTTTCAATTCTTCACCCAAGAATAAACAACTTTTTGAAAAAGCAAAAAAATTGGCCAGTTATTAGGCATCGATTGGACAACATAATCCCCTCCGAATCAGTTTCGGAGGGGATTTCGAAAAATGGTTTGGAGGGGAGAGGGGAATGGGTATAATCGAGGAAAGTTTTACAAACAATTTTACTATTCTATGAGCGATACCAGTACCCACTACAAAGAATATCTCGAATCCTACGCCTGGAAGGCACTCAAGAAGATGAAACTGGAGGAGCAACCCGATTGTGAAGCTTGCGGCGAAAAAGCAACGACGGTGCATCATCTCTCGTATGAGCGGAGAGGGAGCGAGAAAGCGGATGATATCGTGAGTATTTGCGAGAGTTGTCATCACCAGTGTCACCATGTGTGAGGGTATCAGATAAAGAATGATGAGGAGATTTTACGGAGGAGATTTGAGGAGGTGAAAGGGGATTTTGAAAAAAAGGAAGAGGAATCTGAAAGAGTTGAGATTGCTCCTGGTTATTTTAGGAGTAAAAACCATATATTTTATCGTGGAATTATGGTAAAATGAATTGATTCAAAGTCTTTCAAGATTCTTAATTGAAGTTTTTCAAAAGATTATCATTATGTTTATTTTCATGAAGAATACAGTACTGAATTAAAAAAAATTGAATGATTAGATGCTGAAAGTTTTGAAGTACTTACACATAATTATTCGAAAGACAAAAATAATATCTATACGGATAGATGATTAAAGTTGCCTTTGCCAGTAGATTGAGTAGATATCAATAGTTTTGAAGTACTTAATAGGGAGTATTCAAGAGATAAAAATCATATTTATATCCATGCAACTCGAATTATAGAGGGGAGATATATTTCATTTGTTGAGAAAATCGAATGAGCAGATCCATACAGCTTTGAAATACTTGACTGGAATTATTCAAAAGATAAAAATTTTTCCTACCAGTATCAGTGGAAAATTAAATGAGCAGATCCATACAGCTTTAATGTAATCGATCGTGATTATACAAAAGATAAAGAGAATGTCTATTACGGATGAAAACAATTACGATATGCTGATCCAAATACTTTTAAGATAATTGAGATTTTTTACTCAAAAGATAAAAATCATGTTTGGTTTCGTGATAAGCTTATTTTTGAGTGTAATTCAGAAACATTTCAATTAATTAATGGCTTTTACTCAAAAGATAAAAATCATGTTTGGCATATGGGAGAACGTCTTTTTAATGCTGATCCAAATACTTTTGAAGTATTTGAACAAAATGATAGATATGCAAAAGATATAAAATATATCTATAATAGATGAGAAAATGTTTGGTGAGTCAATCCTATAACATTCAAAATTCCTAATTAATTAATTCATGATAAATATTTTAGAAAATATCAAAAAAGAATTATGAGACAATATGTGAGAATATTGTATTTGTTGAAGCGGAAAAAAATATAAAGATTGTTGTGAGATTTGATGGAATAAATCTTTTCTTGAAATTGAACATACTTTTGATTTTAATGACAAAAAATATAGTAGTAAGTTTTGATATAAAGTATTAGAGGCAGACTTATCAAAAATCTTCTGGGAAGATATTGTTTGATGAAAGCCGAATTGCACTATAAATAAATACATGAACGATGCTATTAAATCTCATTTATTTTCGGAATCATATCTCAATAAAAATAAAGGTAATAAAATACAGGTATGGTGAATTCACAATGATGATAAATGTAGAAATTTACAGGCAGCAGCATCCATATCTACTCCTTTATTTTGTCATGATTATGATGAATTTTTCAAAAAAACTGATGAAATAACTACTTTTGAAGAAATACTGAACGATGACGATAAAATTAATAATTGGTTTTTGAAAGTGCTATTTTTCAGATACAAAACAGTTACGGTAAATCTGCGACTTTTTTTAATTCAGATAAAACTTGATGGTAAAATAAGTGGTGTTAACCTATACGATGAGTACTATAAACTATACGAAATATACAATATAATTTGTTCTCAGGTTGAGAAATATAATCAAATAGAAAAAGTGGAATTAATAGTTCATTGTAAAATTCATATTGAAAATGATCCCCAACAAAACAAAATATTTTTTTCAAATATTTTTTTCAAAAAGGACTTAATAAACACTCCATTTTTAATGTCATTTGTTCATGATAATTGAGGATTTTTCTGTATAATAGGAAGTTTTTCTGATTATAAAATCCCAACTCATATTTTAAGTGAATTAAAAGAGCAAATTCAGCTCTGTTCTAGAGAAGGAGCTCCTTCTTTAATAAAATTTATTGAAAAATACTTTGAAACAAGTTCTTGATTTAACAGGATAGGTTTTTTAAATGATAACATTATGACAGATTCCGCTGCAAGAATATAAAAGCTATTTTAGTAATCAAAAGAAATTTTTATCTCTCGCTAAAATCCCATGTCCACTCCATTCCTCTCCACTTACTCCACCCTTAATCCCCGCCAACGTCAGGCGGTGGATACTTTGTATGGTCCGGTGCTGGTTATCGCGGGGCCGGGGAGTGGGAAGACGCAGATTTTGTCGGCGCGTATCGCGAACATATTACTCCAGACGGATGTGAATCCGAGCAATATCCTCTGTCTGACTTTCACGGATAATGCCGCGAAGAATATGCGTGAGCGACTTTCTCGGATTATCTGTGCAGATGCATACAAGGTGGCAATTCATACCTTCCATAGCTTCGGGAATGAGATTCTGAATCGCTACCGTTCACGGATTTCGGACTATGCTGAGGCGACGCCGATCGATGAGATAGAAGTTTCGCGACTCTTCGACGAGATTCTAACCGCACTTCCTTGGAACGATCCGTACAAGCCGGGACAGAATGCCAATGAAAAGATTCGAGAACTTCGTACTGCGATTAAACTCGTGAAAGACGCGGGTATCACGCCGACCGAATATGCAGAGATTATCGAAACCAACCGCAAGACTATGACGGTTATGGAACCGCTCATCCGAGCTCACCTCGACGAACTCCTCTCTCTCGGTCAGAAAAAAGAAGACAAAATCCGCAAGCTTGAACTGTTTCGAGTATTTCACGATGCTATTATTCAGGCGTTTTCTCTCTTTCCTGAACACATGCATTCACAGGATACTTTCGCGAAAACACTTTTAAACTCTCTTGAGTCTATTTGGGATCTCCAAGAATCCGAAACCGATGCCAAGATCGTAACCAAGTGGCGAGATGAATGGCTGGAAAAAAACCACGAAGGAAAATGGATACTGAAAGATACAACAAGACTAGATAAGTACACTTCATTAGCACAAATCTATATTCGCTACGAAGAACGAATGAAAGCCCTCGGGTATATCGATTTCTCCGATATGATACTTGGAGCGATTCGACTTGTGGAACAGTACGGAGATATCCGAGCCAATTTGGCAGAACAATATCAGTTTGTTCTCATCGATGAATACCAAGATACGAACGATGCACAACTCCGGCTCATCACCGATATTCTGTCTGTAACCGATACTCCGAATGTGTTCGCGGTCGGAGATGACGACCAATCCATCTACAAGTTTCAGGGAGCCAATACCAAAAACATCAAGGCATTTCGTGATCGATGGACTGACACAGAACTGATTATTCTCGAAACCAATTACCGCTCCAATAGTGAGATTATCGATACTTCGCGAGCGGTTATGAATTCCGCAATTCATTCCATTGGAGACATATTTCCGTGAGCGGTGAAATCATTTGATTCGCATCATGGGCAAGGCGGAAGTGTTACGCAGAATATTTTCGAGACCGAGGCGGACGAACTCACTTGGGTGGCGGAAGATATAGAACGGACAATATTTTGACCTGAAATTGCTCAAAAACGAAGAGATTTGCGTGAAAAATGAGTACCAGAGTGAGGCGTACGAGATAGTACGATGAACGAGGAAACGGAATTTTGAACACAAAGGTCGAGTTTTTCAGGAATTTCCCCGGGAGAAATTGCGGTTATTACGAAGAAGAATAAGACCCTCGAAAATCTCGGGAAAGTTCTTCTCTCAAAGCATATTCCTGTTGCACTCAGTAAGGATGAAAATATATTTGATTCCGAAGAGGTACGCCTCGTGGATGAGATTCTCGAGTACCTCGTATCACTTCGTGGAAACGGACAACCTCGCGACGAGATTCTCCTCTCTATCCTTGCACATCCGTGCTTTAGGATTCACAGGCTTACTATCTGGGAAATCTCTCGTTCTATTTCCTCTGCTCGGCGAGAAGACCGCAAAAATTGGATAGAAGTTCTCCGAACTCACTCTGACCCAAATCTCGCAAATCTTGCAAATTTTTTGATAGAACTTTCTATTCTCTCGCACCATGCTCGTCTCGAAGACCTCATGGATTATATTACGGGAGCAAATATTCTCATGATTCCTGATGAATACGATGAGGACCCGACGAAGAATACACTCCAAATCGATATGTTTGGCGGAGGGAAGAAAGAATATATTTCCCCGATTTATTCGTATTATTTCGGGAATTTAAACTCCCCCCGACCTTCGGCCACCCCCCTCGGCTGAGGGGGGCAATGAGCGGATGCGAATGGGGGGAGTTCTGCCACTCTCTATGCTCGACATCTTTCAAATATTCGCAAACTGGTGGAATCGGTTCGTTCTTTCAAAAAAGGATCGGGATTTCTCTCTATCCTCGATTACGGAGAATTTATCTCTCTTGTAAAAAAGTACGACGTACAAATATCAGCATCGCATCTCGTCGGACACGAGGGAACGGCTGTGAATCTGATAACGGTTCATAAAGCAAAAGGATTGGAATATGGTCGAGTGTACGCCATCGGACTCACTGAGAAGCAGTACAAGCTCGGGAAAGTTTCTGGTTCTCCACTTCCAAAAAACCTCCCACTCGCACCCGAGAAAGACGATGACGAGGATATCCGCCGTCTCGTCTATACGGTATTTACTCGTGCCAAAAAAGACCTCATTCTCTCGTATGCTCAAATGAATTTAAATGAGAAAAAAGAAGATCCACTCGGATGTTTGACTGATCTCGATCCTACCTGGACAAATAGTTCTGTTGGTACTGAATCTCTTGTAGACTTTCTGGAACGTGAACGAAAGGATTTATTTTCTCTCCCATACTACGGGGAAGAACGGGATTTTCTCGCTGACCGAATCGAGAAGCAGTTTACTTTGTCCGTGACGGCACTTCAAAATTTCTTGAATGTTGCAGATGGAGGTCCAGAACATTTTGTCTCCAATAATATTCTCCGATTTCCCCAAGCGAAAAGTGAATCTGCTTGTTATGGTTCTGCTATGCATAAAGCACTTGAAGTATTTTTCACCGACTACAAGAAAACAGGACTGTATTCGAAATCTACCCTTTTAGATGCTTTTGAAACGGCCTTTAAACAAGAACGTTTTACTGAAAATATGGAACGGGATTTTCTCGAACGAGGGACTGAAAATTTGAATGCACTCTATGCTCAAATCACTGGAAAATCTTATGGAGATCTCTATCTGGAGTACGATTTCCGAACGGCTTTCTGAGGAATATTTCTCGATGGTATACAACTTACTGGGAAAATTGACCGTATAGAAGTCATCGATAACGCGAAACTTATTATCACTGATTATAAGACGGGTGGAGGATTTGAATCGTTTTCCGATACGGGCTCCGCTTATGAGAAAATCAAAAAATGGAAATATAAACTCCAGTTCTGTTTCTATGCTATTCTTTTCGAACTTTCTCCACAATGGGCGAGATTTGGGCAAAAGGAATTCGCTCTTATGTTCATAGAACAGGATCGAAAAACATGACAATTTGTGACGGTCACTGATTATGTACAACAAGGTGAAATAGAACGAACAAAATCGCTTATCCGAGCGGTTATGTCCAAAATAAACTCTCTCGATTTTCCAGATGTTTCTAGTTATAGTTCCGATATTGTGGGGATTCGCCAGTTCGAGGAAAATTTATTGGAGGGGAAGGTGTAGTGACAATACAATAAACCCCTATCTCTAGGGGCTTATATAGTTGGTTATACCAAAGGAACATTACTGTCCTTGTGGTGAATTATCCTTTTTATCTACCCCATTATTATTGATGATGGTGGTTTTGTGTGCTGGTTACTTCCTTCTGAACCTGTCTTTCTGGAGCAATCCATAATAGAACGCAACCAACCAATAATAGAACGAAAGAAAAAAGCGATATTTTATATGACATTGACATTACAACCTCCTTATAATAAATCAAAATTTGAAACTTTTGTATTTAATTTGAATACAAAAGATATGATTACATATAATCATATATATTTTTTTGTCAATTAATTTTCCTGTACAAGGGAAAAACTATGTGTTATTCTCTCTTTGTTATGCTTAAGATTATTCTAGAGATATTATTTCTTTTTTCTCTTTCAAACAAAGCCAGATGTACATAAAATATTCTACAAGGCTGTCTGAATATCGAAAATAAGAAATAATATCTCTGTATCAAGGATATGTTTTTCAAGTATAAATATATTTCTTCATATATATTTCTATGTCTTTCCGAAAATACCAAGCAGCTATTCTTTTGGTTACTCTGAGTACTTCCGCATTTTTCCCTTCTGCGCTTTTCGCAAAGGATTCCGCAAATATTCCAGTAAATACTACACCCGTCTCTTCGCTTTCAAATGAGGATCGACAGAAGTTTTCAGAACAAAAACAACATTTACAAGCATTGGGAAATCCTTCTGAATATGCAAATATGGAAGTCCAATGGAATACAGAAAAACAAAAACCAGGAGAAGTTCGTAATCTTCATAAAAAAGCATCGAAAGATATCATCGGAGATACCAAACAAGTGATCGGAGATCTTTCTGCTCTTTATAGTATTGCCCCGACATTTACACCCGATGTACGTTTAGAACAAGACAGTACATCTAAACTCACACAAGAACGACATGTACGCTTGCAACAATTCCATAATAATCTCGAGATTGTCGGAGGAGAACTTATTTCCCACGTGGATAAGAATGGTTTTCTCTACCAAGTAGATGGTACGATTGACACACCTACTACTTCCACTATTCCTAAAATATCTGCAACATGATCACTGAGTATTGCAATGCAGGAGTTTGGAACGAAGGCAAAGTTTCAAGTCACTAAAAAGCCACGTATAATCTAAATCGAAGTGCAAAATTCAAAAGGAACAGTATGATAGAAGTG
This sequence comes from uncultured Candidatus Altimarinota bacterium, assembly GCA_963751115.1. GTDB lineage: Bacteria > Patescibacteriota > Gracilibacteria > BD1-5 > UBA2023 > UBA1545. Next base: position 10,438 of record CAVVTN010000007.1, read on the forward strand.
CTTACCCACTATCAACCGTTCCTATGAAACAGTATACACACTTTTCCCTAGAAGAAAGAGAAATTATTGGAGATCGTATTTCTGAATGAGTAAATCCTTTTAGGATAGCCAAGGAACTTGGTAGATCACCGTCTTCTATTACTCGGGAGATTGCCCGAAATAGTACGGTATATCCCAAAGCGAAGAATGGTCTCAAAGAAAAACAAAAAGAAGATTATGTCTATCGTCCTGGACGAGCGGATATGAAGTATCTCTCTCGTAAAAGCCAAGCAGGATGGAGAGCTCCACTCAAGAACCCAAGAGTATTTGAGTATGTTATCGAGAAACTACTCTCACCGGAGCGATGGAGTCCTGATATTATTGCCTGAATGTTAAAATTGGAATATCCGAATGACCCAAGTATGCGAATATGTCAGGAAACAATCTACTCATTCGTATACACAAAAAAGTGAGAAGAGTTGAAACTTAAAGAATATCTTCTTCGGTCTCATCGAAAACGACGGAAACATTCTGGAAGAAAAACCAGACGTACACTCATTCCAAACAGAATAGATATCTCCTTGAGATCAAAAGAAGTGGAAGATCGAGAAACGATCGGACACTGGGAATGAGACAGTATTGTTTGAGTAGGAATATGATCAGCTCTCCATACAGAACTAGAAAGAAAGAGTCGATTCCTCATGGTAAAAAAGATTCCAAGAAAAACAGCAGAATACACGAAACAAGCAATGATAACACTCTTTAGTCCTTTACCAGCAATACTCAGAAAAACTTCAACGCTTGATAATGGATGCGAGTTTACTAAACATGGGGAATTTACCGAAACAATGAAGATGTTCATCTATTTCGCTCAACCTTATCATTCTTGGGAACGAGGAGGTAACGAAAATGCGAACGGAATGATTCGAAGATACTTCCCTAAGGGAACGAATTTCGACAATATCACAGAGGCACAAATTCAACAAGTGGTAGATATTATCAACAACAGACCCCGAAGGATACTCGGATACAAAACAGCTTTACAGGTCTTCAATGAACACTTTCCCTTATCTGCCAATTAAATAATTCCTTTTATATATTTTCTTCTATTGAACTTTTCTTACATTTTGCACTTGCATTTAGAATCGAGGCCAGAATTGGTTCTTTATAAATTTGCTTCCGAATATATTCTTGCCTATAGATATACTATTAGTTATGATGACCCAGTTGCTCTGAAAGGGCAATGGATTTACTATATAGATGCAGATACAGGAAAGAAAATAAATAGCTATAGTCTTATGGATATGGCTTTTAGTCCTGCCAATCTGACTGGTACGTCACTCGGCGGAGAAGGCGGAAGTGTGAAAACATTTACAGGAGTATTTAGTACGAATACAAATCAGTATGATATGCTCGATCTTTTTTCTACAAGCGGATCTTATGCTGTATACAACGCCTCCACAAATACAGGACTATATAGTGATGCGGCAACAAGCACAGGATCTTACCCACTTGCTAATAGACTGATCCCTAATTGGGGTATAACTGACCCGACAGAAGTATCTGCCGCTTATAATATTTCAAAAACACTTGAGTATTATAATACACTCGGATTTGGCGTTTCAAATATTGCTTTTACCTCCACTGGACAAACATTTCTTCCTGTAGTAGTCCATTATGGAAGTGGATGGAATAATGCCGCATGGAATCCTGGAGATGCATTATATATAGGAGATGGTGACGGAATAAGTTTTAAACCACTTGCCATATTGGATGTTATGGCACATGAATTTTGACATGCCTGGACTCAAAATACTTCAAATTTGGTATACCAAGATGAACAAGGAGCATTAAATGAATCTTTTTCTGATATATCGGGAGTAAATGTAGAATCCTATGTACAACAAAGTGCTATGAATTTATACCCAAAAACTGCATCGGGACAGGCGGATTGGCTGATAGGAGAGGATGCAACTATTCGAACAACTGCCCTTCGAGATATGCGAAATCCTGCAAATAGCGCTGTAGTGGGTACGGGAAATGAACAACCAACGAAGTACCATGGACTTTATTGGTATAATGGCTCTTTGGATTTCGGAGGAGTACATCAAAATAATAGTGTTCAGAATTTCTTTTATTATCTACTTTCTGAAGGAGGATCGGGAAATAACGAAGGAATTCTCTATAGTGTGACTGGTATCGGTATACAAAATGCTCGTCGTGTAGCTTTTGAAACCAATACTCATTTTATCACTAGTACCACCGACTATAAATGAGCTCGCCAGGCATGGATTGATGCAGCTAATTCCATTAATCCGAACTATGTACCAGCGGTCAAGGCTGCATGGGATGCAGTTGGAGTAGTAAGTAATCCGATTGTCTCGCTAGCAACAGCAGATGAAAGTTTTGAAACTAATACCATTCTTCCTGTTGGATATACTACTTCTCTTCTTTATGGAAGTGGAACTCCTTGGTCGGTAACGACCACAACTGGAGCACTGGGAAATAATAGTCTTGTTTCTGGACCTCTCTCTGATAGTTCTTCTAATATGGTTACTTGGTCGTGAGTAACCAATGCTGGATATATCGGATATTATTGGAGAACTTCCTCTGAGGCAAGATATGATACTCTTGATTTTTACATCGATGGTGTTTGGACGAAAAGTTGGTCAGGACTCAATCCGTGGACTTATTATGCGACAGCTATTACTGCTGGATCTCATACGTTTCAATGGGCTTATTATAAAGATAGCTCTCTGAGTAAATGACTCGATCAGGTAGGTATCGATGCGGTACACATGACTTCTCTTGCATGAGTACTCGATTATGGATCTGATGGAGGAACGGGACAATATGTTTCTGCAGCTGGTTTTCATGGGTTGTTTGATGCGCCAACTTCCTATGACTATATTGTGTTCCGTTCCGATGGACAGATGATGAAAGGTACTGCTTCAGGGGCTCTTTCCTTTCCACTGGTTGGACTTCCAGAATGATCTGGAAGTTTGGATTTTCAGTATCGAGATACCTATGGATTTTTGAGTCCGATTTTGACAAAGAGCTTTTTTCTTGATTCTATCGCACCAACTGTTTCGAATATCCTCCTACCTGTAAATAATACATTCTCAAATACTGGAAATATAGCACTTTCTTGGAATAGTGTTACTGATAGTGGCGCAGGACTTTCACCGAATCCTTACACTTATCTTATTTCTACCAATACTGGATTTACCAATACAGTAGCTTCTGGATCTACGAGTCTAACAGGAATATCTCTTACTCTTCCGGATGGTAAATATTTCGCTGAGATTCGGTCGCAAGATTTGGTAAAAAATATGAGTACATCGCCGATTATTTCCTTTGCCATCGATAGTGTTGCTCCATTGGCGCCAACCAATATTCTCATAAATAATGGAAATGTCATCGATGCGAGTACTCAAAATAATGTCATAATTTCTGGATCTGGAGGAGCTTCAGAGAGTGGATCAATTATTAATTATACTATTACCAATGCTTCTGGAAGTATTTCTGGAAGCGGATTGGTGGATATAAATGGATCGTTTCATTTTTCAGGAATTGATGTATCAAGTTTTGTAGACGGGATACTTAATTATTCTCTTAGTATGATAGATCCGACAGGGAATACTGGAGCAGTTACCACTGGCACTATTGCAAAATCTGTCATTCCCGCTGCTGGAAACATAACTTTTCTCTCAGGTGCATATACGAATACTAGTGTCACAAATCTGCAAATATTTGCTGCGAAAGCAGTTTCATATAGTATTTCTGGAAGTGGGATTATATCTACGATTACTGGATCTCTTGCATCATCCGGAAGTAATATCATTCCTGTAACTCTGAGTGCTATCGATGGAAATAAAACCGTGCAAGTATCATTTACGGATACAGCAAATATTATTACCACTGCAGTGGCTTCGATTATTCTCGATACTACTCCACCGATTCTTTCGATAGATTCTCATATAAATAATGCACAAGTTACTGGTTCTGCTGCACTTATGACAGGAAGTGTTTTTGATATCAATGGTATTGCCAGCGCAACACTCAATTCTATTTCACTCATCTCACCAGCGAGTTGGTCCAAAAGTATGAATCTCATATGAGGAAATAATACATTTATCCTGACTGCCACCGATAATGCGGGGAATACGAGTTCGCTCTCAATTTCCATCGAACGACTTATTAATATTTCCAATATTACGAGTTCTTTTCTCTCAACTGGTATGCAAATAGATTTTGATACAGATCTGAGTTCTACTGGCATAATTCGCTATGGAACGAGTTCGGGAAATTTGAATTTCATACAAAATACCTCTACTCTAGATGGGCTTCATCAAACTAGCACACTCACAGGATTAACAGCAGCAACTCGTTACTATTATACCATGGAAGGAAGTGCTTCATGAGTTCGCTCGATTATTTCACCAGTTCAGTCTTTTTATACTCTTCAGGTAGTTGATATCACAAGTAGTTCTACTGGAACTACCGCAACTGGTGCTATTATGTTTTCTGGATCACTCAGTACAGGAGATACTATATTTCCAGGAACAGGAATACTTTCTATTGGAAGTGAAAATAATTCTACCGATACCGTTACGCTCGATTTCAGTGGACTTACCATCACTCCGACTGGCACGTGGGATGGGATTTTGGAAGCACCAACAATAGTAAGTATGAGTGGAATCACGCTTGCAGAAAATGGATATACACTCACGGGTTCTGTATATAAAGCAGGAAATACTATGACTGCACTGAGTTTGAGTGGACAATCTGCTCTGGTTCAGATTACTGTTGGTTCTGGTTTCAATAACACTACTCTTCATGTCTATCGCTCAGATACTGGTTCGTTATTCTCTCTGATCGACACTTGTATCGTTTCTGTTGGAATATGTCAATTTCAGACCAACCATTTCTCTTATTTTACCTTCGGGAATCCAAGCGATATGGTGCCAAATACATTTGCATTTGCTCCACAAACAGGTGTAGAACTGTCGACAAATACTGACTCCAATATCACTACGCTTTCTGGTACCAATATTCCAACAACCATAAGTGTTTCAGGCGGAATGTATTCTATCAACAGTCTCGCATTTACGAGTGCGACAGGAACTATATTGAGCGGTGATACTTTGCAATTGCGAGTGTTATCTTCTGCTTCATATGTCACTTCTACAAATGTAACTATAACAATCGGTGGAGTATCGACGACATTCTCCGTTACCACCAAAGCTGCTCCTGTTGTAGTATCGAGTGGAGGTAGTGGTTGAGGTTGAGGTGGAGGAGGAATGAGTGCGGATTATTGCCCCAAAGGAGATACCTCGGGAAGTCCCTATGATGGAAAATGTGAAAAAATATCTTCTACTATTTCTACCAGTACAGGAGCTCAATCTCTCATAAATACCAAGGAAGTTTCTGTAACACCACGACACGGACTCTTCGCCTGAAATCCAATAGTTTCTGCTTATGATTTCTCGGAAAATGAACGTATTCCTCAAGCGGTTGCCAGTGAACTCAATCTTTTTATAACAAAACTCGTTAAGATTCTTGATCAAAAGGCAGGAAATAATACTCCTAAAAGAGATGCGTACTATCAAGCGGTTACGAGGTATATCACTGCTCGCATCAAACTCACTTCTGACTCGCGTGAGAAATATATTCTTCAGTATCTCTATAAACGATTTACTGTTGTTAAAAATGTTATGCAGAATAGATAAAAGTTATATCATTGATAATTTCAATACATTTAATTTTATGGTAAATCACTACAGAGATGCGCTTTCTCAAGCAACTCCTCATGCTCCATCTCATTTTCAGCAAAAATCACCGAGGATCGCTTCGGTTATTCATAAAACTCATGGACTTTTTAAGATTGCATGGCTATGATTACAAGCAAAAAAAATAAGTAAGACTCCTCTTGTGTCAGAATGTATGTGAAAATATGCACTTCTTTCTGAGTTGTTTAATCTAGCGCAGATACCAAGTCGTTTGCATAAAGATTTAGAAAATCCAGAGTATGTTACATCATTTGGCGGAGTAGATATGGCAATTGCGTGACTTTGAATTGCATTTGATTCACGGTTAAAAAACACGAGTCGGAAAAAAGTCTTACAGAAGGCAATAAATTATGTAAATAATCTGGTAACTATACGAAGTTATGTAAATATGCCACAATTTAAAGAAAATCCTCAATTGTTATTATCTGCTATTCACCATATACCAGTATGAGATTTCCAAGGCAAGATCACTGCACAAATACAAAAATATAATATTATATTTTATATAGAAAATGACGAAGATTATATTAAAATACATGGAGGATGAAGAGAATCAGCTCTTAAATCTTGATGATTTTTTAGTCCATTTTGAGGAAATATAGAAGCTCTCAAAGGATGTATTACTTATCAGCGAGGAGTATATAGGTCTGGTGCGAAATTGACTATGAAACACGAGGAGCGACATACTGAGAATCATATTTTACGAGATACTACGCCCAGAAAATGAGTACAAATAAATAAATGATTAGATAAGCAGAATCTTACACGAATGCTTGAATTGGCAAAAGATGAAATTATCGCTTACATGACTGATAGAGATGAAGATGACATGAGTATATATTTTAAACTTCATCTTCCATTCGAATCCGATACAGAATATTTATACGATTATAGGAATATTTTTTGGCTTATTGACAATAGAGAAAAACTTACAGAGGAATATAATAAAAGTATGTATAAACTTATTCAAATAGCTTTTGGTTGTAAAAAAGCACAAATACCAAATTTTCTTGATCTACTTGCAATTACGCCTGCAAAGAATTGGAGTTTGATTGAATCAGGATTTCTTAATTCAAAATGGCATGTAAAATATAATGCATCGAGACAATCTCCATACTATTTTAATCATTGTTTTCAGTCTCTACAAGATGAGCAACAAGTATTACAGGAAATGTATCAAATTTATCCAAAATACATTATAAAACCACTCTATATTGATCCAAATGAAAATTTTTATATTACAGAGAAATATGGAACAAATGACATCGAAAAAGTGTTATATATTTCGGATATTATTTTTGAGTCCATAAAAGAAGTGGTCTTATGATTGCATGCCGTCAATATAGCGCATGGGGATTTACTGTGAAATATTCTTTTTGAAATTGATGAAAAATGAGTGGCCACAGGATTTAAAATAATTGATCCTGTAGGTATATCTCAGTGAGTCAATAGTCAATTTTTAGAACAAGCAAAAAATAAAGACATAGACTCACTGAATAAATTATCGTCAGATATATGAAGAGTGATGTTTCAACAAACACCAGTACAGACGATATTGTAAAATTGCATTTTACCCTCTCTCAATCCTCCCTTTAAATGCATTGATAAGCGTAATATCATCCGCATATTCGATATAACCAGCATTAGGAAGTCCTTTGGAGAGGCGGGTGAGTTTGAGATCTTTTCTTGGGATATTTTCCTCGATATAGAGATTGGTTGCTTCGCCCTCGATATTAGGATTGGTGGCGATAATAAGTTCCTGGATTTCTGGATTATTCTGGACTCGCGTGAAGAGTTCCTGAAAATGGAGAGAGTTGGGCATACGACCGTGGATAGGGGAGATAGACCCCCCAAGGATATGATAATACCCATGGAAAATACCGAGTCGTTCGATAGAAAGCATATCGAGATAATCTTCTACAACACAGAGAATGTTTTTCTCTCGTTTTTCATCGGCACAAATAAGGCAAATAGTCCGATGATTATCGGTGAGTCCGAAACAAGTCTGACAATCACTGATATCCGTCTGGAGTTTTTCAAGTTCTCGTGCAAAGTTTTTTACATAGGAGCCATTTGCCTTCAATAAAAAAAACGCGAGTTTGACCGCGGTTTTTTCACCGATTCACGGCATATAGGAGATGAAATCTATGAGACGTTTAAGAGTTTCTGGCACGAGAAATTTAAGATTGAAAAGAGTAAATGATATTACTCGTCATCCTGAACTTGTTTCAGGATCTTCCAATATTCTTATATTCAAAAATAAAGTGGAAGACTCTGGATCGAGGTCCAGAATGACGATATTTTTGTTTTTTTATCAGAAACTTACTATTTATTGAAAGTGAGATGTGAATCTTTGAGAACAAGATAATTGGGACTATCGACACTTTCCATTTTTTCGATCATAGAGTTGGAAGTGAGAGTATCAAGGGATTCTGCTTCGGCGATACGGATATTGAGAAGATTTTCTTCAAAAGTGAGATTTTTTCGAGTGATTTCGAGATTACGAATGTCGTATCCTTTTGTAGCATTGATATTGAGGACCCATACATAATAGATTCCGAGAACTCCAATCATAAGGAGTGCAAGAACATAGGTTTGAGTAAAACTGAGTCGATAATTCTCCCGAGAAGTTTTTCTCTCGGAGAAAAAGAGGAAGGGATTACGTTTCATGACCAGTATGTTTGCATTCATAGGCTATAAGGGTGGGAACTATGGAAAAACTCGTTCTTTGAGATTAAATCTCCGATTCATTCTCCGTAGCATTCGTACGGTTCATTGCGGTCGACCCACGAGGGGAGCTAAATAGCTTCGATTTGCACTCAAATTACTTCGCTTTTGCACAGTTTTAAGTAAATAAGTTTTTTACTTTTTTTCAATAATTCTCAACTTCGCACTTCTACTTCTCTTATTTTGTTTCATTTCCAGGTCTGTCGGGAGGAGTGGTTTTTTGGTTACTTTTTTGATACGAGCAGGAACGATGTCTTGCCCAGTGAACTCATCTCGTTCGGCTTGGAGATATTCTGCAAAAACTTGTTTCACGAGTCGATCTTCGAGAGAATGGAATGTGATGACTGCGCACCTTCCTCAGCTAGAGAGAAGTTCGACAGTATCTTTGAGTGATGTCTCAATAGATCCAAACTCATCATTGACCGCTATGCGTATTCCTTGGAAACTTCTGACCACTGATTTGGAATCATAACTGGTTTCTTCGATCAGTTTCGTAAGTTCTTCGGTTGTCTCGAGTGATTTGATTTTCCTCGCTTTGACTATCGCTTCCGCGATAAATCGAGCTTTTGGTTCTTCTCCATAATTTCTCAAAATCTCTATCAATTCTTTTTCGCTCATATGATTTATGAGATCATATGCGGTTTTCCCATTGCCTTCACGATCGAAACGCATATCGAGTTTCCCAGTAAATCGGAATGAGAATCCACGATCCGCATCATCGAAGTGTGCGCTGGAAACTCACAAATCATAGCAGACGGCAGTTATGATGTCAATGTTTAATTTCGATAATTCATCCTTGATGTCTCGGAAATTTGCATGAACGTAGTGAATGGTAATTTCACGTTGTTTCGCCAATTCGCCAACTTCCTTTTCGATAATTTCACGAGCACTTTTGAGATTATCATTATCGAGATCAAATCCGATAAATATATCTCAGGAATGAAGTTTCTGGATAATTCCCACGGCATGTCCTCCGAGTCAGAGGGTACAATCGACCACAATATTTGGCTTTGTAGTGCTGATATTGAGACTATCAATATACTCATGGAAGAGTACGGGGATATGTCAGAAACTTTTTTCGTCCAAATTGTCAAAAAGTGATGAACAGGAAAAAAATATTTCCTGCAAAGAAATTATCCGTTTTTCCTCTATTGTCAAACGAAAAGGTATATTTTCTTCTAAAAATACCTTGACAAATTTCATAAAATATTTATCAGGATTTCAGAGTTTTTAACATTCTTTATACAATTTGTTATTTTTTAGTGAAAAAGTCTGAAAGATACCCATAAATTCAAATATAAAAGTGATGGTTTTATAGGAAATCAAAAAATATACTATTGGATTTTTTTAAATTTAATACTTAATTAAAACTTAGACCATTCTTTCTTATCACTATAATAAGTATAGCTTCAGGTGAATAAAAATGAGGAAGACAGCCTATAGGTTTGTTTTTTTCATCATAGTAATAAAAGAATGTTCTGTTACCAGACTGACTGTGTGGTATTTTATCAAAATATTTTGGGATGAGATCGTTGAGTGTATTTGGATAGGTTTTATTTTCTTCTTTATATAGTTCGAGATTTTGTACTATAGTATTTCATATCTTTTCTGTTCTTGTTAAATTCCATTCCATAGTAACTTTAATTATAATAAGGGTTATTATCACAAATTTCATTAAAGATTTTCCCATATAATACAGAACTTATTAAAATAAAAAATACCAGGAAATAGTTTAAAGGAGGAAAACTATTTCACTGGCGAAGATATTGTACATATCTCTATGTATTTTCCAAACTTTTCTCTTGTTTCATACTTTCTATAAGTTGCTTCCATTTTATAATATCAAGTTCTTCGGCACGGGAAGTTTCGAGGAATTCGAGTTGTGTAAATATTTTCCCGAGAGTTTCTTTCGGTATATGGAGAGTATTTGCAAGATTAGAAATAAGTTTCTTGCGAGGCGCAGAAAATCCTGCACTAGTGATACGGAGAAATTGTTTTGCTTCATTTTGATTGTATGCTTCTTTTCTCTGAAAATAGAGCACACTCGAATCTATTTTCGGGGCGGGTATGAAGTTATTTTTTGTTACGAGACATATTTCTGCGATGGTTTCACAGGCAAATTCAAGAGCGAGTGAAAGATAGGAATTATTATATCATTTTTTCTTACAAATCTTGTCACCTACTTCTTTTTGCATCAGGATTACCATTTCCTCTGGCTTATTTTCCAGTTCATGAAGGAATCGAAAAAGGATGGGAGAGGTTATGTAATAAGGAATATTGGCAATAATTGAATAGGGGGAAAATTCTGAAAAAAGCGAACTTCAAGCTCAATCTTTACGTTCCTTGCTCAATGTACTACTTAGTACATCTCGCTTTGGTACGCAGATTTCTCATGAATTTCATCATTTTTGAGAATTTTCTTGGTTTCTCAACTCCTGCGGTTTATGTTTATTTTCTCATGGCATATACTTTAATACATCTCCTTCGATGATTTGGAAACTCGTTTCCGAAGGGATAATGAGATCTTTTTCGGCGATTCTTGAATATAGAATAGCTATCATTTTTTTATCAAGTTCTACAAGAGTCAGCGATTTTGGTTTTCTTGCGAGGATTTTCTCCGTCAGTGCTCCATATCCTGGTCCGATCTCGAGAATATCTTTCCCAGTGATATCGATACTATCCGCAATAGTTTCGAGAATTTCATCGTTCACTAAAAAATTCTGTCCGAGAGATTTTTGAGCTCGGATGCCATAGTGTCTGAGGATTTCTAAGTGATTCATTGGAAGGATTATTATTGTACTTTTGCAGATTTCGATGGCCATTTGTCTTTGATAACACCGAGTTGTCCGAGATAGGTTGTCCATTTATTAAGGAATTTTTCGTACTGATCTTTGAGCTTTCTCATATAATCATGTTTATCATTTTTGAAAGAAGTGACAATTGCCGATTCTCCCAGAAGCCATGCAGCATCTTTATAGGCAAGTAATTTTTTATTTACTAAGTCCTGACATCCTTTTTGTCAGTATACATAACTACTTGAATTATTATCAGTGGTAACACTCTCACTTGTTTTATTTACGATTCCTTTCTCGGTAAAATACGCAGAAACTTCGGACATAACGGTTTCATTGCAAATCTTAGAATATTGAGCTGGATAGACCGATTTGTCATTTGCCGCATCAAAGAGATCTCCAACATTCGTTGCTAATTGTCCAACATCTTTATTACTTCCTTCATGAATAGTTTTAAGTTTTTCTTTCACCTCCTTATCCAGTTTTTTGAATTCGAGACTCATAACCACTTGAAATGCTACTTCTTGAATACTCAGAGGTCAGGTAGGACAAACATAATCCTCAATAGTTTTTTCCATTTTTTTATCTCTTTTATCTCTGCAAGCATCAATCTCACCCGTATAAGTGGATCCTGCAGCAAAAAGTGGTGAAAATATACCACCTATTATCACTGTTACTACACAGAAACTGATATAAAAATGCAACTTTTTCATAGATTTATTTCTTAAAAAGTCTTGCAAAAAAACCTTTCTTTTTTTCTATTATTGGTGCATCAACTCCGAAAATAAGCATTTTTAGAATCTTACCTATTTTATTTTCCTTTGTATTTCCTTTTGGATTTTTTGTTTCATCCATATGTTTTTGTGATTTTTTGATACCATAAATCGAGGCAACGACTCATCAAAGAAGTATACCTGTAACAATTGCATCTATCTTCTTAAGAGATTGTTTGTGAATCTTTTCATCTTTATTAAACACGAGTGGGAAGGTTATCCTTGTAATTTGTTAATCTTGATGGTTTTTTCACCAAAAAGAAGTTTCGGGATTTCGATACAGAGAAGATTATTATCCATAGTGGCAATAATTTTATCAAATGCGAGATTTTCAGGAAGTATGACGGATCGAGAGAATGGTCCATAAAAACATTCTTCCACAAGAATGCGCTGTGCAGTATCGTACATCTCAGGACGTTGTCGTTCTCCAGAAATCGTTAGAATATTTCGAGAAATGGAAATATCTACATGTTCTCTTTCCATCCCAGCAATAGGTGCAATAATATGAATCCGATCAGCTCCTTCAAGGATATCAAGTGCTACTTGTCCAAGTTCCTCTTCTATAATATCATCATCTTCTATCTTCACATCGATAGAATTATGTCTGTGATCTCCATGATTTCCTTCCTCGTCGTTATGTTGGTTTCATTTAAATCCTTTAAACATAATGGGTATTTTCTAAAGAATAATAACTATGCCGTCATCCTATTCAGGAATCGTTTTTTTGCAAATTTTTCTCTTTTGTGTTAGTATGAATACCAGAAGAAAGTCATATTTACTATAAATTACTGTATGCAGAAAATAAAAGATTCTCTCTCTTATAAAATAAGTATGCAGAAAATACGTTTTTCCCGTAAAGAAAAAATCATCTTTCTCGATAATTTCGGGAGTCTTATCAATGCGGGAATTCCCATTATTCGAGCTCTTCAGATTATCTATTTTCAATCGCAAAATAAACGCATTCAGGAAATGAGTATGTATTTCAAACAATCTATCGAAGCGTGACAAAATATCATCCAAGTGTGCGAAAGTTTGCCAAGAGTTTTTTCTCAGTTTGATCGAGCGATGTTTGAAATGGGAGAAGCAACTGGGAAAATGGGACAAGTCCTCACGCTCATTACTGAACGAGAAGAGAAACAACAAGATCTCGAATGAAAAATCAAACAGGCACTTATCTACCCCGCTTCTATTATGTTCGTAGCAATTGCCATGGTGGTTACGATTATGACATATGTAGTCCCAAAAATTGAAAAAATCTATCATGATTCTCATGTGAATCTTCCTCCTCTTACACAATACATTATTGGGATAAGTCACTTTCTCCGAAGTGAATGAATATATCTCGCAGCTGCGATTATAATATGTGTTACGGGTTTTCTTTTTGCTCTCAGAAACCCACGTTTTCGGTACGAATTTGACCGCATAATTCTCTCTCTCCCGATCTTTGGTGGTATTCTTCGTAAAAAAACATTGATCATATTTACTGAATTTCTCGCCACACTTCTCAATGCAGGGATTCTTATTAATCGTTCCCTTGCGATTGTTCGAACCGGTATGGATAATAGATACTATGAGGCAGAAATTGACGCTATACTATCCGATATAAAAGCAGGAAAAACACTTTCTTCCGCACTTGGGGGAGAATATATCGAACGAAAGATTCGTGGAGAAGTCATCGGAGCAGATGAAACTGCCTTCAAACGAAGAGTGGATTGTTTCCCAATCGAACTCTCTATGTCGGTTAAAATTGGTGAACAAACAGGATCTCTGGCTCGTATGCTCGAGAAAATGGCTGTTCGTTATAATAAAGATGTTGACGCAACTATCAAAGGACTTTCGAGCATGATAGAACCGATTATCATCGTCGGAATCGGGGGAATTGTCGGAGTCATTATCATGGCGATAATGCTTCCATTTTTTAATATGGTGAATGTGATACATTAAGGGAATATACATTAAAAAAATCATCCTCAGTTATCTGAGGATGATTTTTTTGTTTACCAATTCAAATTCTGTACGTATTCCATTTGATTGTCTCGTCCAACTCCCGTAGTACTATTGATCGTATCTTTCCAAAGTTTTTCATCGAATTTCACTTCTAAGTCTGGTTTGATTCCGACTCCGTCGATACCTGTTTGAGTTTTCCCGGTAAACCATTTTGCAATGGTGTATTTGAAACTAGAACCATCCATATATCCATCGAGACTCTGAACTGATCATTTTCCGTAGGATTTTTCTCCGACAATTCGGACATTATCTCCGAGATAATCTTTGATCGTTCCTGCCATAATCTCTGAAGCAGAAGCACTTCCACCATTTATAAGGATAACAATTTTTCTTCTTGTCAAATTTATAATGTCTTGTCCTTCGCTTTGAATTTCAGAAACAGTATTTTTATACTTGATATGTACCACGCTCTGTCATTTTGGTACGAAGAAATTGAGCATCTGAGCCACTTCATCGAGACTTCCTCCTGGATTATTTCGGAGATCTATCATGAGTTTTTCATTTCCAGAATCTTTTGCAATAGCAGTAAGTGCTTGAGTAAAAGCATCATTTACTCCCGCTCCAAATGTTGTAATTTTTATGTACTGATCTCCATTTATAAGCTTTTTGTATTCCACATAATTGATAGTAATCTTCGCTCGAGTAATCGTAAAATCGAGTTCTTCTGAACCTCGTTTCACATGAAGTTTCACAGTGGTTCCACGTGGACCTTTTATACTATTAATAGCTTCTTGAAGAGTAGTAGTTTCTGTTACGAGTACATCATCTATTTTCGTGATAACATCACCTCATTTGAGTCCACTTTTCTCAGCGGGAGTCCCAGACATAGGCGAGATTATATGGAGTTCTCCTGGTTTTGACATATCGATATATGCACCGATTCCTTCAAACTCACCACTCAGTTCATCCTGAAAGTTCTTGGATTCTACTGGTGGAAAATAGGCAGTATACTTGTCCCCACTGGCATCTGCCATACCTTTCGCAGCACCTTGTATTAGAACATCATCCTGAAGTTTCTCGCTGTCATAGTGATTATACTTGAGTTTCTCATAGATATCATTGAGAATAGCAAAATTCGAAACAGTCGTAATTGGATAAAAAGTTCCGATATTTATCTCGTCCATAATAGACCCAGTATCGTCAGTCGCACCAGAGTTGCTGATAGCTGGACCGTTATAAAGTGTACCCAGCGTATCAAGAACGGTTTTCAATGTGAGGGAAGTACCAGTGCTACTCAGCTCTATTTTTTGTCCAAGATTAGACTCCATGGCACGAGAAAATTGTTCCGGTGTAGCAAGTTCCTGAGATTTGAGATCGACAGAAAGATTTTTGAAAAATCCCATATACACTCCTTTTTGAAGAGCTTTATAGAGTGGAGTATCTGGATTTATATTCTTATAGTTGAGAGCGATATATTTATAGCTTTCAGGTATTCCTTCGTAGTCCCCGATACTATTAAAATAGACTGTCAGAAATCCTCCAAAAGTGAGCGGACGATCTTCACTTCCTGCTGGATAAGAATTAATATCTCGATAATCGATATTGGCTGCAAAAACCCCCTGTGTAGAAATGAGTAGGAGAAGCAAAATGAGAAACTTTTTCATAGATGAAATGATAGTAGAGAAATAGAATAATATCTTATGGTTGAGTGACGGCTGTGTCAGTAGTAGTACTTCCTCTCGGTGGTCCATCGAGAAATCAGAATGGATAGACAACACTCACAAATACCAGACCAAGTCCTATGAGACTGATGATAAAAATTGTCCCTCCTGAACCGAGGTATTTTTCTGCCCAGTAGAACTTACCAGTCCAGCTGTAGACCACTTTCCGATACTTAAGGATACCGAGTCACATAGCAATCCCAAGGAGTGCGTAGAATATTTTGATGAGAAACATACGAGAATAAAATATGATATATAATAATTTCTTGTCTTCTACCCCACCACCTCCTTATTATAGCACTCCTCACAATACACTATTTCTTTTCTTTCTGGAACATACGTTGTAATCATTTTTATCCTTCGTCATCCTGAACTCGTTTCAGGATCTTCCATATATATAGAGTTTGTCTCATTTAGGATGATTCATTTAAGCTTATGATTTGTTTCACAATTTGGACAATCACATTTCCTCTCAAAGAGTTTTCACGAATTTCTAAGCGCCATACGGTCAAGATGCCGTTGATCTGGATGTCTTTTCGGAATAGGGAGATGATGTTTACGATAGAATTCCAGTTCTTGTTTAATAATTCTGAATGGTTTCTTGGTGACTTCACATTCTATTGCCCAGTTGAGTATATCATCTGGTATCTTGGTGATGTCATCTGGGAGTTTAGATGCTGGGATAATCTTCTCTACTTTGGGGAATGGAGCTTCGTAGTCGGAGTAGTTGAATACCTCCCCCTTGATAAAGGGGGTTGGGGGGATTTCCTGACCTAATCCCCCGACTCATTCCTCTTCACCCCCTTTATCAAGGGGGATTCAAAGGATTTCTTCTTTGGTGAGTGGGTATACCTCATTTGCAGCAGTCTCATTGTAGCCAAATAATGAAATGGAAGATGGAAAGAATTCTCACCATTCTCCAGTTTTCATCATATGTTCTATAATCTTCGGTACGAGAGTCTCATATTGTTCTTTGGTGTACTGTTTATTGAGAATGCAATAGGATTTATTTTGCAACCCAAAACATCCGAAAGAATTTTTCGTTGCAAAACAATATATTCCATACAATAAGTTATCGACATTAGCCGAAAGAAAAATTCCCATACTTGTATGAATATGTTCTACACCATAACTCTCGTAAATTCTCGTGCAATCATATGCCTGACTATTTATGTCATAACTATCTTTGAGGTTCAAATAATTATGAATATACTTAATATTCTCTCCGTCTTTTCCTCAAAAGACAGAGCAACCATTTTTCGTTGCAGAAATTCCATCTCATATAACATTTTCACAGTTTACCATAGTACTCACCCCCTTTAAAAAACTTCTTTGTTTTCGTGGTTTTATTATCTTAGTGAGTTCATTATCAAATTGCTCTGGGCTCACTTTAATATTTCCAATCATATAGGATGCATTCTGTAAATCATTACAATCGATACAGTGTGTACATCCAATACAATCCGAACAAGAATAACAATCCGAACAATTTTCCAAACGCTCTGAATAAAAACATCGAGAACTTTTTTCCATATCGACACATTCATAAGAATCCGACGAATCGTAGACCGAATGACAATCAAGTAAATCAGAAGAATTAAACAGCCAAAATCAATTATAACAATCCTGATTATTACTGGCACAAAAAATCATATAACAATCCTTATTTCCCACTCCTCCACTGGTATACTCACTATTCTCTGGATTCATATTAATAACGCTCAATTGGGGAATCTCCCGTATTAACTCTCCAAACTGCTCAAAAAACCCTCTTCCAAAATCAAAATCCTTTCCATAATCAATCGGATCCCATTTATCTGACCACCAAAAATCCTGATGATAGACTTTGAAAGGTTTATCTGGAGAATAGATCGAAACTATATCCTTTCCCGTTGCATCACACTTACGTTTATAGAGTTTTCTTTCATTTCTAAATGAGAGTCTGCGTTGTTGACGACAGTCGGGACAGAGAGTGGGAGTGGGAATGAGATACTTTACAGACCCCCTTTCACAAAGGGGGGTAGTGGGGATTTTTCGGACGAGAGGATTATTCTCAAAATCTCCCGCCTCGATTCTCTCGGCACCCTCTTTTCAAAGAGGGTAAATTGGACTCACTTTCTCATAAAACTCGAGATCTTTATCGGTGATCGGGAAACTTGTCTGACAGTGTTTGCAGATTTTAGTTTCTACGAGAGTTTCTGTTGGGGGGATTGGGTACATATGAGAATTTCTATAGGAAAATAAATTTCCGGAAGTATATGGTTTATCTATCTCGATGCAAGACAAAATAAAAATTCCTCACTTTATGAAAAGTGAGGAATTTTATATATTTCGATTATTCAGCAACTACTTCTACAGGAGCTTCTTCAGTTTTTTCTACTTTCTTCTTGGTAGTTTTCTTTTCTTTCTTTTCTTCTACTACAGGAGTCTCAGTTGCTACCACTACAGGAGCTTCTTCAAGAGCCTTCATAGAGAGACCGATTCGTTTTGCGATTGGGTCGAAAGTAATAATTTTTGCTTTTACGATTTCACCAACCTTTGCATATTCTGCAACATCTTTTACCATGTTGTGAGAGATTTCAGAAAGATGGATAAGTCCGCTGATTCCACCATCAAGTGAGAGGAATACTCCAAACTGAGAAATACGCATAACAGGAGCTTCGATGATATCATTTACCTTGTATTTTTCTGAAAGAACTTGCCATGGATTTGGCTTGAGACGTTTCATAGAAAGACTGATTTTATCACCATCGATTCCAATCACTTGTACTTTCACCTTGTCACCAACCTTCGCAAATTTACTTGGATCAGAAACATGTCCCCAATCGATTTCAGAAACGTGTACGAGACCTTCGAGACCATTGAAGGTGATGAAGAGACCGTAAGTAAGAATACCACTCACTGATCCGTCAACATTGTCACCAATAGTGAGTTTCTTGAGTGATTCTCCACGTGCTTCTTCGAGTGCTGCCTTTTCAGAGAATATGATTTTCTTCCCATCTTGGTCAACATTGATAACACGAACCTTGAATGGTTTTCCAACCAATTTTCCGAGGTGTTCAAGAATCTTTTCTGGATTCGCTCCTTCTACACGAGGGTAATTCATAGGAGTAAGTTGAGAAACTGGGATAAATCCCTTGATTCCATCGAGATCGATAAGAAGACCTCCCTTGTTTGCTTCATTTGGTATAACAGTAATAATTTCTTTTGTATCAAAATTTGAGTGAAGTTTCGCTATAAGTTTGATCTGACTTGCTTTACGAAGAGAAAGCATAAATAGTCCTGAATCTTTGTCATCACCTATAACAATAGCATCAATAAGATCACCTGCTTTAATCATAGAAGAGTCTTCTGTAGAACTCGTCATATGAGATCAAGAGATAATACCAGTAAATTGACCATTGAGGTCTACGAGAATCATCTTCTGATTAGCACTAATAACCGTTCCAGATACAAGTTCTCCCATATTTGGAGTATGTATTGGAGTAGCATCCTTGAGGATTTTTCCAAAATCTTCTGCTTGAGACATAAAAAAATAAACGTTAAAAAATAAAAAATAGAAATTGAATAATATTCATTATTCATAAAAAATGGGGCGGTCGACGAGGCTTGAACTCGCAACATCCAGATTCACAGTCTGGCGCTCTAACCAATTGAACTACGACCGCCATGGTTATGGTCTTTGATATGTGAAAAGAAACATAAAAAAGAGCTCTTTTTGGAGAAGCGGGGGCAAGTATATGGAAAAGGGAGGAAAAGGCAAAAGTATTTTTGAAGATTTTACACTTCGATAAATTCCCTTTTCAAAACTATATATTTTTATAGAGAATTTTACTATTTACACAATCTTATCAGCTCTCATTTTTGATGAAGTGCGTTAATACTATCATATCCTCCGAGACATTTTTCTCCAACGAAAATTTGAGGAACCGTCATCATATGAGATTTTTTCATAAGCTCTTCCATAATCTCTGGCGAGCGTGTTATGTCTATTTCTTTAAATGGAATATTTAAATTATTGAGGAGATTTTTTGCAAGAACACAATAGGGACATGTACTTTTGGAATAGATAGTTACCATATGAAAGAAAGATGAGGAAATAGTTTCTCGAGTATATGGAAATATATTCTCAGCACAAATATATGTTGAAATTTCTAGGGAATATTTTCTCGAGTATATAAAAAATCTTTTGGTGAAATTCACTTTTTCCATATACTCCTGTCACTCGTTACAGAAATAAGAGGACGCTTATCGCGCCCTTTCTCTTTTAAAAGAAGGATTCCCTTGAGTTGCACCAAGAACCTTCTCCATATGTCATCTGTGGCATACATCCTCATTCACGTATCTTCGTTTGATACTTCTTTAAAATCTCCAGGGAAGGCATTTCCGGAATATAGAGACGTGACTGATGTAATCTAAGAAAGGAAATGATTTTTCCCCTCTTTCTCACATTCGAGTCTACATTCCTCTATTCTCTTGAAATATTTTTTTCGGGCTTTAATATCTGTTTTGTTTTGTACTTTTGTACAGTTCTTTTCAGTATGAGACTTTACCGACAATCTTATAAATTTCAGAGACCCTAGAGTCTCTTTATTTTTTATTCTTTTTTTACACTATGTTATTTCAGGAACTTGGCCTCGACGAAAAAGTCCTCGCCGCACTTACAAAAAATGGTTATACTGAAGCCACGAAGATTCAGGAAGAAGTTATCAAGGCTGCTATGGAAGGAAAAAGTATCGTTGGTCAGTCTCAAACAGGAACTGGTAAAACTGCTGCTTTTGTAATTCCTCTTCTTCAAAAAATCGATGCAAATATTCGAAAACCTCAGGTTATCGTTCTTGCTCCGACTCGTGAACTTGCTATGCAGATTCGAGAAGAGTTTTATAAACTTTCTTTTGGGAGTAATATTCGATCCATCGCCGTATACGGAGGTTCTAATATCCGATCTCAAAGAGAATCTCTCGAGGCTGGTCCTCAAATAGTTGTCGGAACTACGGGTCGTCTTATTGACCTTATCGAACGACGTTTTATCGATCTTTCCAATGTAGAATACCTCGTTCTCGATGAAGTAGATCGAATGCTTGATATGGGATTTATCGATGATATCGATATGATCTGGTCTCGTCTTCCAAAAGTAAAACAGTCTATGACGTTCTCTGCGACTATTCCACAGGAAGTAAATAATCTCCTCGCAAAATATGTTGGAGATGGATATGAATCCATCAAGGCAACAGAACAACTCATGGTTTCAAAAATCGATCATGCATTTATCGAAGTTCCACACTTTGAGAAATATGATATGCTTAAAAAATATATTCAAGAACATAAAGATTCTAAGGTAGTAGTATTTTGCCGAATGAAACATGAAACTGAGGATATCGCGGATATGCTCGAACGAGATGGATTCTCAACTGGATGTCTTCATGGAGATATGCAACAAAGAGATCGAACGAGATCATTGAAGAGATTTCAAGATGGTTTCTGTAATGTATTTATCACGACGGATGTTGCAGCACGTGGACTTAATATGAAAGATATTACCCTCGTTGTAAACTACAATGTACCAGAAGATCCAGAAGCATACATTCACCGAATCGGTCGTACTGGTCGTGCTGGTGCTGAAGGGAAAGCGATTATGTTCGTAACAAGCGGAGAACGAAATCTCCTTGGAAATATTGAACGTCGTAATAAAATCACTCTTAAACAAGTAGATATCAATGGAGTGGAAGTGGTACGACTCAATCGTGGAAATGGAGGTGGACAAGGAGGACATCATCGTTCTGGAAGTCGTCGTACTTTTGGTGGTGGAGGTCGTTCATCTGGAGGTTACCAAGGAAATCGCTCATCTGGAGGATACCAAGGAGGAGATTGATCTTCAAGCGGTGGATATCAAGGAAGTCGTTCTTCTGAAGGAGGATCTTCCGATCGCCCACGTAGTAGTGGTTACCAAGGGGGAGAACGTTCATCTGGAGGGTACCAAGGAAACCGATCAAGTGAAGGAAATTCTTCTCGTCCACGAAGTGGGGCCGATACATTCAGCGGTGTAGGATTTGGAGGAAGCTCTTCTCGAAATTCTGGATCTAATCATAATGATCGTCCTCAGTCAGACCGTCCAAAGTTTGATGGTGAACGCAAGGATCGTGGTGGATATGATACCCCTAAACGAACATATGAAGCTCCTCGTAATCGTGATGATGCAGGCGGAACCAAGAAAACTTGGCCAGCTCGAGAGAGAAAAGATATATAATACAAAAATCCCCAATCGCATTGATTGGGGATTTTTTTGATTCGTTTCCTGTAAAATCTCTCCATAATAAATATATTTGCAAAAAAAGACTTTGGGACTATACTCCAGAGTAATTAATTACTCCATTGTCTAGATTTTAACCAATTCTCTATGGCTCTCCAGAAAGAAATAAAAGATTTTACGAAAAAGGTACTTCTCCTTGGTATCGTTCTTTCATTTCTCATCAATCTTATATTTACCTATGTTTCCTCTTTGAGTGGCGGAAGTAGTACCTATGCGGCAGGAAATGACGGGAAATTTCAACGAGCAAATGTTCCCTATCTTGGAAGTACGGGAGTGGCTATTGCTATGAATATCGGTCTTCATGAAAAGGAAAAACAAAATACTCCTATTAATCTCTATACAGAGGTTATGCCAGTAGGGGAGATGCTTGCTGATACTGGTGTCGGTCGCAAAAAACTCATATCGAGCAATATGGTAGCTGCCAATGAATATTTGAATGTTTTGAGAACAGATGTTAATAAACTTCTTGATTCCTCAACCGATAGGGAAGCGATGCTCGAAAGTTTTCTGGATCAGTTGAAATATCGATATACTTCGACCAATTCCTATCTTTCCATCCTATCTGCGCAAGTAACGGAACTCCAAGGAACTGTAACTACTTCGGATCTCGCGATTGAGAATATTAAGACGAGTATGACTACTGCCTATAAGAATCTTGATTATGATAAAACTGAGGAACTCATTAATCAATATCTTGCAGAAAAACAGAAAAACACCTATGCTCGTACCTATCTCGTATTTATAGGAAAATTCATTTCTACTTATCAGATTCTCAATAACTATAATAAAGTATTTCTCGATACACTTATTAATAATAAACAGGCATTGATTAAGAATGTAACGGTGGTGCTTCCAGATTCTGGAACCAATCTTATGAAACAACTAAATCTCGTAAAAACAGAAGCAGAATGGAAGGCGGTACAGTAAAATATTTTTAAGAAAAAATATTCATTCATAACGAATGAGTATTTTTTTTTAGAAAGGTTACATTATTCTTGACCGCTTCCCGTTTTCGTTGTGCCTCCTGTTTGTATGGTTGGTTTTGAAAGATTGTTCCTTACTTTTTCCTGGATCTCTCCTATATCAAACTGACGCATTTTCAGTTGATTTTGTACGAATTGATTCAAGATTACCGAGTCTTTAAAGAAATTGAAAGTCAGCCAAGAAAGAAGGAGAAAACCACATACAGTTCCTATAGCGAAGAGCATACCAAGAAATATATTGTATCCGATGAGCTTCCATTTATTCTTGTGAAGAGTCAAGAATTCGTGTTTTTCAAGAACTTTGAGAGTTTTTGTGAGTTCCTTGATTGTTTTATTGAGATCTTTGGTCGTCTTGAGGAGTTCCTGTTGTGTGATGGAATTGAGAAGTAGTTCTTTCTCCACAAAAGAAACTTCCTTGATGATGTTTTCTTCTGTGATTTTCTTATCTTGTCGAGACTTGCTCATATTAAGATATTTTAAAAAGTAATTCTTGGTTTACATAAGAAATTTAAGTATTTGTAATTTCGAACGAATGTGAGAAATCTTCCCTAGTTTAAAGAATAAAATGAATTCTTATTAAAAAATCATAAAGCCAAGGAAGATTTCTCAGTCGTTAACACTTCTTCGAAATGACAAATTGCTCTACTTTATCCATCCTTCCACAAAATCAGCGATGACTTTTGAAAGTTTTTCGGGATCGTGACGAATATAATCTTTTTCATTTACCACATCTCGTTCTATGATTTTATATGGTACATCTGAGAACAAAGAGGCATCGGTGATGCGAACGGGTTGTTTGTTTTCTTCTCGTTGGTATTTTAATATTAGCTCTTCTCAGATAGGAGCATTATTTACTAACACATAATCAATCTCATTTTCTCCGATATATTTCTCGATAACATTGACGAAATCCTCTACTCAGAAATTATTAGTTTCTCCATATTTGGTCATAATATTACAAATATAGATCATCTTTGCTTTGGATTTCTGAATCGCTTCTCGCATCCCTGTTGCGAGAAGATTCGGTACGATACTCGTGTAGAGATCCCCTGGTCCGACGATGATATAGTCGGAATTTATAAGAGCCTCTCTTGCACGAGGATTGAGTTTCCCACCACCGACAAGAAATGCTTCATGGATCTCTAGATTGGCATTGTGTTTTGGTACATCGATATTGGTTTCTCCAATAATCTGAGTGCCATCTTCCAGAATGATTCCGAGTTGTGTATCATCGAGTGTAACAGGGATTACTTTCCCACGAACACCGAACATATCGGAGAGTTCTTGTATACCTTTTTCAAAATCCCCTGTGATATCAGTAAGAGCAGTCAGGAGGAGATTTCCTATCGTATGACCAGCAATTCTATTTCCCGCTTTGAAGCGGTACTCAAAGAGGCGTCGGACGATTCCTGTATCTTCGGAAAGTGCGACAATAGCTCGACGAATATCTCCTGGTGGTAGGATTCCAAACTGATCACGGATCTCACCAGTACTTCCTCCAGAATCGGAAACCGATACAATAGCAGCGAGATTAAAATTTGCATTTTCCTTGAGTCCGTAGAGAACATTGAAAGTTCCTGTTCCTCATCCGATAGTAGTGATATTTACTTTCATTTATTTTTTGACTTTGGAAGTATATTGCATACGATTATACCGTTTTTATATTTTAATCAATCTTTTTATATGAGTAATCTTATTATTCTTCTTGTTGTTCTCGCGATTGTCATACCGATGTTTATCAAGAAGATTTCTCAAGGAGAAGTAGGACTTCGAGAATTTCTCGGAAAATATACTGATACGGTTGGTCCTGGTATCGTTTTTCTTATCCCAGGAGTACAGACGCTTCGAAAGATTGATGTTCGTGAACAAGTTATCACGGTTCCAGAACAACAGATTATTACTCGTGATAATGTTGGAGTAGCAGTTGATGGAATTGTATATATTCAAATTAACGATCCTGCGAAAGCACAATACGAAATTTCCAATGTATTTCTTGCAGTCGTGAGTCTTGCACAAACCAATCTTCGTTCGGTTCTCGGAACTATGGCACTTGATGAAACTCTTTCTAATCGAGATAATATCAATGCTCGGCTTTTGGAATCACTTGATCGTGAAACGGGGAAATGGGGAGTAAAAGTTATGCGAGTAGAAATCAAAAAACTCGAGCCACCTCGTGATATTCAAGATTCTATGAGTAAACAGATGAAGGCAGAACGAGAGAAACGTGCACTTATTCTCGAAGCAGAAGGATACAAACAGTCTCAGATTACCAAAAATGAAGGAGATAAACAATCCAAAATTCTCCAAGCAGAAGGGGATCGTCAATCTCAGATTCTCCAAGCAGAAGGAAAAGCCCAGGCAACTGTCGCTATCGCAGAAGCTGATGCAAAGGCTATGGAACTTCAATCTATGGCAGCACAAGAATACTTCAAAGGACAAGCAGTAACTAAAGAGCAACTGAAAGTTATCGAGAATGCTCTCGGTGGAGGAAATACGAAATATATTCTTGATAGTGATATACTCACAAGTATCAGTAAGACTTTTGGGATAAAATAATAATCATCCCTCAGTAAAACTTAGGTTTTCTGAGGGATTTCGTAATTTTACTTTTTTTACCTGACTTTATTTATGAAAAAATTTGCAATAATTATTGGTATATCTTCTCTGCTTTTACTCACAAGTTGTGTCAAGATGGATATTAATCAAACAATCAATAAAGATGGAGTATCTAAGATCAATGCTACCGTAGATATGAGTGCTTTTCTGAAGATGAGTGAATCTATGTCAAAAATGGATACAAAAAATAGTTCATGATCTGTAGATGATACTGCTAAAACATGATCTGGTACAGATCCTTGTGGTGATACGAAAGCTAATCCTTATATAGTATCACCGACATGTATCAATGTTTCTACAGGAGTTGTTACTATTGCAGGAGATGTGAAAGTTGTAGAAAATAAATGGCTGACCATAAGAAATGGAGTATATATCTATGATCTTCGAAAAGTTGAGAAAATTATAGGAGGTGATAAAGAAGATAAAACATGAACAAATACTTCTTCAGATTCATCTAATAATATGAGTCCAGCAGCTTTATGATTCAAATACACATATACTATTACGATGCCAGGCGAAATTGTATACTCAGATGTAGGAACTATATCAGGAAGTACTCTCACTATGGATTATTTCGATGTGATTAAATTGAAAACTGCCTATGTTGTTTCTAAAGATGCAGGAGTAGTACTCACGAATGACGAAGCAAAAGCTCTTATAACAACTTTGAATAAAAATACTATAAAAAAAGAGATAAAAATACTTACTCCGAAGCAACAACAGCAGGTTCGAGATATGATTGCAAAGGTAGATAGATCTCGGTTACAAATCATCGTCGATAGAATTAATCTCAAAATAGAACAAATACAAGCAAAAAAGACAAAATTCATAAGTGATACGAAAAATATCACTATCTTAGAAGATGTTAAAACTCTTATACAAGAAGCTTTATATAATTAAATTTAATTGGGTTCGGGTTCAATACCACCTAATCTTAAATATTAAATTATAAATTCAATTGCTTCATGACTAATAATAAACTAAATTCAGGGAATATTCTCCTTGAATGAATTATGAAATATCTTGTTTACCTTTTGATAGCTTGTTGACTTGATATTGCATTTTTATTAACTTTCATCAAAGCACTTACCAGTGGAACTATAACCATGTCACTACGTTATAGTAGTCAACGTGTTACTTATTCTTATCCGAGTTTTGGTTTTATATCTTATATTTTCGAATACATCATTCTATTGATTATATCAATTTCCGTCTCAATTTTTTGTTTAATGCAAATCAAACATTTTCTATCTAAGAGAAATATACCTGATGAACAAAAAGGAGATATATGGAAAATGGATAATTATCCTTCCCAAGGAAAAGAAAGTATGACTGGAAATCAGATATTGGATACTCTTATTATAATTTTAGGAATATGCGTACCAATAGCACTATGTTATTTTTTTGGACGTAATGCATAATGTTCTAAGGCTCATTAGAAAAACTATTCTATATCTCTTCTGATTTTCTTGCTATCAAAAACATTTTCTATTTTATCATTTCACTATACTTATTTATGTTTGAATTTATCTGAAACCTTTTGAAGAAAACTACTATTTGGACAGTTGTAATTATCGTAGGACTGATTGTTG
This sequence comes from uncultured Candidatus Altimarinota bacterium, assembly GCA_963751115.1. Lineage (GTDB taxonomy): Bacteria > Patescibacteriota > Gracilibacteria > BD1-5 > UBA2023 > UBA1545. The sequence continues at coordinate 37,670 of CAVVTN010000007.1, forward strand.
CAAATGGTACTTTTGGTACGATTGGCGCGGGACAACGAGGGATTTTACTCCGTTTTGGGGCGGTTACAAGTACTGTGTACGATGAAGGACTCTATTTTAAAATGCCTTTTATAGAAGAGGTAAAAAAGATTGATGTAAAGGTGCAAAAAGAACAGACAGAAGCTTCCGCGGCATCCAAAGATTTACAGTCAGTTCAAGCAGTTGTGGCTCTTAATTTTCATATCGTTCCGAAAGAAGTAGGAAGGATTTATCAGGAAATTGGTATTGATTATAAGGAGAAACTTATCGATCCATCGATTCAAGAATCAGTAAAGGCTGCAACAGCAAAATTTACTGCAGAAGAACTCATTAGTAAACGAGAAGTGATTCGTGCAGAGATGAAAAAACTTATGACTGATAAATTAGGAACATGGGGAATTAATGTGGATGACGTGAATATCGTAAACTTTAATTTCTCCGCGTCATTTAATACTGCCATAGAGTCTAAAGTCACAGCAGAACAAGATGCACTCGCATCTAAGAATAAGCTTGAGCAAATTAAATTTGAAGCGGAACAAAAAATTGTTGAGGCAAAAGGAAAGGCAGAAGCGATGCGTGTAGAATCAGAAGCTCTCAAATCTAATCCAGAAGTTCTCCAATTGCGAGCTCTGGAGAAATGGAATGGAGTTCTCCCTCAGGTAACAAGCGGAAATATCCCATTTGTAAATATAAATGGTCTCGGAAAATAAAATTGTAATTAAGACTTTTAATTTGTAAAAATTTTCACTTATGTCTAATCTTGTTTATATATACCTTGCTTCTGGAGTTTTCTTTCTCCTAATTGAAATGCTCACAGCAACATTTTATGGACTTTCCATTAGTATTACTTGTTTTATTCTCGCATTTTATGTGTATACTACGGGAGATGTGACAGTAACGATTGCACAAGGATTTATTCTTGTAATTATCTCTGCGATTTTTGCCTACTTCTTACCAAAATGGCTTCAACCAAATACTCCAGATTTTAAGTCTGGGCTTGATGCTCATATTGGAAAAATATTTCATCTCGAAAAAGTTGGATCAGATTGGAAAGTGAAGATTGATGGAGTTGATTATCTGATCGACGAAGAATCAGAAACTCCTGATTTTATAGTTGGACAGAAAGTACGACTCGAGAGTCAGAGTTCTGGAATTTTAAAAGTATCAATTGTAAGATAAAAATATGTCATTCTAGAATTTTCTGAAGTGGAAAGTTCTGTATTTCACTAAGCATGATTCAGGAAATATCTGGAATCTACCTTATGTAAGATAGGTAATTTATTTCACCTTGTTTATAATCGGAAGATTCCCGATATTTTTGAGAATATGTACTGTAATAAAATTATTTTTTGTGGCTCAAAAATTCTGGAATGACAATATTTCTCATTTTTATTTATTATTTAGTTTTCTAAATGTCTCATTTCTCTTTGTTCTCCCAATATAATATCGAGCTCGAAACTTCCGAAGAAGTTATTTTTCGGAAGTTTTTAGATTTGTTTATAGAATATAATAGTTATACAAATCTCTCAGCTATTCGAACTCCAGAGGGGATTATCGAGAAACACTTCATCGATTCTTTAATGCTCGGAAATTTTGTGGAACTCCATGGAAAAGTCCTTGATATCGGGAGTGGATGAGGATTTCCTGGAATTCCTCTAAAAATCCTTTTTCCTGAAGTAGATTTTACATTGATGGACAGTACGGGAAAGAAAGTTCGTGCGATGAATCATTTTATAGAATGACTGGGACTTGCTGGAATTCGAGCAATTCAAGCACGTGCGGAAGAAGTAGCAAAACTTCCAGAATATCATAGACAGTTTGATTTCGTTGTTTCGAGAGCAACTGCCTATCTTCCACAGATTCTGGAATGGGCAGAACCTTTTTTGGCGAAAGATGGAAAGATTATCCTCTATAAACTGGCAAGTCCTGATGAGCTTTCTGAAGGAAAACAGATGTTGAAGAAGTTAGGATTAAAACTCGCTGAAATAGAAGAATATAAGATAGCTGAACAGGATCGAGTTTTTCTCATATTTGAGAGGATATAAATCAATATCATTCCCGTGAAGACGGGAATCTACGATATATCCCGTAGGGAAATAATAGGAAAACTTTCATTCTGATTTTTGATAGATTATTCCCGAATACAAGGAAGATTCCCTCCTTCGAGGGAATGACAATTCTTTCACTTATATTTCAGGGTTGTCAATACTCATTTCTTGCCACAAAAAAAATTATATGGTACACTTTTTGTGTTCTATATAAAAACCATTCGTAATCGTTATGCAAAAACAAAAAATACAAAAATTTATTACATTCTTTCTCCTCTCATTTTTCCTTGTTGGACAATATACTCCATCCTTTGTGTCTGCAGAAACAGGAGATATGATAACGGTTGTAGGAATTAAAAAATCTCAAACAACTCAGATTCTGGATAATTTTAAAGACCAGGAACAGATGCTTCTTTTTCAGAATGTGCCTTTTTCATCAGATGATGAACTCGGACTTTTTAATGCAGAACGTAAGATGAATAGCTTAAGTGATATATTGAAACGATTGGATTCTTCAAAGGAACAATATAAAGACCAGAAACGAGTCGTAACAAGAGAGAAATTTACACTTAAAAATACCATCGAAGGATTGGATGAGAGTATCGCTGAAACCGAAAAATCTATCTCAGATACGGAAGATTTGATAGCTGAGAAAAATCGAGAGATAGAGAAATATGCAGTACATATTGAGGAATTGAACGCAAAAATAGAAACAAATAAAACATCTATTCTTCGGTACCTTACATATATTTATACGAAAGGAGATTTGGTATACGATGGAACTCAAAACATCGATGTACTCAGAAGTATCATCCTCAATGATGGTGATATCGGAGAGATTTTTAATGATATTCATTATAAAACTGTATTAGAAATGGCTGGACAGAGTTTCATTGAAGTTCATCGCAGTCTTGTAAAAGAATATTATTATAATAAAGAAGCTCTTAAAAAAGAAAAAATCGCCAATGTTCGATTAAAAACTAGACTTCTTTCTCGGAAACAAGATATTTCTGCACAAAAACAATACAAAGAAGAACTTCTGGAAGTGACCAAAGGACAGGAAGCTCTTTTTAATAAATATATTGCTTATAAACAAGAAAGTGAGGCACGGATTCAAGAACGCCTTGCAAATATTTCCGAAGAGTATACAAGTGTATTCGCCCGTCTAGGTGATAAATATAAATGTGATGTAGTAGGCAATGGAAGTGGTACAACTGTCGCAATATCTGCTTCAGGATATACCTTTACCGATTCAGGAACACTTCTGGATTCCTGTAGTGATCTGCAGAAATTTTACACAGCAGAGAAAGAACTCATCGATTATCCAATCGATGATACTATTCAAAATCCTCTGTTTTGGCCCGTGGATGCGACTCGAGTTTCTACGTATTTTCATGACGAAGAATATTTTAAATCTCTTGGAAGTGAACATGAAGCTGTAGACCTCCCGATGTCACAAGGATCTGATATCGTTGCTCCCGCAGCTGGATATGTGTATTTTATTCAAGAACCGACTCCTGGAGGATATGGATATATCGCACTCAAACATGCAAATGGTTTTGTGACCGTATATGGACATATATCAGAAGTACTCGTAAAGAGATTCGATTTTGTAGATACAGGAAAGATTTTTGCAAAAACATGAGGAACTCCTGGAACTCCTGGTGCGGGACCGATGACGAGTGGCGCACATCTACATTTTGAACTCTACAAAAATCGCGAAGCAATCGATCCTCTTCGCTATCTTGATCTGACAAAATTGAGTTATGACAGCATAGAAGGGAAATATCAATACAAATTTGTCGAAGATTTGAAAGCTCGTTATGGAAACAAAGCAAATATTTTTAAATACTCCAAGTTTCTTATTGCTGGTTCTGATGAGATAGAACGTCAGAAATATCTCCTTGCAAATTATGCCGATCCTCGATTCGCAGATCATGATATGTGGACAGAAGAGGCAGTGAGCGCAAAGATTGACCCCAGTTTTCTTATGTGCGTAGGACTAGCAGAAACAGGACTCTGAAATCATCTAAAAACTGCTTACAATATAGGAAATATTGGAAATACCGATTCCGGAGGAATCTATGATTTCTTGAGTCCAAGAGAGGGGATTTACTGGATGACTAAAACACTCAATAATAAATTCCTTGGAGGATATACTACTGTCGATCAACTCTCTCGATATGGAAATAAAGATGGTTCGATTTATGCATCTTCTTCATCCAATTGGCACAATAATGTCGTGCGATGTCTTTCTGCATTGAAATGAAAATTTGTCGAGGACAATTTCCAATTTCGACTTGCAGAAGGGAAGGATATTGAATAGAATTCAATAAGAAAACCTTTATCTTTAATTATTTTACCACCATTTTTATGTATCCACTCAAAACAATGATGAAGTATGATCCAGCCAATCTTGCAAATACAACCAGCATCTATACAACTGTTTATCTTGGGAACTATGTTTCTGGGGATTTTTCGGAAGGACACGGAAGTCATCCAGGAGTGGATATTATGCCTATTACTCCAAATGACGATATATTTGCTTGTTTGGATGGGGTGGTGCAAATCGCTCAAAATAAAGCAACCGAAGGAAATTATGTGATAATCAAACATGATAATGTTCCAGATCCGAGCAATTTGAGTACAAAAACCACTCTTTATTCTTGTTATCTTCATCTTTCAGAATATTCAGTTACTCCTGGACAATTAGTGAGTGAAGGGGATATTATTGGAAAAACGGGAAATACGGGAAATTCCACTGGGGAACACCTTCATTTTCAAATCGATCGAAAAGAAGCATTATTTCATCCGTATTGGCCATTTACCTTTGCACAGGCAAATGCTGCAGGACTTGGCTTTTTTGAGGCAGTCAATCAGGGACTTGGGATAGAAGATGCTCGGAAAAATACTATTGATCCACTGGTTTATCTCGATCAGATTTCTGGATATGAAAGTCAGCCAGTAGTTGTGTCTAGTACTTTGGTTGCGAGTATTGCACCAACTATTATTGTTACGCCAGTACAGCCAAAACCTATTACCCCACTGGTTGTTAATCAAACTATTTCTGGATTCACAGATGTTCCTCAGAATCATCCATATATAACAGCCATCCATTTTCTGAAATCAAAAAATATCGTTGCAGGAAATAACGGACAATTTTCCCCAGATGCTACTATTACTCGTGCAGAACTTTTGAAAATGGTATTTGGTGCAGCAGGAACATCACTTGTGAGTGGTGGACAGAATTATTTCTCTGATATTGATCCTCTTTCCTGGCAAGCTCCGTATGCTAATACTGCCAAAGTGAATAAAATCATCGGAGGATATTCCGATGGGACTTTTAAGCCAAATAATCCTATTACCCGTGCAGAAGCTTTTAAAATTATCATCAATACTTTTCATACAGAGGCACTTGATATAGTTTCATTTCCAGTTTTTGACGATGTATCGACTGATGTGTGGTATGCTTCATATGCATTATTTGCAAAAAATAATTCCCTCATCAATTTCTCTTCCACTCATTTTGAACCAAATACCTTTATGAATCGTGGAGAAGTAGCAAGTGCAATTTATATTCTTATGAATCCATAAAACAAGGCATTAAAAAGTTTCTTCCGTATTCTTTAACATATTTTTCCCCTAGAAAATTTTCTAGGGGATTTTTTATAAAAAGAAAAATCGGCGAATAATGAAACAATCACGTTGTAAATGTATGATTTAAATTTAAATTAAACAGTATATTCTCATCCAAAGAAGACCCTGAAATCGATTTATCCGTCTGTCATAATTACAGGTAGTATATTGAGAAACTTTGGAAGAGCAACTTTCATGAGTTCATCTCTTGCTTTTTTCTTTTCTTTCGCAGCCTGAAGTGGTGTTTTTCTTTTCTGAAGTCTTTGGAGTAACTCTTTTGTGAATTCCTTTCGTAGATGAGATTCCCAGTTAGGAAGTGAGATAAGTTTCTGGTAAGGTGTCATACAGTTCTTCAACGTATAGAGAATTCTCACTTTCCCATTTTCTTCACATACCTTCTCGGGGAAATGACAGGGACGATAGAAATTGAGATATGGGATAAAATGTTCCATGTAGAATCGATTGATTCTTGGAGCAAATACTCCAGGAATATGCCAGTGTCCGAATTCCTTTCGGATAATTGCACCATTTTTACATTCCACAAGTCCATTGTCTGTACTCTTTCTTGCTCTACTCTTAGTCTGAGAAACTCTGAGTTTTTCAAGAAGTGCTGCCACCTTGTAGTTGATGAACTCACTTCCATTGTCCGAATGAAAATTTTTTATCTCAAATGGAAAAGTAGCGAGTGCTCATTTGAGGAGAGGTAAGAGAAATCGTTCGGAGATTTTCTCGACTGCAAACATTACTTCCCACTGAGTTATTTCATCTACAAGATTAACGTGGTATACTCATTTTTCTCCATTCAGATCTCCCTGATGTACTGTATCGACCCGTATGAATCATGGGAGTCCTTCTGGATTTGGTTTCATACGGATTCCGATAGGAATATTCACACTCTTGGTTTTTCCAACAACTAATGATTCCTCTTTGTAATGGGAAGTGGAACGTAGACGATACAACTGAGCAACAGAAATATCTTTGAGACGAACAAATCGTATATCTCCGATAAGATACTCATCTTTCATGAGTGCAATAGTAAGTCCTCAGGATAGTCTTCCAGTCGCATTATCGACTTCAGCAAGAAGTCAGGAATCTTCTCTTGTGTAAGTAATAGGAAATACCCTACGAGAATATGTATGACCAAGTCTCTGTCACACCTTGAAAGCACGGATATATCGATCAACTTGTTTTTCTGCAAGTCCCGTCATACGCCCAATATATTGGATTATTATCCCCTTATCTTTCTTTTTAAGAGTAAGGTATTTAAAGCGTAAAAGACGCTCGAGTATCCAGTCCGATCGTTCTTCGAGCGTTCCCGTAAGTATGACATCCGTCACTACTGGATTATTTAGGAAACTGACCAAGTCAGTAACCGTACGGAGATTATTATCAGTATACATAGCATTCATAGGTTAATGATACCTATGACATACGGATTTTACAAATTTCAAGGTCTTCTTGTGTGAGAATACGAACCCTATTTTGGGGTCTTCTTGTATGAGATAAGAGTTAAACTTGCATATCTCCTCGAATATATTACTATAACCGCACTCCTGTAATTCCACCTTATCTTTTTACCTCTTTTTTATGCAAACTACACAAAAAATACAAAACAGGCAATCCAAGAAATATAAAGGTTTTACCCTCGTAGAACTCATAGTAGTAATAACCATCCTCGTCATTCTCGGAACCATAGCATTCCTCAATCTCTGAGGATATTCCGCTTCTGCTCGTGACTCTTCTCGAGTAGCTGATATGACGAATATAAGAAAAGCCCTTGATGTCACCTACATCAAAACAGGTTCCTATCCTACTCCTTCCAATGGTACCGGAATAACCTTCTCATGATGACTTGTCTGGACTCAAGGATCTATAGGAGATTCTGTTATGAATATCCTCTCTGCTACCAACCTTCAGTTCTCCAAGAAACTCACGGATCCAGCATATCCATCCATAGAATATTCTTACTCTCTTCTCAATAATAAAAAAGAATACCAGATAGCCAGTATCATGGAAGATCCCAATACGATAGCTTACAATCCCATCATCACTCCTGTCTCAGCTGCAGCCACTAACTTCACTGCCAATGTCCAAGGAAACTACAATGGTCTCCTAGCAACCGTATCTACCGGAACAACTACCTACTACCTTGCTCTCCCAAGTATTATCGCTCAGAATGTTTCCACTATCTCCTATACAGAACTTACTAATCAAGCTACTCAATCTGGTAATCTGGTTCTGAATAATGCAACCAATCTCCCAGCTACCTATACCAACAATCCTACTACTCCCATAACTACCACTACTCCTACCACTACTTTCAATGCTCTGAGTAACGCCAGTCAAACAACTGTAGGTTCTGGAATCGTTGCCTACACCACCACCGGATCTCTCACAACAACAGGAGCAACCGCTCTCATGTCCAATCTCTACACTCTCTACAATTCCAGTAATCTCAACAACAACACCACTTCAGCTCCACAAGTTGCTACACTCATCACTGGATGATCAGGAACTACCGCTCTCGTAAACACCTATAATGGATTCTTGAGTACGAGTGTATCATGACCAGCACTGAATACTCTTGCAGTAGCAAATGCAGGAATCGTCGCAACAGGAGCTTGTCTCGAAACAGCCACCGGAGGATACTTTACTTTTGACTCCGCAACCAAAACTATTACAGCCTACAGTGCCTCTGGACCAAAAGATGTCATCATACCTTGTAAGATTGGATGAGTAGCGGTGAATGTTATTGGAGCACAAGCTTTTTCTTTTAAACAACTCACAAGCCTCTCAATTCCCAATAGTATCACAAGTATTGGAGAATATGCTTTTAGATCTAATCTACTCACGAATCTTGTTATTCCAAGTAGCGTAACATATATTGGACGGGTTGCTTTTGATAGCAATAATCTCCCTGATAACCAAGCACTTATCTATGCCCGTACAGCAAGTGGATTAGAAAACACTACATCCCTCATAGGGTATGGTGGAGCGAATAAGTCTCCTGTTATTCCTAATAATGTCACAAGTATTGGAGATTCTGCTTTTTATAATCTTAATCTTACAGGCATAACTATTCCAAATAGTGTAACGATTATTTTAGGACAGGCTTTTCAATACAATCAACTTACGAGTATAACAATTCCGAGTAGCGTCACAAGTATTGGAAGTAGTGCATTTATGAGTAATCCACTTACGAGTATAACAATTCCGAGTAGCGTCACAAGTATTGGAATTGGTACTTTTATGTATAATAATCTCACAAGCGTAACAATTCCTAGTAGTGTTACAAGTATTTGATCAATGGCTTTTACTAATCAATATGGCTGAACGGGAAGTGTTGCTTTCGCTTCTGCCGGACAAAAAACGAGTTACTATAATGCGACCTATTTTGATATGACGAAGTTTACTTCGGCTACACCGTAGTATGTACATCGTGACAGAGATTAGCCTATAAAGCTTTCTGAATCTCATTTATATAAAACTCCCCCAATATAATAATTGGAGGAGTTTTATATATTCTGATTACCCCATCATCATTTCATTTTCATCAATCTCTCGGAGAATTTTTCGAGTGACTACTCTGTATATAAGGAAGGGTCTGAATTTCGCAGATAGGATTCAGGATAACAAAGAAGAAAAAATCCTGATAAATGATTCTTACTTACTAAACACACTATACTTCAGCATATCAAAAAGTCGGGAACGATTTTCGCTGAAACTGATATTTTGTTTGCTTTTACCAACAGTACTAGAAGCTATAATAGATCGAATAGGAAGTGCAAATCCATCTGCACTGGATATATGATAATCGATGGGATTATTAGAAATATTGGAAAGTATTAAATAATTATTTTCATAGCTTCCGAGAAAACTGGTGATATTTTTGGTTCCTGCTGTCATCGTAGTAGTATCGCTTGATTTCTCAAATCCAGACTGAAGATTAGCACTTGGAGTATTTCCAAAACTCTTCATAAGTGAACCGATTCCAGCAATCCCATAGGTTTTTCCCGTCGCATCATTTCCGATAATATTCCAGCCCAAATCTCCATTTTGTGTGACGACAAAAGTACTGGTTTTAATAATATCGGAAGTATTTTTATTGGGATTCTTGGCAGAACTCTGGATAGATATTCCTTTGTCATAAAAGAGGGGAATAATCTCGAAACTTCCTGGAGCGATCGTTCCAGTATAGCTGGTGTCGGATGCATGAAGTATACTTGTGATGCTCGTATTCTTATTTGTAGAAGTGATATTTACTTGGAGAAGTTGAGATTCTCCATCGGAATTTGTAATTATATCAGAGAAACCTTCGCGATGATTGGAACTTTTGAGAAGAGTATATTCAAGAGCTCATTCGGCGCTCATATACGCAGAAATCCCATCTGAGAGAAAATGATTCATCCCATTTTCTACCACAAAGAGATTGAGAATTCCTGCGGAAAATATGGTTAAAAAAGCCGTCATAAGAATGGCAATAATAGTGGAGAATCCTTTTTTTTGAGTAGGGAAGTGCATCATTATTCTCGAATTATATATTAAATTTAGAAATATGTTTTTAATTTTGTTTGTATATTTTTTCACTAATCGTTGTTTCTATGCTCATATGAGTATTTTTTGCAATCTCACTATGAATCCCTGCATTGTTACTGATTCGAAGAGAAAGAATGATGGTAACTTTCCCTTCTTGTGAGAGATTTGTAATGGATGTACTCGGATTTCCAGAGATGAAAAACCGAATATTTTCGACACTCACTCGATTGTCTGAGAGAGCTTTTCGTGTATTGAAAATATCTTCTATGCCCATATAACACTGCATTTTGATATCTTTTTGATCCGCTTCGCTACAGAGAATAGGTCATCCCACTAAACCATCTTTCATAGGATAATATTTATTTCCTCCTTGAATAGCAAGAATACTATTTCCACTCCCTGTATAATTATTGGTTTTCAGAGAACTAGAGCCATTATAATAACTGAAATCGATTCATTTTTCACGGACATCAGTTGCGATTTTTTCGGTGATATTTCGAATATTTTCCTGTACGATTCGCATATCTTCCAGTCGTTTATTGACTTGTATGAGATTGCTATATATCACAAATACCGACAGCATAATAACCGAGAGAATAGTGATAGAAACTACGAGTTCTATGAGTGTAAACGCGTGCGACTTCGGTGGTAATTCCGTAAAAGATATTTTTTGCATATACTATATTATTTATAATCTAAAGATGTATTCTCTCATTTCCTACGGCACTCGCTTTTATCTATTATCTATACATAGAGAGGAAATGCACTCAAACAATCCTCGGTGCATTCGAGTAATATATCTTGAGATTACCTGAGGAAATGGAGCATAAAAAGAAAGAGTGAGAATTATTGGCTTTTCCAGTCGGTGATAATCGTGCTCATACTAGATATACGATATCATTTATTGAAACTGACAAAGAAAACTTCTACTTTGTATCCACGTTCCACGGGGATAGAAGTATTGGTTTGAGTATTTTTGGTTATGAGAGGTTCGATCAATATAAAAGATGCAAAATTCGTTTTTTCATTTCCATTTGCACAATTATGAGAATATCGACCGAGCGTATCGATACAGAGACGAATAGGAGAATTGGTTTTTTGAAATTCTTGAGTAATAACTGTTTGAGAAAGAGACAGCCCAGAAAGTTTTTCTATATGAATGAGCTTATTTCCACTAAAATTATTTGTGACAGTGTAATAATTATTTGCCTGCAATGTTTTACTGAGTTCGGTTGGTGATTTCGCGAGTTCTATAGAATTCCAAGAACGAAATTGTGCCCAGTTGGTATCACGAAGATTTTTCAAAAGCTCTATCTGCTCTCGCATAATATTTGCACCGATAATCTCGTCTCTGGAGCGAATAGAGGCATTACTGGCACTATCCACGAGCAGATAAGCTCCGAGAAATCCGAGTGTGAAAACAATAATACCAACCATAAGTTCCAGAACGGTAAATCATTTTCTATTTTGCGAACGAGAGAAGAATTGTGAATATTTCATGATAATGAGAAGGTTACAAAAGGTTATTTTTCTATTTTGATAGTTCGATACATTGTTCCAGTTGTTGCCGTTTGCCAACCGATTCCAAGGTTGAAAGTACTTCCTGTTTCAGTTGGACTGGTATATATTTCCATCTCTCCTCGTGGTGCTATAAACTCTATAAGTATATTATTTTTTGGCAAAGTATTAATATTTACACCATCTTCCAGAGAAATGATTTTAATGATTTTTGCATTGGCATTTTCTGTAAATGCGTGTGTTCCTGGAAGGAAAGCAAACATACTAATAGTATGTGATCATTTCTCAAACAGAATTCCCATATTTGCATTCTTTGTCGTCCCGGGAAAGAGTTGTCCATTTTGTGAAAGAAGTCTGGCATTTTCCATAGTTTGGTGGATTTTTTCTGCACTGATTCGTACTCGAGAAAGTCTACTATAATAGTCGTATGGAACATAGGATCCTGCAAAAAGAATACCAATAATCGTCATAACGACCATAAGTTCTATGAGAGTAAATCCAGATGTATTTCGAATAGGATGGAACATAGATAAAAGGATGGAGTGAATATATCTGGATTGTATGATTTTTTCGTATCAAATCAAGTATTTCTCGAGTAAGGAGATGATTTCTGAGAGAGTACGATAAAAAACAAAACTAAAATTTGCTATTATTTTATCTCTCTATACAATCTTACAAACATAAATTCAAATATAAATTTTAATCTTCTTGACATAACTAAAATCCCTCTAATATGCCCATAGCAACCAGCAACCAGCAACCAGCAACCAGCAACCAGCAACCAGCATACAATAGACTCGTCTTAAGAAACGCTTAACTATCGTATTGTTCCTGAGTAATAAATTTACTAAAAGTAAAAAATATAGTTTGACAAGAAAAATATTTGACAAATTCATATAATCTATAGTATAGTCAGAGTAGTAAGTAATTATTCTTAACTCTCATATAATTATATGAACAATCAATCCGCTATACGACGAGATATCGCTCTTGAGAAATCTCGTAATGTTCGAAATAGAATCCGTAACTGACGAGAAGTTTCCTCAAAACAAGTTGAAGAAGTAAAAATATCGGTAACAACCACTCTTGACCAACCTCTTGAATTTATCGAATTTCCTGCTCTAAAAGTTGCTCGTCTCCCACTCTGACCGACCAAATCTCACATCGATGGACTCGTGCAAGCAGGAAAACTCGATGCGAACAATATCTTCGTTGGCAAGGAAGCATGGAAGAATGCTGAAATCAATAAGGAAGTTCCACAGGTATTCGGCTACACGATTGCAAATGACCAAGAACTTGCCAGAGTTATAACCGACAAGAAGGTACTCGATGCGGCAAGAAAGGAAGTAGAAGTATCAGGAACTTTCCCAACTATCTACGTTCTAAATCACGAGGCACGACTTGCTCATGCAGCTTATCTCAGAGGACGTCTGCCAACTCAGGAAGAGCAGAAGAGTATTTGGGATAAACTTCCAGGAGCAAATGTTCTTGAGAAAGCAACAGGTGCTGGTATTCCTTTCGCGGGCTACTTCAGTGCCGGCAACCGTAAGTTCTGCTATGTCGGTGATTGGGCGTACTTGATGTCCTCGTCCAAGAATGACGGCGGCTTCTTCGAGGGCCTCAAGGCGTACCGTGACGACCGTGAGGCTGTCGAGTACTGAGATTTCCCTGAGCATGGGTTTTCTTCTCTCGTTGTTTTTGGATAAAATTGACTCTTTGTTCTCTTTGTCTCTTTAGAACTTTTTACTTTGAACAATACGATGCCACTATCCAAGTTAGGGGCATTTTATTTCGCGTTCAAACTATCCTATGATTTACGAAGGACTTCCAATTTACAAAGCAACATACGATTTTCTTCTCGCTGCATTCACCTTCTCAAGGTCGTTTAGTCGAGAGTACAAGTACACCATCTGACAAGAGCTCAAGAATGAGACGATTCAACTTCTCCTCTCTGTTTACCGAGCGAACAGTTCGCAGAAAAACCGATACACTTTCCTTGAAGATGCGAAGGTACATCTCGAAACCGTTCGCTTGCTTCTTCGTCTGACAAAAGACTTAAAACAGATTCCACTCAAAGACTTTGTATCCCTTCTCGAACAAGTTGAGGGTATCTCGAAACAGCTCGCTGGTTGGCAGCAGAAGACAGGGAAGTCAGAGTTTTAGGAATATGGGGAGGGGTCAGAATTGCTTTTTCCAAGGACTAAGCGAGCGTGCCTAATTTTTATCGGGAGTACACTCGGTACACCGAGTATAGAAGTTTTTTTATCCGTATCTTCGGATAAAAAACATACAAGATGCTCCTTTGCGACCAGGCTACTTCAATGCCGACAACCGTAAGTTCTACAATGTCGGTGATTGGGCGTACTTGATGTCCTCGTCCAAGAATGACGACGGCAACTTCAAGAGCCTCAAAGCGAACCGTGACAACCGTGAGGCTGACGAGAACTGGAATAACCCTGAGCATGGGTTTTCTTCTCTCGTTGTTTTTGGTGAAAAATCTCATATTCCTAAAACTATGATTTCCCTCGAAGATATATTTCTCGCCTATTATGATTGTCGTAGAAACAAGCGCAATTCTCCAAATGCCATTGCATTCGAGCTTCACTATGAGTCCGAATGTATAAAGCTCTACGATGAGATTTACTCACGTACCTATAAACCGCTCCCAGGGACGGCATTTATCGTCCGTGATCCAGTACAGCGCGAGATCTTCGCTTCCGATTTTCGAGATCGTGTCGTTCATCATTTGGTCATTCGCAAGATCGAGCTCTTTCTTGATCGAATACTGATCCATGATTCATATAGTGCACGCGTATGAAAGGGAACATACTACGGAGTAAAGCAGGTATCCAGATTCGTGCGGGCTTGTTCAAATAATTATACACAGGGCGCATATATTCTCAAGCTTGATATATCAGGATTTTTTATGGGTATCAATCGGGAATTACTACTCCAAAAAATTCATCGTCTGCTCGACCGCTTCCTTCCCGAAGGCGAGAACGAAGTCTACGGCTTTCTCATCGAAACGCTTATCCGTCGGGATATCACGAAAGATTGTCAGATCAAAGGAAAGCGAACTGATTGGATCGGACTCCCGAAAACCAAGAGTCTTTTTTACAGTGTTCCATGAACAGGGATTCCAATAGGAAACCTCACGAGCCAGATTTTTGCAAATCTTTATCTTCACGAGCTCGATACATTTATCAAGAAAGAACTAAAAGTCCAATACTACGGGCGATATGTGGATGATTTTGTACTTATTCATCCAGACAAAGACTATTTACGGAGCGTTATTCCGAAGATTTCCGAATTTCTCGAAACCAAGCTTTTTCTGACGCTCCATCCGAAGAAAATATATTTTCAGCACTATACAAAATGAGTTTTATTTCTCGGTGTTTATATAAAACCTCATCGACTCTACATAGGAAATCGCACGAAGGGGAATTTTTATGCGTGTATCAAGGAGATAAATAAAATATTAGAGCAACTTGAATCTGAAGCAAAACTTCCTGATAAACAAACATTGAAAGATATTATTTCTCGAGTTAATTCCTATCTCTGAATGATGGGAACTTATAATACCTATCGTATTCGTAAAAAGATGCTTATAGATCTTTTTAGAGGAAATTTTTGAGAATATTTCTCTGTTTCAGGAAAGTATCAGAAAATCATCCTAAGAAAAGAAATAGTAAGAGAAGAAATATAAATATAAAAAACAAAACTAAAATTTGCTTTTTATATTTTTTCTATATACTTTTCCCGTTCGTCGAGTTTATCGACTCGTTTTATTTTGTTATTCATTAGTTCGTATGGACGCAACACTTATCAAAACTATCCAAGAAGATTCTATCAAGGATGAAAGACCAGAAATTGTTACTGGTATGGAGGTAGAAGTACATCAGATTATCAAAGAAGGAAATAAAGAGCGTATCCAGAAATTTAAGGGTCTTGTTATCAAGACTCATGGAAAAACAACTCTTGATAAAACTATCACCGTTCGTAAGGATGTTGATGGTATCGGAATCGAGAAGATTTTCCCAATCTATTCTCCAGGAGTTGCAAAGATTGAAATCCTTCGATCTTTCAAGGTTCGCAGAAAGAATATTACTTTTATCCGAGAATTGAAAGGGAAAGCTGCTCGTCTCAAAGAAGTTCGAAAATAAAACCTATAAAAAACACATACTGAGTTTTCTCAGTATGTGTTTTTTGATTCTTTTTTTGAAAGAATCAAAGATAAAGACGGAGGTATTTCAGCTATAATAAAGAGACTATTTTTTATGTATAAATAATGTATACAATTTATCGTGTCAAGCGAATTTTATCTTTTGACATTCGGGGGAAAATGAATAAACCTTATATACTTTTTTAGAGGAATAAGAAGTCAGGGAAATGATGAAAAAGTTCGGATAATG
The DNA here is from genome assembly GCA_963751115.1 of uncultured Candidatus Altimarinota bacterium. Taxonomy (GTDB): domain Bacteria; phylum Patescibacteriota; class Gracilibacteria; order BD1-5; family UBA2023; genus UBA1545. The sequence continues at coordinate 53,838 of CAVVTN010000007.1, forward strand.
ATGTTGCCCAGAAGCATATATAATATGGTTTTACATATATAGATTCACTTTCATTTACGCTACAACCCTTTTTTAAAAACATGCATCCAGTAAATACAGATACTTCTCTCCTTCGGGACATCATAAAAGAACTTACAACCACTATTCGGAAGCAAGATTTTTTGACGTATTTTAAAAAGGTTTCTCTCTTGGAACAGACGGCTGAAAAGATTTCTTTTGGAGTGGTTTCGAGTTTTATGCGTGATAATCTCGCTCATAAGTTTTTTAATGAGATTCTCACAGCTGTTCAGAAATACGCACCAACCATTACTATTATTGATTTTCATGTAGATAAAAATATTGACAATCCATCGAATAGTAATGTTGTAGATTGTGGAGCAGAATATAAAGAAATGACGACTCTTAAAAAGAAAAAGGAAGAAACTCCTGGAACTGAAATGGTTGAAGGAATCAATAGTCGAATAATCAATAGTAAATATCGATTGGAGAACTTTATTGTTGGACCTTCTAATCAATTGGTTCATGCTGCTGCCGAAGCGGTGGTTCGTAAACCAGGAAGTGCTTACAATCCACTGTTTGTCTACGGAGATGTTGGACTCGGGAAGACTCATATCCTCCAGGCGGTTGGAAATGCTATTAAAGAACGTTACAAAGACAAAAAAGTTATCTATACAACGGCTGATCGATTTTTGAGTGATTATATAGAGAGTGTGAAGAAACGAACGGTGGATCGTATGAAAGAGAAATATCAATCTATCGATGTGCTGATTATTGACGATGTACAATTTCTTGCGGGGAAAGATGCAACTCAAACAGTGCTCTATAACATTTTTAATACCCTCTACGAGAACAATAAACAGATTATCCTCTCAGGAGATCGTCCACCAAAAGAATTGACCGCATTGGAACCGCGTTTGCAAAGCCGTTTTGAATGGGGGATTATCGTAGATATTGGAATCCCAGATTTTGAAACACGATTGGCTATTCTTCAGGAAAAAGCTCGTGCTCGTGAATTCATACTCCCACAGGAAGTTGCTGAATTCATCGCCTACAACCTCGGTGCAAATGTTCGAGAGATAGAAGGGGTGCTTAATCAGATTATCGCTGAATATGAGCTTCATAATATCCCTCCTACGATTGATAATGTCGCACGACGACTCAATAAGCTTTCCATTACCGATTCTCTCATTGGGAATTCTACCAAGAAGATGGCAGCTTCTATTAAAACTTATGAAGAACTCCTCGATGCGGTAGCTGGACATTTCGGTATTGAAAAACAACACATTCTCTGAGATGATCGCAAGAAACAAAATATGATTCCTCGTCAGGTTGCCATGTACCTTCTCAAGAATCGCATGAACTACACCTATGAACGTATCGGAAATATTTTTTCTGGACGAAATCACTCAGCTGTTCTCTACTCTTGCAAGAAACTGGAAACCATTCTCAAAAAAGATCAGAATCTCTTTTATGAGATCAATATCCTCCGAGATAAGCTCGGGATATAAGTCGCAAAGCGAAAAAATCCTCCACGAATGTGGAGGATTTTTGTTATGGGTTTTTTCTAGAGTGAAAATTTGTAAGATATGTAACATTGAGAGAACCATTGTTTTGTATCAAACTTCCAGATAAGAGCCTCGATTGTAAACTCTGACCACTTGCAGAAAAGGAATCTTGGAAGAATTGTTTTCCATCTTCTGGATTCTGAATTTTTTCAGCACCTTTGATACCAAGAAGTTTTCCAAAATAATGAAGAACTTTTATTTTTTCATCTGCTTCAAACTTTCCATCTTGTGTATTTACTTGAGTAGTATCTGTAGAGCTTGCTTGTAATACTTTTCTGAGATCTTCCTGTGAGAGATGTCGGATAAAGTATCCGAGACCAGCATCCTCGAGAAATCGAAGACTTGCTATATATGTATTCACTTTTTCTTTCGGAAGTGTGATAGTATTGTTTGTATGATTCCCGATTTGAATTTTGTAATTATCTCCTTCACGAGTTATGTTATTTGTATCGGAAGATTCTTTACTGAGAGGGAAAGAATATACTTCCCCATCTTTGATTTTGGAAAGCGGAATATCTTTTAGGATTGTTTGATGAGAAGTTGTCTTTTCGGCTTTCTCCTCTTGCTGTGGAAGAGATTTCTCTTTTGTTGCAACCTCAGGATTTTCTTTATCGAACAATGCTTTTTCTTTTTGCCAGGCTTTATATTCTTTGGCGAATGTTTTATCTTCTTTTTGAAGTTGCGTAACCATTTGTTCCATGGTAATTTCCTCATTTGCAAGGTGTCTCAATCCTTCCTCTTTGACATGAGCAAGAATCAAATCTTCTCGTTTGCTCTGGATTGATTCTCTCCTGATTGTATTGATTGATTTATCATATTGATCACGTACCTTTTGATCTTTTGTTTGACTCTTTAGTTTTTGGAATTGAGCAATATCAGTCTCTTTTTTATTTGCTTGTATTTTCCGTACTTGTCGTGTAATGCTTGTTATATTGAGCTCAATGTTATATTGCTTTTCATAGGAAATACCGATTTGTCCTATTTTTTGAATTCCTTTTGCAGTACTCATTTCTGTGAGCATCTTATCTATAGTAGTATCAATCTCTCTTTTTTCTAATGTCTTACTTTTTTCAAATTGGGGTCTGAGTTCCGCTTTGATTCTTTTTCTGAGTTCTGTTCCTTGTTCAGCAAGAAGCATAAAAGTAAAATCTAAACTTTTAGGATCGAATGTTTGTACTTTTTCAAAGAAAGCTCATGGTGAACTAATCGTTGTGATAGTGTTAACTACATATCATAGTCCTGATTTTTCTAGCATGTTCTTTGCTATCAGTCCATTTTCATCCTTCTCTTTATTTCATTTTCCCCATAATTTCCCAAGTTCTATAAGAGAATTATGACTGAATTTCTGGACTAATATTTCTGGCTTCATCATTCATTTTGAATCCAGATATTTGAAATAGTTTGCAAGTCCTAAAGAATTTATATCGGAAATACTTTTAGTTTTTAATTCTGTTTCAAATTCTTTTATGGATACAAATGTATTTCCCTCGTCATTATTAAATTTATGCAATCCCTTCTCTGAGAATCCTATTTTTTTAAGATCATTGTTTTCTGGTAGTCAGAGTTGTCTATTAACTTTTTGTTCTTCTTTTTTAGCTCTATCAAAGAACAAATTGTCTGCTTTATTCCATAATCTATTTGATATATTAGAAATTTCTTCATATCAAGATGATTCTTTTGAAGTAGTCGTCGAAGTCGGTATTGTTTTTTCTTTCGAAGCAACTGGTGAATTTGGTATTGTTTTTTCTTTTTGACACTCAACACCGAGTTTACAGAGTGCTTTCTGGCATTCTCATTGAATTTCTTGTGTTTTAATATCTTTTCGTTTGATTATTTCAGTAGTTTGAGCTACAAGCTTTGCAAAAAGTTCAGTAGATACCTGGGTTCTATTTTTATTGAGAAAGTCAATAGCAGTTTGTTCTTTTGTGCTTCGTCATTTTTGCCCATCAGATTGTTCTATCTGTAACCACCAGTTATTTGTTTCTGCCATGTTGCTTATTATTAAGAGAGTAATGTCTTTAGATTAGCATATTCCTCGCTTTTTTGCAATAAATCCAAATGATTTTGCATTTAAGAGAAAACCTCTATACTGAAAATGTATTTTTAATATCACTTTTATGCAACAAAATTATGCATTTATCGATGCACAGAATCTGAATTCCTGACTCTATAAACTTGGCTGGAAGATTGACTGGAAGCGGTTTCGTGAATATCTGAGAGAGGAGGCGGATATAGAAGTAGCGTATGTTTTCCTCGGATTTATGCCCGGAAATCAGGATTTGTATTTGATGCTCCAAAAATCAGGATTTGTGGTGGTTTTTAAGGAAATACTCATGATGGAATCTGGGGAAATAAAGGGGAATATCGACGCAGAGCTCATTCTCCAGGCGATGATTGATTATGATCGATACGATCAGGCCTTGATTGTTTCGGGTGATGGAGATTTCACCTGTCTTCTCCGATATTTGTGACAAAATAATAAACTTCTCGGGATATTGGCTCCGTACGAAAAAGGACTTTCCTCTCTCATACAAAAGCTCGCAGGGGATAAGATTGAATATCTGCGAACGATTCGAAAGAAGGTAGAATATCGTCCTATTCGGAATATGAAGGCTCGGACAAAACCGATGCCACCGATGCAGTCCGATATTGGAGTAACGGATACAAAAGAGGTGAGTATGTCACAAAAAGTACCACCTTCTCCAAAACCGATAAAACACACCAATAAACATCCAAAACCACGAGTTCAGCCACAAAAAAATACTCTGCAGTCAACAAAACCGATAGTATCCAGTCCTTGAAAAGGGACGCTTTATACGGGAGGGGTTAAATAAATCAAAAAAAAATTATAAAACAAAAGTATTTGTCATTCCGACCGTAGTGGAGGAATCTCTTTAGATCGGTATATTGACATGATGTTACAAGCAGTTACCAAGACTGAATTATATGAGAGATTTTGTAGTTCTGCTTCATATGGTTTGATTAAATTGTTATACCTCGAGTCCCCTCGGAATGACAATACTTGTTATTTCCTCTCCATACTCACGCCACGATTTCGAAATATTTCTTTTTCAATCTCTGTGAGAAGAGGGGAGAGATTGGCTCATTTGAGGACTATTTTTTGCCCATATTCGTTGTTTCTCTTAGTGAATAACTCTTTATCAAAATAGAGTTCGATATCGGGAGTTTTTAAAATCTCGAGTTTATTTCGGAGTTTGTAGATGATATCTTTGATTCGTTCCTTGCTTTTGTCCCGCACCCAGATATGGACGAGTTCTTTATACGGTGGATAGGAAAATTGTTTCCTCTCTGCGAGAGTGTGTACGAGGAAATCCCGATAGTTTCCTTCGGTGATATTCTGGATGAGATCGGATTTTGGTGCAAATGTTTGAATCAAAATTTCTGACCCTTTCCGAGCGTTATAAGTGATGTTGGTATAGATTTTTTCTTCTATGTCGTATTCTGGAACGGCTATTTCTGACTCGAGAAGGAGAAACGCGACGAGTTCTATTCATTCAATCGTAAGAGTATTTCCCATCTCGGTAGAGAGGAGAATCTGAGCTTCGGATATTTCCTGAAAATGGAGTCCTTCTGATTTTTTCTTATCGGAATCTATGCGGGCAATACGGAGACTTGGAAAGAGTTTATAGAGATTTTCCTCGATTTTTTGTATCCCAAATCCTATACTATTGAGGTTATTTCCATGGCACTTCGGACAAGTATGAAGCATAGGAGATTCCGCACTACAGTGATGACAGAGGAGTTTGTGGTTTGGGGAAGTATGTACAATCATCGCAAGATCACAATTTTCGCAACTTGCCTGATATCCACAGTCTTTGCAAATGAGCGTTCGAGCCGATCCTCGACGATTAAAAAACAGCAGACATTTTTTCCCATTCGCAATGGTTTCTGTTATTTTCCGCAGGAGCTCATCCGATAGAAAGGGGAGCGAACAGCGAGTGTAGTTGAGATCTATTATAGTAAACATGAAATAGGGGACAGAGGATAGAGAATAGAGATAAGGGGGAAGTCCTCCTTGATGGGCGTTTTTTTTAAGACTCACAACTTTTTCACCTCATCCCCTCACTCCTTCTCCTATGAGGAGAAGGAGGAACGACTACCCCGTCTCGTTCCTCGACACCCCTTCAAACTGAAGGGGAATTTACCCCCTCTCCTCCTAGGAGAGGGCTGGGGTGAGGTGGACTATTCCAACTCGCTCTTGATAAATTTTACGAAATCTTGGGCAGTATCGAAGTTATGATAGACGGAAGCAAATCGTATGTAGGCAACATCGTCTATATCCTTGAGTCGATGGAGGATATCTTTCCCGATTCGTTTTGAGGTAATTCCTTTCTTGTTCGATGCCCATTCGTTCTCGAGTTCATTGATCATCTGCTCGATCTGGTTGTGATCCATACTTCGCTTGTTGAACGCCATAAGGATACTTCGTTGTACCTTGGATCGATCGTAGAGATCCTTTTCTCCCGTGGATTTTGTTACGAGGAAATTGATAAATTCGAGACGTTCAAAAGTGGTGAATCGAGCTTCACATTTCTCACACTCACGCCGACGTCGGATAGACTGGCCATCCTCGGTCATACGAGAGTCGATAACTTTGGTATCGAGATTTTTACATTTAGGACAGCGCATAGGTAGTTGAGAATTGAAAATGTAGAATTGAAAATGAGTGTATGAATTTTTCTCTTTTTGTAAAGTTTGAGGGAAGAAAAAATCCGAGAATATTTTCGTATATTCTCGGATTTTTTTGAAAAAGATATTATTCCCCTTTCAAAAGTTCTTTTCCTTGTCCTCCAATAGCTGTAGCAATGATATCGATAACAGAACCAAAAACTGCTCAGAGAAGAAGAGTTTGTATAAGGAGTGCCATTTCAGAAGCCGCTTCTGTACTTGCTGGTAGTGCATCCATCCCAGATAGGGGATCGATAAATACTCCAACAGCGAGCTCTATGGAGATTATTAAACCAAATACCGCTCCACGCAGGAATGCTGGGCATTTAAAACCAAATATCGGATGTACCATATATACTCCGCCAATAGCTACGACAAAGGCAAGAGTGATACGATTCGCAATAATTGTCCACATAAGATCGCTCCCAAATATATGGGGCATTATCTGGAAAGAAAGATAATAGAGGGTAATCCCTGCTGTGATAACCCCAAGAATCATTGCAACAATGAATCTCTTCAAAAAAGATACTTTCATATATAACAAAGATGAGAATATAAAATGTCACTAGGTATCGTATGCGAAACGTGTACTTTGTCAAAATTAATATTTCTTGGTTTTGTCATTTCGAGTACAACGAGAAATCTTCCATAGCTTCATAAACTAAAAATCCCTACTTTTATGAAAGCCAAGGAAGATTTCTCACATTCGTTCGAAATGACCATTTTTTAATATTTCTTCTCGACTTTTGTTCCATCGAGAAAATAAGCAATGATTTGCTTGTAATCAAAGCTCATATTGGTAGCGAGATAGGTGGCACCGATTCCACTAATCCCGACCCCGTGTCATTTCTGGGTATGTCCGACTCCTCCTGGATCAGTTACACTTTGGAGATAGGGAATATCTTCACAAACAGTATTTTTCCCTATGGTTCTATTTTTTACTCGCTCATCGCAGTATTGCTTGTAGGAAAGAGTTTGTCCGTTTGATTCGCTGAAATACCAAGGTTTGATAAGTTTGCCTTCGTAGGTGATAATCTGTCCATTGGTGAGATCTACAAGTCGAGAACTATTCGGACTTCGTTTCTCGTACCCGTACCCGAGATATTTTTGAAATTCATCGGGATTATCAGAGCCATCGTACGATTTTCCTGGGAATTTTCGATTCTCGGGCTTGGTATAAAAATACGCATACGATCTCGCTGCTGTGAGAATAGTTTTGATTTTTTCTTCATTATTATCATTGGAAACTTCCGCGATTCAGCGGAGATAATCTTCGAGTGGGAGCTCATTGATAACCACCAGATTTCCACCTTCATTCTGGAGTATGATTTTGCCACGGAAGATATTATCATTCATAGTACCGGTCGTATCCCAACTCGGTTTCCGATTCCAGCTCGGTATAGCGATGGTATTTGCTTCTATTTCTACTTTGGAGAATGGGTATTTTTTCTTCCCGAGAACGAGGGCGATTTGATTAGTTCCACTTGCTTCAAAAGGAAGTTCGGGATTTTTCTTGAGTGTTCCAGAATTGATCCCGATCGTCAGTCGAGGAAGTTTATTGTCTCAGGATTTGAGACGGATAGTGGAGCCAGTATAAGAGAGGCGAATTCGGATAAGTGGTCATTTATTTAATATCGGCATTTGTACCGTACTAGAATCGAGCGAAGCAATCTTGGTTGCGTCATAGTTTGGGTTCAAAATAAGCGTGCGACCTTTGGATGTCGTTTCATTTTTTCGCCAATCTTGCACGAGTAAAAAGAGATTGTCTCCTGGACAACTTGTGAAACCTAATTCCTTGTGTCCCGCAAGATTTGGAGTATTGAAATCCTCGATGATACATGTACTTTTCTGACACTCTTTGTGTCCGATGGATGTTTTGTGGATATCGATCCCGTACTTTTTTGAGAGATATTCTACGATTGTTTTCATAGATTCTTCTTGTTCTGTTACGACAGAATCTGTCATAAAATTCCCCATAACACTGACTCCGACGGAGCTTTTATTATTCCACATCGCATGTGCTGCGACATTGTAATCTCCACCGGCACGACCTTCGTAAATCTGTCCGCGTTGCCCGATCAGGTAATTGTACCCGATATCGCCCCAACCACGAACCACGGTATGATAATAATAAATCCCACGAATCAGTGTAAAATCATCTTTATTTTTCATATTGTCTTCTGCTGTGTGGTGGATAACGATCCGTTCCACTTGCTTCGTCTTCTGTATCGGCCAGACGAGCTCATGTCCATTTTCGGTTCTCGTGGTTTCTATGGCTCGATCTTGTTCGGGGAAATTAGTGGCGAGGTAGGTATTAATAGTCTGAACACGCGTTTCATACGCTATCGTCGCATCGGATTTCGGTTTGTCTTTATTGGCCTCGATCTTATCAAATACCACCTTCCAAGTGGGGCTATCTTTGTAACGAAGGGTTTCATCGGCTCACCAATCTGCTCTTTTTATGATACTTGGGGCAGTACTTCCGATGGCTGCTTCTGCGGTATCGCCCCCGAAGGCGATATGGAGATTCGCCGCATCGGTATCGAGTCCTATGATGGAAATAGTCGGGATTTCGACATCGGATTTCGTTTCAATAGTATAGGAAATATGACTTGTTTTATCCAAGAAAATCGGTTCGGTATAGTAGAAGTTTTCGCTTCGTCCATCACCGTCCATATCTATCGTGAGAGGAAATGTTTTCCCATCTGCCACGAGATTTACTCGAATCGGATTCGCTCCTGCTTCTATGACAAATGTTTTTGGAATCTTTATCGTGAACATATTCTGTTCAGTCGAAAAATCAACACTTCCCGTCGCTCATTTCCAGAGTGAGATGGATTTTGAATTATTTTCTGTACTTGCCGTTGGTTCTGTAATCTCTTGAAAATGAAGAGTCTGCATCGTATCTTCTGAAGCATAGGTGTACTTTTTCACCATATGAAAACTCCCGACGATGGGTGAGAAAATAGGGAGAAAAAGTGTGATGAGAGTGAGGAAAACAAGTTTTTTCATGAAAGATTTAATGGATGCTAATGACAGAGAGTATATGGAAAATTGAGATTTTTCAAATCTGAGGTTTGAATTCATATATGATATTAAAAAAAACTTTTGATTTACAAAAAAAAAAAACGATATACTTTCTCTGTCATTTTAGTTTCTAAATATTTTTCATATGAAACAGTTTGTATCTTGGTTGGGAAAACGAATGATTAACGGTGTCGTTACTGGTATATTTTTGATGGTAACTGCTTTCTGAATTACTTATGCTCTAACCTATCCATCTGCTCCACCAGTAGGAGAAGTGGTAGGTGGGAAGTTTATGCAGTATTTTAATAGCATCAAAGTACCATGTCCAAATGGGTATTATCTCAATGGGTATGATGTGAATTTTCATAGAACTTGTCTCTTGGCTCCTGCAGGACCAACAGGTGCTACTGGTGCAAATGGAGCTACTGGACCTCAGTGAGCTACTGGACCTGCTGATGCAAGTGGTGGTGGTGCAGGATGTTCAATAGTTTGAGTTTATGCACCGTGACCTTATTATCGGCCAACTTGGGGTAATGTAATAGTACCAGAAATGACAGTTATACTTGGAGCACCGACAGCATGTCCTACTCAATCAATAGATCAATGTCTTAATGGAGTTTGGGTAAACGTGCTAATCAATGGTGGAGGTGGTTGCTGATGATAGTAATACATTTTTTTCTTTTTACTTCTTTTTATTTTCCTTATGTCTAAATATTTCCTTTTTCTTTTCTCTCTTTTTTTTCTAATTTCTTGTTCTGATACTACTTCTGTCCAAAAGCCGATAATTCCACAAGATCAAAATACTATTCCCGTAGTATCACCCGTATCTTCCCAGACCGGAACAGATATAACAACGAGACAAAAAGCAAATATTCAAAAAGCACAACAAAAACAATATACTACTTTTATGCAAACAGCCCTCGAAAATTGTGATTCTCCAGAGTTCAAAAAAACCAATGAAGCCGTTCTTCGAGCTCAAAATACCGCATCAGGACGAATTGACATTATCCTCGCAAGTGCTCCAGAGCGCTGTAAGATTCGAGCGATTATCCGTGATAATTTGAATTGTTCTCTATTGACTGAAACAAAAAGTATAGAACGCTGTGAGTATTCAAAAAAAGCAGTTCAAGAAGTTGAGGAATTTAAAGAAAAACAAGCAATATATGAACGACTCTTTGGTTCTATCAGTAAACCAATAGGTAGACAATCATCATCGACACTTTTTTCAGATTGGTGGTAAAATCCTTTTATACAGAGCATAAATACAAACAATCCTTCCAATTCGGAAGGATTGTTTGTATTTATATTACCTTCTTCCTCTCGCACCGAGTTCTCCACCAGTTCGATACATTTTATCCGTACAATTGACTATGTGTTCAGATCTCTATGAATTCCACAAATTCATATGTACCATCGGGATATTCTTGGAATATTGCTCGAATATCGCCTGTTATATTTATGGAGCGATATCATCTATATTCTCCTGAGAGAGCATGATTGGAGAGTATAGAGTGAAAGGGATTTACGATGAAAATAGCTATTCTTTCAGTTACTTTGTCTTGAATAGAAGGGGGAAGTTTTCGGAAACTTCTCTCAAAAGATTTTTTTCTCCTTATTTGCATTTCCAAGATTGTAATGTGTTAAGAAAATCTTCTCAAGACATCCACTCTGAATGAGTATTTTCTGTGTCGTTAATCGCTCTGGAAAGCTTTCCAGTATTTCTCCTTTTCGCAAGACGTACCTGAGTAAAAGTAACTACATTTCCTATCCTTTGTGCTACATTTTCTGGGACATTCTCTATGGTTATAGTTGCCATATTCTAATAAGTTATCATGTAATGATTCTGATTATAGTTATATATGATAAAAATCAATAAAAACATCAGTTTTTTCTTACTTTTCTAGAATACTTTTCTCTTTCTTCCTCTCACACCGAGCTCTCCACCAGTTCGATACGGGTATTTCCACGTACGTATAACTGAGCCAAGCAAGCGAGAAAGCTCCTATAAGTGTCCCTCATGTGAGGAAAAACCATTCTGGCATTGGGAGATTATATTGTCCTCCGAAAATCCATTGAAACATGAGAATCATAACAACCGTATGCCAGAGATAGGTTGCATAAGAGAGTCGTGCAATAGTTCGAAAAACTTTATTATCCAGCCATTTTCCGAGGTATTTTGTGCTCGGTACCACGAGTATCATGAGGGCGATTACAATGGTTGCAGAAGGGAATCTATAGGCACTACTCAGCCAAGTGTACATAAAATCTCCTGCTTCTCGTATATTCCAGAGAAACATGAGGAGTCCTATGCTCAAAAGTGAGAAAATCGCATCGTACCAGAGAGAGTGGGAAATATGAGTTTTCTCTTTCCATACAAGAATCCCAGCGACGATGACTCCCATCATAAAATGTACTCCAAATATGAAGGGATTATATGCAGGAAACCAGACAGAAACTATTCCATCCACATGAGGGAAAGGAATGCTCATAAAAGCAAAATGTAGGAGAATAAGAATTCCAATAATGAGACCAATCGTGAGAGGAATATATATTTTACGGATTCGTACCAGGAGTGACATAGTTCCCATAACGAGAATAGCCCCCATCATATCGTAGGAGATATACCAGAGCGGACCATTGATATCCACCGGAAAGAAGGTAAATGGATGCGTCCAAGTGAGAAAAGTAGCTCCTGCAAGGAAACGTATGAAGGCTCCATCGGTATAACCATTGAGTGCGAGAGAGAGGAAAAAAGTGACAATAAGTACGACATAGTAGGCAGGGGCGATTCGGAAAAAACGACTCACAAAAAGCTCACGAGTTTTTGGAACGGGCATATCTCGGAGGATCGCTCGCCAAAATGGGAGAGAATTGGTGATAGCGGAAAGTATGAAAAAAAGACTCACTGCCACGGGCCACATTCCGACAAATTGGTAGAGATTCCAATCCCATGTTGCAAGATTTTCTATGGAACGATGCTGGTTGGTATGATAGAGAACAACACTCAGACAAGCAAGTGCTCTGAGTCCATTAAAACCTTGAAGTGGGCGGGCTTGGGACATAGAGGAAATGAATTTTATATAAAAGAATGAATTGTTTTTTTGGAAGAGAATATACAGATATATCCAGAATACGCGTGAATATATGAAAATAAAAAGGAAATTCAAGACGAAAATACTTAATTTTTATCTTTTGAAAATAGGAAATGTATATTTCCATCATTCTTTTTGTAAGTGGGTTCTGTGAGTTTTCCAATTTGGTTCAATCGATTCTACGAGTTTCCAAAAGTGGGAAGAGTGGTTTTTGTGTACCGTATGGGCGAGTTCGTGCACCACGACATAATCGATAACTTCTGTCGGTGCCATGAGGAGTCTCCAAGGAAAGTTGAGATTGTCACGACTACTGCACGATCCCCATCGTGTTACCGCACTAGTTATTCGGATATCTCCGTATTTGAGATTATATTTCTCTGCAAAGTATTTGACTCTTTCGGTCAAATATGCTCGGGATTGTGCCTGATACCAACGGGTGAGGATGAGTTTTTCTCTCGCCGTTTCTTGGATCTTTCATGAGAAAGTGAAGATTCCTGCTTCTTGCATGAGTGGTTCTTTTTGGAGGAGATTATATTCTGTCGAGTGCGATTGTCCGAGATAGTAGATAATATTATTCGATGAATGTTTTTGTTCGGTGTGTGTCTGGAGATGTTTCAAAATCCAATCCGATTTACGGTCGACAAAAGCGTAGATGATATCTTCAGGAACGGAAAAAGGAGCTCGAACGACGAGTCATTTGGTTCGAGAAATCTGCAGAGAAATCGATCGTCTGGATGCTCGGATAATCTGAAAAGGAGGGATTTGGAACATAGGAAAATGGGGAATATATGCATTACATCGTATGATTTTTTCCCTCGAGGTCAAGCGAGAATATATTTACTGAAGAAAAAAAGTTTTGACAAAAAGAAAGAAAGTAATATACATATGTGTATGTTACTTTAAGCAAATCTCTATGAAACTTATTCGCCAAAATTCTTATTATTTCTTCTTCTTTCGAAATCGATCGGAGAATTTCTTTGTGGCGTGAAAATAATTTCAAGCTAGGAAAAAGTCCTTCGGTCAATCGGAGGATTTTTTATTGGTCCCAGATTTTGGTCCTAAACCCCGAACTTTAGTTCGGAAGCTTTAGCACTGGCCTTGACGGATTTAGAGTTATAGATACAGTGTGATGAATATATCGTAACGTCACTTTCTATGGATCTTGCTTTTCATGATCTCGACAGACATGGTTCTCATACTGTGACAAAACTAACTGTGCATATTGTATGGGTAACGAAGTATCGTTTCAGTGTATTAAAGTGAGAGATTCAATCTCGTTGTAGAGAACTTATCATACAAATATGCGATTCAGAAGATGTGCGAATTCTCTCTTGAGTTGTAAGTAAGGATCATGTTCACATGCATGTAGAATATCCACCAACTCTTTCAGTCTCAGATCTTGCTCAGAAACTTAAATGACCAACTTCTCGTAAACTACAAGAAGAATTTCCAGATCTCTCAAAACGTTACTGGTGAAAGCATTTTTGGGCAATAGGATATGGAGCTTGGAGTACGGGAAATATTACCGATGAAATGGTACAAAAATATCTCGAACATCATCGTACTCCATCAAATACAGATACAAACACAATTATACTTGAGTAATAGGGGACTTCCAGTCCATACTCAACCTACCCACTTTCAGTGGGTAGTGGTTTAGTTTACTTTTTTATTTTTTGGTATTATGTGAGCAATAAATAAAGGAAAGCTTATTGGAAGTGAAGAGTTGAAGAATCTACATCCTATTTCAGATTCTATAATACAGGATGTTATGATGGCTCGGAGAAATATCGAGGATATCCTTGCTGGAAAAAGTAATCGGAAGATTCTCATCGTCGGTCCTTGCTCGGCAGATTTTGAATCTTCTCTCGTGGAATATGCTCTATGGCTCTGTGAACTACGAAAGAAAGTCCGAGATCGCATAGAAATAGTTATGCGATTCTATACGGGGAAGCCCCGATCTATCGGATGATGGAAAGGACTTCAGAGTGCAGAACCAGGACAAGAAGCCGATATGAATGCAGGACTTCGAGAAAGTCGTCGTCTCGCTCTTGAGCTTCTGAAACTTGGTATACCACTCGCGGACGAGATGCTCCATCCACAACTTTCGAGACATTTCGATGATATATTTTCCTATCAAGCAGTTGGAGCTCGTTCGACAGAGAATCAATACCATCGTGAAGTGGTTTCTGGACTCGAGCTTCCTGTTGGTATGAAGAATCCAACTTCTGGAAGTATTGCCCTCATGACCGATTCTATAAAAGCGGCACAAGCTCCAAGTCATTATCCTGTGGAAAATATCCTCTTTAATAGTACGGGAAATCCCTATGCACATGGCATTCTCCGAGGTGGTATGGATGGTCCGAATTATCATGCAAAAGCTCTTCGTGAATATATGAACAAGATGCAAGGGATTCAAAATCCTGCTCTCATAGTGGATTGTAATCATGCAAATTCCGGAAAAGATCCATTCAAACAAATCGAGGTTATCGAAACTTTGTACCGAGATATCCTCCCATCGCTCGATCGGCGTGAGTTGGAAGTGCGAAATTTGATCAAGGGATTCATGGTAGAAAGTTACCTCTTCGATGGACGACAGGATTGGTCGGATAATATTCAGAAAGGACGTTCCCTGACCGATGCATGTATTGGGAGAGAAAAAACTGAGGAACTCATTATGCGATTGTATGAGTTGGTGTAAATTACATTTTAAAAAATACGGGAGATTTCCCGTATTTTTTTAAAGTATTCTTTTAGGATTCATCCCAGAGAATTTTTCTCAAGCCGTACTTCCATCGTAGGATCTATGAAATATGTTCGTAGTTCATTTGCTTGATGAGATAGTACATCGCGAGAAAATGAAATGCTATCATAAAAATGATGGCGTAGATATAGCTGAGTTTTCAGATATACGCAAGATAGATGACAGCCACAGGGAGTAACATCCAGGCTATTCCATGACAAAGCATCTGAAAATTATTCTTTGTCTTATACTGGATTTTCATCGGATGTTTGCAGGAAGCGCAATCTATACTCATTCATTTACTGAAATGTTTGCAGTTGATTTCTTGGTAAATGGTCCAGTATGGATTCTCTTTTTTGCAATGCGGACAGATTTGAAGGGACATAATAGAGGAAATTATATATTATCGATTTTACACTCCCCATACAGGTACTCAGAGATATTCTCCGAGTTGCTTTGCATCGGCTTGAATTTTACCCAGATCACCATAATCCATGACATTAACTCTCTTTTTATCGTCCAAAACAAGGTTGATTTCATAGCTCAGGAAACTTGAGTTTTTCGTGGAGACCCTTTCGCTCACAATCTGAAGGGCATAGATAGAGCGAAGAGGTGTCATATTTGTATTCGTCGGGTCTATCATCCCATATGTCATCTGGGGTTTTCCTTTGTAAAAATACCCCACTTGTTTATCGAAAGTGATAGGTTGAGAAACGTACCGATATATAATATATCAGATACCCATGAAGCTTACTGGTATAATAAAAAAAATAAGGG
>CAVVTN010000008.1:0-33725 GCA_963751115.1 uncultured Candidatus Altimarinota bacterium
GTATTTGAATCCATCAGCAGCAAAACCTTTGACAATCTGATTCCCGGGACAGAGTCCGTAGAGGTTTTGGAAATACTTTGCAAACATCCCTCCAGATATCTGTCCAGTAGGAACTCCTGCTGGGTAGGTTCCAGCTGTGGGAGCAGGAGCAGGAGAAAGAGCAGGACCGGTATATGCTCCCGTAGGTCAGACACAGATTCGATTATAGCTCGCATCGAATCATTTAAGGAAAGTATTTGGTGAAGTACAGGAACCTACGATATTGGTGAATCGAGTGTTAAAAGATCCATTGGTTGTGAAAATTGCAGGAGTGGTTGGGAACACCATTCCGAGAGCATAGACAAGTCCTATGAAGAGAGAAGAGATTGCGAAGAGGAGAAAGAGCTTGAGAGAGATACTTCTACCCCCCCCATTTTTTTGGTCACTTTTCCTGTATGTTTTGTTTTCATAGAAAATAGTATAAAAAAGTAAGAAAAATGAGATTATTAAGAAACTACAAAAGTATATACAAAAAGGGAAATATGTAAAATGTATTGTGATTAGGGTGTGATTAGGGTCTATTTCACCTCCTTCCTCAATAAATCCACCACATAACTCTTCCCTTCTTTGTTGAAGAATATTTTTCCATCAACAAAAGCTGTTATATTCACATCATTCAAGATTTTTACAACTTCTTGAGCTCCTTTGTAATAAATATAGGCGGATTTCGGTGTGGTGAATATATATACTCCGTTCAATTTATAGACTTTTATATCACTCGCGTGGTCAAAATCGAATGCCCCAGAATGTTCTTTCTCTGTATCAATAATACGGAAAACTGCTTTTCCTCATTTTTCACCGAGAAGAATGGTTTCATCATTAAATTCCTGTGCTTGTGAAATAATATCCATTCACCAATCAGGTTCTGTTGGTGGAATACCTGTAAGAGTAACAATATTTATCGGAGTGAGTTTTCATTTTTCGAGAAGGTAGGGGATTTTACCAATATGAACAACATTTTCTGGAGAACTCACACTTCCTGTCTGGTATTCAAAATATTTCCAGCTCGTATTAGAAATATCTCCATTATAGATATACTTTGGCGTCAATATAATATGGTCATTGATGGCGAGAATCTTCTCATGAATATCTCCAATATTTGGACCGACAAACTGCATCGTATCAGGACAGAAAAGTTTATCATTATAATAAGAAATGTTTTTGCATTGCAGAGGTAGTTTTGTAGTACGATTTATTACAGGAGTAAATTTCTCAGTATCGAGAGAATAATTATATGCACCAGATCCGTCAGAAAAATAATTCCCCCCAATGTATGTGTAATTGGTACGTATCCCATGGAGAGCTTGGAAATTTTTATCCACCACTATGAACGATCCTGTTTCCTGAATATGAAGCAAATAAAAATCATTATAAGGATAGAGAGTTGCAAAAGTGAGTGGCAATGGGGAGTATACGGGGAGCATTAATAAATTCAGAACATTTATATATACCTGATGTTCATTGTTGATCAAAAAAGGAAAAGACACAGAAATATATCCGCTTTTCTGAATAGAAGCATTGTACGTCCCAAAATCAATCATCTTTTTCACATTATTCCCATATCGTTCCATGTTGATCCAAATCTGATCTGGAGCCGGTGAAGTTTGAATCTCCAACATACCAAAGTGTTTAATAAATGTCTGATCAGCAATAGGAGTTTCCTGATGAGAGAAAATATTTATAAGCTTTTTGTAATCTGGATAACTTCCCTGAAAAAAGAAATACAAAAATATTGTCATGACAAAAACTATCAACCAAAAAATACGATCTTTGCCTTTGTGTATGCGAATTTCTTCTTGGTAGGAGGGAATCATGTTGTGGAAATTAGGGAATAGTTTTTGTCATTCCGAGCGAAGCCGAGGAATCCCTTTGGATCGGATTGTTAGACACAGAAGTATTAGATATTTTTATAATTCATGTCTAGTGGTTTCTTAAGAGCATCGTGTCAATGAAGTGATTTAAAGGGATTTCTCCACTTCACTACGTTTCGGTCGAAATGACAAGACTCTAATTTTTCTTTTTATTTTAAAGTAAAAACTCATTTTATAATTTGAATTCCTATTTGCGTTTCATCTTCTGTGTTGTTTCAAAAGTCCCCAGTCGTTTCCCGAAGAAGAGACGAATCTGACTCTCGATGGCGGGAATTGAAAAGAGTGTTAAAGTCAAGATAGGAATAAGTGCCCACTGAAATATATTGAAGATATAATCTCGTTTCCGAAACTTCGTATATTTCTTCATGATGAAAATAGAAATAATGCTCGGAAATACAATCGTTGCAAAAATCCACGTAAAGAGAAATGAAGTAATGAGTGGAATTGTCAGACTAATAATAGATTCATGAACCGATGAAAAAATCCCTGGAATATATCCGATAAAAAAAAGCATAAAGGCTCCTCATGCCCAAAAAAGATGATTGAGTATCAAATACTGTGTTTTTTTGAACTTTTCAGAAAATGGAATACGGGGATTATTGATAAACTGAGGAATAACATACTCAATATCGGTACATCACCAGGACCACCTACGAAGTTGTTTGTATTGAGAACGTACTGTCTTGAGGAAAGTTTCTTCTTCTACGATATCCATTTTACAAACCGCTGGTACATTCACGATTCGAAAAATACCATCAAAAGCAAAATAACTTCTCCAATACTGAAATCCATCTTCTACAATACTTGTTAGAGACCAAAAATCCGCCCTCTTGAGACAATAGAGCGATTGTCCGTAAACCGCAAAATTTCGATAAAACTCTGGATTTTGAGATTCAGAAAGTTGCCAGAAAGTCGTTCCCATAGCGATAAGTCGAGCGAAAAATGTTCCTTTGTGCCAATTATTTGCATACACGGGAGTATACTGATAAATAGCATTCTGATTGTGTTCTGTGGAGAGAAATGTATAACTCACGATGAGGAAAAAATTAGTTTCCACCAATGTATCGGTATCAATAGTCGAAACAAAAGTCATATGATCATCCAATTCTTCCATCTCCATATACTGTTTGATGGCGTAGGTAATATTGGATCCTTTCACCTTTCATTCACCAGGAGTATCGGCTGGATGAACAATATTCACTACTTGTACGGGAGAAGTTTTGGAAAAATGCGCCACAATTTTATCTGCATTCTCTCGAGCTCCAACTCCACGCTCTTCGGTTGCAAGAAGAACAACAATATTTTCTTTGTACGGATAATCATTCGCGATAATAGATTCTATATTCTCAGCGATCACATCATACGGTTCGGTATAAATAGGAACAATCACAATATGTTTCAGATTTTTCGCTTCATGGAGAATAACAGGATAATCCGAATAATCTCGTTTATTGGTACGAAGGAGGGTTATATACGAAGTGAGAATGTAATAATAAGATTCAAATACTTTCACCGTCCAATAGGAAATATAGAACGCGATGAAAAAAATACCAAGTCGATAACTGATATTCAAAAGTATAATCGGAACAAAGAAAATAACGCAGAGGAAAATAAGTGGAAGTTTTGAGAGAAAAGACTCGGAAAGGAGGTAATTTCGAAGGTTCATAGAGTGAAATAATATACTAGAGAATGACGGGGATTATAGAGAGAAGTTCAAAAAGTGCAAATTTTAAAAAAATGGACAAAATGTATATTTTTTATATACTCTCTCCTGTTATTTTCGTGTTTATCTCTCATATTTCTTTTCGCCATATGGATACTCTTATCACACTTTTTGAAACTATTCGGGTTTTCTTTATATCTCTTTTTTCTGGGATATCCGCTAATATGAATCTCGATATAGGAATCAAAATCGCGCTTGGCTATGTATTTATCGTTTGGGCCGCTTTTATTATCTGGGTTATCAAAGACATCACCAATCGTACTACGAATATACTTTTACAGACACTTTCTATATTCATTATACTCTTTTTCACTCCACTCTTTGGACTTCCTATCTATCTTCTTATCCGTCCTGGAACCACACTTTTCGAACGATATTATGAGGAAGAAGAGGTAGAAGAAACGATCGATGATGTCGAGGAATTCTACCACTGTCCCGGATGTAATCATAAAGTATCACGAGATTTTAAGTTCTGTCCGAAATGTACTCTAGAACTCACTATTTCTTGTCCTTCTTGTAAGAAGAAAATACACACCGACTGGGCACTTTGTCCCTATTGTGGTGAGAAAGATGTCGTTCCTAAAAAATATGTAAAAAAGGAGAAGAAGGTTAAGAAAATAGTAGTAGAGGAAAAAATGGAAGCTCCTGAAGAAATGGAAGCCATAAAAGCAAAAGAGGAGGAGAATATGTAAAAAGATTAATAATAAAAAATCTCTGCGAAAATTTCGCAGAGATTTTTTTTATCTCAAACCTAGAATGTTGTAGTAATATTCTTCAAGAGAACCCTTCGATCCTCTGGGAATTTAATGTTTTCAGTGTACGCAACGACTTTTTGAAATATACAATACGGATTATCTGAATTCCAGAAAAAGCCATTTCCTTCAAATTTCATAGGATTGAATTCGCGAAGCATCCCAGAAAATACATTCTTCTCGGGCATAATCGGAACAATTCCGACTTTCATATATTGAGTCACATCCACCCCTTCGTGTTCATTATCAAAAACAAAGAAATCAAAACCTACGAGGTCATTCTGGGAGATCTTTTCTACGCAAACAATATTTGAAATATTCATATCATCGTTTGCTCCGATGATAATGGCACCGAGTCCGATGGCAGAAATACCTTCAGACACAAATTTTCGCTTGATTGGATCTTTAATAGCAATAATTCCAAGGGAAGGAATAGTTTTTGAAAGCATATGAGTCGATTGAATATTCTTCTTCGCTAGTTGTTTGATTTCTCGAATAGAAGTTTTTGTAGTATTTGTTTCCATAGTCTCTTGATATTTATTTGATAAGAAGGGTTGATTTTTCCCTGATATCTATATACTACCATACCTAACCCGGAATCTCCAAATATTGAAGATTCTTTTCGCTTGACGACAATCATCTTTTGACTCATAGTTTATGAGTTTTTATCAAATTTTCATCATACTTTTTATGTCCAAAGACTTCTGGAAAAATCTCGCTGCAAATGGTCCCATCTCGGTTCTCGCACCTATGGATGGTTACACCGATAGTCCCTATCGTCAAATCGTTAAAAAGATCGCACCAGATACGGTGTGTTTTTCTGAATTTTATAGTGCTGATGGACTCGTGCATAGTAAACAACTCCAACAAACGGCTCTCGCTCACAATGCGAGTGAAAAACCACTCATCATCCAAATATTTGGAAAAGATCCTGAGATGTTTCGTAAAGCTGCTATCCTCATCGAACAAGCGTGAGCCGCCGGAGTAGACGTCAATATGGGATGTCCTGCCAAAAAAGTGGTAAAAAGTGGTCATGGTTCGAGTCTTATGATCAATACCGACACTGCTTTCCGAATCATTGAGGAGATGAGTAAAGCGGTAAGTATTCCTGTTTCGGTCAAAACTCGTCTCGGGTGGAAAGGTTGGGAAGAACACCTGATTCCTTTTGCACAAGGACTCCAAAATGCTGGAGCAAATTTAATCAGTGTCCATGGACGAACCTATCAACAAGCCTTCGATGGACAAGCAGATTGGACTGGAATTTACGAACTCAAAAAACAACTTTCTATTCCCGTAATCGGAAATGGAGATGTGCTTGATTATGATGATGGGGTGAAGAGAATTACACACTTTTCAGAGATATGAAAGAACGATAATATTCGTGCGAAAAACGAGTATCGTAGCGAACCGTACGACTTGTACGGAGAGCGAGAAACGGAGTCTTTGAACACGAAGATTGAAGTTATTCCATATCTCCTTGATGGATTTATGATCGGAAGAGCAAGCTTTGGTAATCCCTGGTGTTTTCTCCCTGGTGGATATATTCCTACTCTGGCAGAAATCCTCACTATTATGCACGAACATGGAAAACTCCTCGTTGAATGTAAATGACGAAAAGGAATACTCGAGAGTCGCAAACATCTTGTCCAATACCTTCATGGATTTGCGGGAGTCAAAGAATACCGAAAGTCTCTTGTATCCGTCGAGAGTCTTGAAGATATCGATGCGGTACTTATGAGAATCCGATGAGAACATGCGCCACTTCTTGATATGAAACTCGTGCGAGGACAAGAAGCGATTGTAGAAGGATGGGGAGGTGATGGATGTGGGTTGTAAAAGTGTTATCGTACAAAAAATTTGCTTTTCCTCTGTTCTTCTCTATACTATTTTCCATACGTATAGAAACAGGAAGACTACAAGAAAGGTTGGAATCTCTCTTCTTTCTCGCTTTCTCTACAACAAGCGTCGTGATACTATCACGGAATTTGGGTGGAACCGCCGGTGAAAATCTCAAACTGGTCCCGAGAATCTCTTTTTTTATAGAGGTTTTTGGGATTTTTTATTCGTTTACTTTTTAGTATATGACAACTACAGAAAAATGGGGAATTCTCGCTTTTCCTGCAAGCTTCAATTGAGGTTTTGACAAAGCTATGAACAACAGGTTTTGACAAATCAAAGATAATTCTTGTAAATTAGAACATAATGGCTCACCTTTTATAGATGATATAAAAGAAACAGCTCGAAAAAGAACTGCTGTTTTGAGTCATAATTTTTTAGAAGGTCTAGAAGAATAATTTTTAACTTTTTAGTATATGACAAATGTAGAAATGAAGGATTTAGTCTCGTTCGCGAGTACTCGTGGATTTGTATATCAAGGATCAGAAATTTATGGAGGATTGGCAAATGCATGGGATTATGGACCTATTGGCTCTGCGCTCAAAGAGAATCTCAAAAATGCTTGGATCAAGAACTTTGTTCAACAGCGTCCTGATATGGTATCGCTCGATGCAGCGATTCTTATGAATCCTCAAGTTTGGGTAACTTCTGGACATGTAGGTGGATTTAGTGATCCTCTGATGGATTGTAAATCTTGTAAACAACGTCTTCGTGCCGATAAACTTATCGAGGAATATATGGAAAAATCTGGAGATACTGAAGTGCCTGCAGAGTGGGCAGGAGAAAGTACTCCTCCTGAAAATTTGACATCCTATATTACAGAAAAGAATATTAAATGTCCCTATTGTGGAAAGACTGATTTCAGTGAGATTAAAAAATTTAATTTAATGTTTCGAACATCTCAGGGCGTAACAGAGGATTCTTCGGCTACTATTTATCTTCGACCAGAAACGGCGCAAGGAATATTCGTCAATTTTCCAAATATTGTTCGTACTTCTCGAAAAAAAGTTCCGTTTGGTGTTGCGCAAGTAGGTAAGGCATTTCGAAATGAAATCACTCCAGGGAATTTTATTTTCCGTACTCGTGAATTTGAACAAATGGAAATAGAATTCTTTTGTGAACCAGAATCTATTGCTCCGGGAAAACATCTCGAACACCATGCGAAGTGGAAAAGCGATTGTATGAATTTTCTGACTCAAACTATTGGAATCCAACCAGAATCTCTTCGTTTTCGAGATCATGGAGCTGATGAGCTTTCTTTCTATAGTGCTGCCACGACCGATATAGAATTCAAATTCCCATTTGGGTGGGGAGAACTTTGGGGGATTGCCGACCGTACTGATTATGATCTCAACGCTCATATGAAAGAAACAAAGCAAGATCTTGCATATTTTGATCCATTTACCAATACAAAATATGTTCCCTATGTTATAGAACCATCTCTTGGTCTCAATCGACTTTTCCTCACAACACTTCTCAATGCCTATACAGAAATAGAAATGGAGGAAGGTTCTCGAATTGTTATGAAATTTGCTCCTGCGATTGCTCCGATTAAAATTGCCGTGCTTCCACTCGTGAAGAAACTCGGAGCAGAAGCTATGGAGATATATAAACTTCTTTCTCCGTACTTTATGTGTGAGTATGATGAAGCTGGTGCCATTGGGAAACGCTACTATCGAATGGATGAGATCGGAGTTCCTTTCTCTATCTGTGTAGATAGTGAGAACTATAACCAAGGACAACTCACTATTCGTGATCGTGATACTGGACTACAAGAAATAGTAAAAATAGAAAATTTGATTGAGTACTTCCGAAGTAAAGGATGTTAAAACAAAGATAGATTAGAAACTAAGTACTGCCAAGTTTAGCAGATACAGTAGCTAAAAGCAAAGGATTTGTACCAACACATTTTAGGCTTATCCCCTATTTGTCAAGAAGCATAGTTACCAAAGCGATATACGGAAGAGCCAAGAAATTTAAAAATCCCATTCGTTTCAAAACGAATGGGATTTTTTTTTGATATTCATTAATCTGTATAAATATATCATTTAATTGCAGAAGTATCCTTCGATATTCGACGAATGGTTATCTCATTCAGACGTCGATAATTCATATCTTTCACGACGATATCATCTCCATCTACATCCACGACAAGTCCTACATGACCATAGTATGGATTATATCCTGATCCTTGGAAAACTATGATAGCACCGGGAGTTGGAGTACTACCAGTTGGGACTCCTGCAGCAGCAGCATTTCGGAGCCATGTATTAGCATTTCCATGCCAAGTTACATTCTTGTGATTAGCAACAAAATAAGTACAATTTCCCCAAGCAAAACTACTTCCCTTTCCTGTATATCCAACCGCATAAGTACGCGTTGCTTGTTTCGGAGTAGTTTTTACTACTATCTTTGTAGTACTTTTCTTTGTAGTAACAACTGCTTTTGGAGGAATAATTTTAACAGCTCCTGGAATAATAAGTTGTTGCCCAATAAGAAGTTCTTGTGCCGTGGTTAGTTTATTTTGTTCTGCAATTTTATCTACTGAAACTTTATATTTTTGTGCGAGAGCTGCCATAGTATCACCCTTAAGAACAACATAAGTCAATCCGGTAACTGGTGGTACTTTTATAACATCATTTGGGTGTATTACTGTATTTTTCGTGAAATTATTTGCCCAAATAATAGAATCCGTACTCACATTAAATTTCGATGAAATACTTCCAAGTGAATCACCATTTTGGACTGTATAAGAGAGAAGATTATTTACTCCAGCGATATCACGCGTATCATCCAGTGTACTATTGGATTTAATAAATCATGATTCTTTTGAAAAAATGGAAGCATCTTCTACTCCGCCTTCATAAGCGGTAATAATGGTAGATTCGTCATAATTTCCTACCGCAGTTTCCTCATTGAGACCAAAAGCTCAAAAAGAAGGATATATTGGGAGAATAAGTACGATTAAAACGGAAAAAATCTTGAATCTTCTTACAAATGAAAAAATTCATTTCTTACTTAGGGATGGACTATTACGAGCATGTCTTTTGAGACGAGCTTGAATATTGATTTTCAGTTTCATTGATATATCTTAGGAATAAAAATTCTTCTTTTCCTAAAAACCTTTTGTCTCTAAAAAAAGAAGATATTCTCCTTATGCGATAGCAGTAACCTCTAATTTTGTTTGTTCTGGTCGAAAACCAAAAGTTCGTGCGTAACGCTTTTTTGATTTCATTTTAAAAACACGGATTTTCTCTCCTCGAAAATCTTCGATAACTTTAAGAGAAACCTTTCCTCCTTCAACTACAGGAGTTCCTACTTTTACAGTAGATCCATCCTCACTTGAAATAAGAAGTGGTTGTACTTCCATAATGGAACCTACTTCTGTATTTTGATTATCTACTTCGATGATGTCTCCTACTTTTACAGTGAATTGATTTCCACCGATTTCTACAATCGCAAACATGAAATGAAAAATGAAAAAATAATTATTAAATCTTGGTGATTATATGAATTTCTATAAAAAATCAACTTTATTTCCTGATTCTCGAGCTTATAATGGTTGGGGACAGTGGCAGGGATTCTTTCTTCTTTGCTTTCGCTTCGAAGAACGCCTTGTGATGAAAAGCCAAATCGTTGGCTTTTTCCCTGATTCGTTACCTCATCAGTATCACTACGGTTTCGAATTCCTTATTCTCAAGTTTAAATGGTTGGGGATGAGGGATTCGAACCCCCGAATGGCGGAGTCAAAGTCCGCTGCCTTACCACTTGGCGAATCCCCAAAATACGTATATTTTGAGAACTAAAAAGTATACTCTCTATTTTTTAGCTCGCGTATTATATGTTTTATTTAAAAAAGTCAAAAAAATGTGTATATATCGTGTAAAATCCCTCTATTTTTTCAACCGTACATAACTTATAAAAATAAGTATAGACTCAAAAAACGAAATGATAGAGAGTAATAGAATATTATGAATAGAGCCTATTATAATAAAATAATAAATTATAGCAATAATACTCATACTAATTCCAAGAAAATGAAGAATATAGATTTCTTTCGTAAATTTTGTATAAAAAATATAACTTGCCCCTATAAAAATATAAGGGAGGAGAAAAATGAATATGAGACTTGTGAGAAAGGAAGTACTTCCTAAAATGAAAAATATCTTGAGATAAAGAAATATACAAGTGAAGAGAAAAGTTGTATAAGAGATATGATTACGAAAAAATCTATATATAGTATATTGATATATAAGAGAGATTATCAATATAAAACTATAAAATAGAGAAATAGATTCAGTCATAATAGATGCTACAATAGTCACTGAGACAATATATCCAATATATATACTAATATTCTGTGATGTATTTTTATACTGTTTAAAATAATAGAAAAGTGGAAAAATGAAAGTATACAGAATCATGAGAAATGTCATAACCCCGAGAAATATAGGCCATAGTGATAGATTTTGAAAGATAATAGTCGTATAGTATCCTATCATAAGTGCTATATAGAACAGGAGAAAAATATACGTATTTGAATTTCTTTCTCGAAAAAAAGTATCAAATAATAGAACACATAGAAGTGTTATAATAGGAAGAATACTATCTATTATGAAAAACAGTGATGGTTCTCTATTATTACTGATATAGAAGATAAATAAAAAACTATAAACAATCGTAAAAATAACACTATTCGATCGAAAAATCAGAGAAATAGTTTCATGTCTTTTTTTGAGAAAGAAGAAAAAAATACTTATTACTAATAGAGATATTATAAAAGTTATATAGTGAAATATCTCAGAGAAATTAGAAAAATTATAGAGGAGATTAAGACTATATACAATGCCATACAAGGAAAGGTAGAAGAAAAAAAAGGCAATATAATATGACCATTTTTTAAAATATCCCATAATAAACAGTAAAGGGAATTTTCTTATTTCCTGTGTTTTCTGTTTTGTTTCCGTTTCTTCTTTTTCTACAAAAAGGGAAAGAATTTTACTAAAATAAATAATAAACACTACCGATATAACTCAAAATATGACACTTTCTACGTAGTGTCAAAATAAGAAAAAAAAGAGTGTAAAACTTATGTTAATAAGAGAAAATAAGAAAACCATCTCTTAAAAGTTAAGTTGTAAAAAAATATAGAAGAATATAAAGATTCAAAAAAAACCAAGGAGAAAGGAATTATTCTTAATAATTCTCGTCAAAAATGAAAAAAAGGAAAGGAGAACTAAAAAGAATAACACAGAATAATTGAAAGACTGAAAACTTTGAAGAGAAAGATATATAAAAAAAAGTGAGTAAAGAAAAATAATATATAAAATATAATCTCCTGTTATTTTCAGAAGATAAATAATAACATCTACGTAATAATTAAATCATTTTACAATACTCGTATAAGAAAATTTGGTATTTTTTATACGTTTCTCTATGAGTTGTATGTTTTGGATAATGAGCTTTTTTCTTATAGTTAAAGGGACTATTTTCTCATTTTGAAAGAGAATGGTTGCGAGCAAAAGATCTTTTTGTACAATACGAAGTTTTTTCTTATAAAGATCCAATTCCCGTAGATTTTTATAAAAAACAAATGATTGTGTATCGATTTTCTTCTCTCATTTTATATCTTTTTTTGCAAAAATATTATTCTTTATATCAAGAATAATTCTCTGAAGTTTGAGAGATATATCCGTTTCAGGATCACGGATCTTTGTATTGGATCCAAATTTTTTTAAAAGTTCATTGGTTTCATTGAGAAAACCTTGTTTCTCCACGGTTTTATTATCTCTCAAAAGTTCCAATTCCAATTCTCCGATTTTTATAAGAGCACTTTCGGAAACAATGCGAAGTTTATCAATATTAGTCGTATTTTTTAATTGTTTCAAGACGGTGAGAAAATCCTGAAGTTTTCCTTTTCTCTCTGTTTCTATATATTGTCCATAAGTATTGAGGATATTTTCTATCTTCTCAAGAATTCTATCAATCAAAAGATAATATTTTTGTATTTCTTTTCCAATAAAAGTATCAGAAATATCTGAATACGCTGCCTGTACTTGAGTTGTCTGTTCTATTTTCTCTACTTTTTCTATTATTTTTACTGCATGTTGTTCTTGATAGAGAAGATATCCGGAATGGATTTTTGATGTGGTCATTTGTTTTTCCTCTTCAGTAGCATCCTTCTCTTCATATATAGCAGTAACCTGATAACGAAGGTCATTTACCAATTTAATGTATGCTTTAAAAATATCCCCAGATTGAATTTGTCCACTTTTTTTATGTCCATCGAGAATGATGTCAAAATAAAATACTTTTCCCTGATTTTCCCCTCATACTACTTCTTTAATCTCTATAATAGAATATCCCTGCTTATGAAGTGCTTGCCGCGCTTCATCCAGGGAATTATATTGAACAATAAATTCAACTTTTTGATTATCTTTGGCACAAATTGCCTGAAAACTTTGCATAGTTCATTTTAAACAGTAGAAGTTACTTTATTTGAATTTAGTTTGCGATTTTGTTGTTGTCTACAAACTAAATCTGGAAGTGATCAACAAAGATTAGCAACTATTGCTTTATGCTCTGGTTTCTGGTGAAAAAAATCACCAAACAATTGTCCCATTTTATCGATAGAAATATGAGAAATGTTTTCTTTGATAGAGGAGAGTATATCGCTCATAATCACTAAATATTATCAAATAATATATTAAAATCAGTATTATATTCTTTTTCTTTTTCTTCTTTCTTTTGTATTTCCCGAATTTTCATAGTTTGTTGTTCTCCGGAACTTATAGCATCTTTTTCTTCGAGAATATCTACCAGTGCGGTAAGTTTTTTATAGAAAATATCAAGGTATTCATCATCAAGTATATCAAGCGATTCAAAGTAGAGTTGTTCTTGTTTCTTATCTAAAGAAAGACGATAAATAACCTCACGGATAATCTGCCGTTTTTCACTGTTTTTTGAGAATTTTTTCAAAAGACTTCCGAGAAACATTTTTTATTTTTAATATTAATATATTGGGAGTATATCATTTTCCTCTCAAATAACAAAATTTTGAACGTAATAAAGATTAATTTTGACTCACACTTTGTATCATAAGTTCAAAAAGGAGCATTGTAATTATCAAAAGTCCTCAAGTTTTTGGATTTAAAACCCCAAGAGAATAGAAGATTATTATTCCCATAGAACTCAGAGAAAGAAGTATCCCCTGTCTTAAAGAAGTATGAATAGTCGAAATATATACTTCCCCTCGAAAATATATTTTTTTAAAAAAATATATCAAAAGTGATAAAAAAGAACTACTCGCGAGAAAGCTTGCAATACCCATTATCGTAAATCCCACCATGAGATTATTTTCCACATTCATATAAAAAAAGAGAAGGAGAATAGAGATTGTACTCGATAAAAATATGATAAAAATCGCGAGAAGATAGATGTTTTTTTTCATAAACTATGATGAAATTATATTCCAAGTTTTGTAAATAATCCCTGAAGTTCCGTTTTATTGAGAGGTTTATATTCTCCTTCTTCAAGATCTCAGAGCATGATATTTTCTATACGTATTCGTTTCAATTTTTTAACCGTATGACCAACAGCTTCGACCATACGACGAATCTGACGATTTCGACCTTCTGTCAGAATAATCGCAAATTTCCCTGAACTCAATCGAGTGATTACTGCAGGTTTTGTGAGTTTTCCAAGAACCATAACTCCTTGTCTCATATCTTCTAATTCACTATCTTCTATACGGCCATAAATTTCTACCGCATATTCTTTCTCATGTTCGTAGCGTGGATGCATCAAATAATTAGAAAGACGTCCATCATTTGTTAGAAGAATAAGCCCTGTAGTTTCTTTATCTAATCGTCCGATCGGGAAAACTCTCTCAGGAATATCTACTACATCAAGAATAGAAGATTCTCCATCTTGTTTGCAAGTAGTGATAATATCACGTGGCTTATTGAGTTTGTAATATACAAGTTCGCTTCGTTCTTCGATAATTTTATCATTAATAATAATTTCATCTTCTTTTGGATTGACCGATTGTCCGAGTGTAGCCTTTTCTCCATTTACCATAACAAGTCCTCGAGTAATATATTCCTCTGCTTTACGCCTGGAACATACACCTGCTTGACTCATATATTTTTGAAGACGCATAGTTTCTTCTATTTCGTTTACTCGATTCATGATTATAAGAAGAGAAAATATTTACGCCGATAATATGAAAAAAGAGATTAAAAGCAAGTAAGAGTTATCTCTCAAAAAATTTTTTGACAATACCCTCTTTTTCTATACAATGCTCGCGCTTCGATAAGAAAGCTTTGCGGAGGGATGGCAGAGTGGTCGATTGCACCGGTCTTGAAAACCGGCAGGATGTGAGTCCTCCAGAGTTCGAATCTCTGTTCCTCCGCCATTATAATAATAATATTTACTGGTTAATGGTTACTTAATTTGTAATTAGTAATCAGTAATTTTTGTACGGTGGGTTACTCAAGTGGCTGAAGAGGCGGGTTTGCTAAACCTGTAGGGCGCTGTAAAGTGCCGCGAGGGTTCGAATCCCTCATCCACCGCCATTTTTAAAGATATAAAGTAGATAAGATTCGAAACCGTAGTGATATCGACGAAGAATAAGTCGAGGGAAAAGCCAAATCGTTGACTTTCCATCACAAGGCGTTTTTCTAAAGCTTTGCGAAAGAAAAAAGAATCCTTACCACTGTCCACCGCCATTTTTAAGATAAGCAAGAATGAAATCTGAAATTATAAAAAATCCTTGGGCCTATAGCTCAGTGGTTAGAGCAGTCGGCTCATAACCGATTGGTCCCTGGTTCAATCCCAGGTGGGCCCACCATTATAATTCATCTAGTAAAAAAATCTTCTTTATTAAAAGAAGATTTTTTTACTTCTTCAAAAGTTATATCTCTTATTTGTTTTTATTTTTTCTTTATTTTATATATTAAATAATATAAATTATATAGTAATATATAATAACAAGATTCTATAAAAAATAAGTTCATATAATAAAAGGAATAGAGATGGAAAGTTTTTAACATATAGATTTTAAAATAATCTCTTATTTCCTTTATGGGAAAGACAAAAAATACTTTCTCACATTTTTTATATTTGAAAGAAATAATTCATTTGACTTGTTTTTTTATAGAAATTCGTACTATAAAGCGTGTAAAAAAGTTTTATTCTATTTTTAACAAATGATAAAAGTATATGCCAAATGTTCATAAAAATATAGAACTAATTCTTATTGCTTTTCTTTTCTTTCTTTTTGGAATTATTGTAAATAGTATTTTTCCTTTGCGTGTTTTTGAGCAAAGAGCTCAAACTTTCATAACAGGAAAGATAGGGATGGAAAATAATTTAATCGCAAAAAATAATCTTCTCAAAGAAAAAGATTCTATAGATCTGAATCTTTTTTATGAGGCATATAAACAGGCGGCGGATAATTATTATGGATTTGATACTCTTTCTCAAAAAGATCTCGTTTCTGGTATGATTAAAGGATTTGTTAATTCTTTCGGAGACAAACATAGTGAATATTTCAATATAGATGAAACAAAAAAATTTAATGAAGTCCTCTCTGGTGATTTTGAAGGAATTGGAGCAGTGATAGAGAAAAATGATTTTGGAGTGATTATAGATAGAATTATTGCAAAATCTCCCGCAAAAGACGCAGGACTTCTCTCAGGAGATATTATTATTAAAGCAAATAATGAAGAGCTGAAAAATCTCACTATTACAGAAGCGGTAAATAAGATTCGCGGAAAGGAAAATACGACCGTTACCCTTGAAATTATTCGAGTAGGGCAAAAAGAAAATCTGACCAAAATAGTAACCAGAAGGAAAATAGATATCCCATCTGTGGATGGGAAAATTATTGAAGGAACGAATATTGGATATATATCTCTCTCTATTTTTGGAGAAAAGACAGCGGACGATTTTTACAATACACTTACAGATTTAGAAAATAAAAAAGC
Organism: uncultured Candidatus Altimarinota bacterium; assembly: GCA_963751115.1. Taxonomy (GTDB): domain Bacteria; phylum Patescibacteriota; class Gracilibacteria; order BD1-5; family UBA2023; genus UBA1545. The sequence continues at coordinate 16,271 of CAVVTN010000008.1, forward strand.
TACAGGACTTATTATAGATCTTCGTGATAATGGTGGTGGATATCTTGAAACAGCAGTTTCTATTCTCTCTAATTTTATAGAAAAAGATAAAGTTCTCGTTACTACTAAAGAGAAAAATCCATTTCTCAATAAATCATATTTCTCTTATGGAAATACTTGAAAATCTTTACCAATAGTGGTTCTTATTAATGAAAACTCTGCTTCTGCTTCAGAAATTACAGCCGGAGCTCTGAAAGATTATAATCTCGCCATCTTGGTTGGACAAAAGAGCTATGGAAAAGGATCGGTACAACAGCCATTTCATTTGAGTGATGGAAGTGAGATGAAAATAACCATCGCTAAATGGTATACTCCAAAAGATTATGGCATTGACGGTATAGGGATAAATCCAGATATTGAAGTAAAATTCGAAAAGCAAGATTATGATAAAAAATATGATCGACAAATGGAAGAAGCAAAAAAAATTCTTGGAACTTTTATCCAAACAGGAGATAAACAAAAAACAATAGATTCATATCTCAAAGAAAAAGAACTTCTCATGAAAAAAAAACTGGAAGAAGGAACAGGTTCTCTTCAAAAGTAATATCAATAAAATATCTCCGTGAAAATCACGGAGATATTTTTGGTTTAAATAAAGTTCTTATTTTTTCTTTAATCCTTCTATATAAAGATTACTTGCTTTGATAGGATCCATTCTATCATTGAGAGTTCCATCTATGACAATCACTGGCCCAGTTTTACAACTTCCCTGACATCCACATTCCTCGATGGTACTTTTATTTCTTGTATCGTATTTTGCTTTTTCAGCGAGAATTCGTTTCAATATATAAGGAGAAAAACGACTCGAACATGTTTTCCCAGTACAAACTTTTATAAGCATAATTTTTTAAAATAAGTATATAAATTAGATCTTTATTCCTCTCCAAACTCCGTGAATATTACAACTCAGACGGACCTCGTATTCGTCATATCAGGGGTTTTCAAAAATGACAGTATCTTCTTCTGGTTGGATTTTTAATTCGATTATTTCGCCATCTGTCTCAAAAAGTCCAACATATTCTATAAAATGATTTTCCTCTATCTCATGTGGATTATCATTCGTTCCTATCTGGATAACAATAGAATCTCCCTGTTCTTTGTAGAAAGGAATATGGCTAGCTTCTTGCTCGGTGAGTTCTTTTAATTGTGAAACTTCTTGAATATTGATGGGAGTTTCTATAAAGGCATCTTTTTCTTCTCCACAATGGGGACAATTCCAAGATTCATCGAGATTTTCAAAAGCGGTTCCAGAAGGAGTATTTTCTTCTCCTATAAAGGGATTATAAATATAAGAACAAGCAGTACAGGTAAATTTTTGCATAAAATTTTAGATGGCAATTAAGGGGTCTCATAGTATGAAAATTGACTTTTTCTATTTTTTCTTATAGTACTTCGTAAAGAAAAGAGTATTTTTCTTTCAAAATCTGATTCAAATTAAAAATTTTTTATTATCAAGAAGATTATTTCTCTCAAGAGTATAGAGAAAAATCTTTTTTATGCAAAGTTCTATTTTATCTATCTATCAACCAATCATATGCAGACTATTTTAATAAGCATCTTTGCCGGTGCTGTTATTTCGGGTATTCTTGTTTATTTTCTCTTTACATTTTTTACAAAGAAAGCAGAATGACAAGACCAAGAACGACTTAATACACTCTTAAGATCTGGACAAGAAGAAGTAAAAATTCTCATGACAGAAGCAAAAAATCAAGTGGCAGAAGAACGAAAACGAATTGAAGAAGAGAAGATGGAAATTCGTGAGAAGACTAAGAAAGCAGAAGAAATTGAAGCAAAAATTATTCAAAAAGAAGAACGTATCGAACAAAAACTCGAAGAAGTAGACAAAAAACAAACGCTTTTAAGAGAAAAAGAAGATGAAATAGAGAAAACTCGAACGAGTATGGAAGAAACGAAGAGGGAACTTCATGGAAAGCTCTCAGAGATTGCAAAACTCAGTATGGAAGAGGCGAAAGAACTCCTTCTTAAAAATACAGAAGAGATGTATGAAAAAGATATAATGGGAGTTATTGAGAAGAAAAAAGTGGAACTTCGTGTACGGGAGAAAGAACTTTCTCGTGAGATTCTCATAAAATCTATCCAACAATATTCCGGAGACGTTACTGCTGAGATGACTCAAACACTTATTCATCTGGAAAATGATGATATAAAAGGGAAACTCATCGGGAAGGAAGGACGAAATATTATTGCATTTGAGCGTGCAACGGGAGTTTCTCTTATTATCGATGATAGTCCAGATACGGTATTTATTTCCAGTTTCGACCTCTTTCGACGTTATATCGCCAAGAAGTCACTTGAGCAACTTATTGAGGATAAACGTATTCAACCAGCTCGTATTGAGGAAATTGTTGAACAAAATCAACAAGATGCCGACAAAGTTATCTATGAACTTGGCGAAAAAGCTTTGAATGAGATGGGAATCACTGGAATACCAGACGAGATTATTCCACTTATTGGGAAACTTCGATTTCGAACGAGTTATGGACAGAATATTTTGATCCACTCAAAAGAGGTTGCTTATATCGCCGAAGCTATTGCGAAACAGATCGGAGCAGATTCACAATTGGCTCTGAAATGAGGACTTCTCCATGATCTTGGGAAAGCACTCGATCATGATATAGAAGGAACACATCCAGAAATTTGAGGGAAAATCGCTCGAAAATATGGACTTTCTGAGAATCTTGTGAATATCATAGAAGGACATCATGACGCGGTTCCACAGATATGTATCGAAACGAAAATCGTTCAAATCGCTGATGCTATTAGTGCGGTTCGCCCGGGGGCTCGTCGTATGAATGCGGAAGATTATATCAAGCGTATTCAGGAGATGGAAAATATCGCTATGAGTTTCTCTGGAGTCTCTAAAGCATATGCACTCTCTGCTGGTCGAGAAGTTCGTGTATTTGTCGACGCAGATACTATTTCGGACTATGAGGCAGAGAAACTTGCGGGAGAAATCGCTGGTTCTATCGAGGCAAATCTTTCCTATCCTGGGGAAGTGAAAGTGAATCTCATTCGAGAAAAACGAGTGATAGAATACGCACGATAATATTTCTCATAAGACCAGTCTGAATGCAGATTGGTCTTTGTCTCTTTTTAGTTCTAATTTTAAGCTATGTATCCACAAATTGAAATACTCGGAGTGACAATTTATGTCTTTGGACTTGCTCTTTCTGTTTCATTTATCCTCTTTTTTTTCATGCTCCATAAGCTGTCTGAAAAATTTGGAATCAATGCAAATTTTTTCCTCGGAAATGTCCTCTGGTTTTTCCTTTCTATATTCGTATTTTCACGACTTTTTTACATTATTGCAGAATGGCGTGATTTTCAGTTTCTCTGGAGTCAGGGGATTCTCAAATTTCTCTTTATGTCGGACTATAATTTCTCTCTGATGGGAGGAATCCTCGGGTTTATGATTGTGCTTCTTTTTCAGCTCAAACGATTTAAAATCTCTTCCAGAAAATACATAGATGCTATCGTTCTTGCTTTTCTCTTCGCTGCTATTATTGGGTTTATTGGAGCATTCTTCGGTGGTCAGATCTATGGTAAGCCAACGGATTCTTTTATGGGTATTACTTCTACAAGTGATATAAGTAATACTCCCTATACTTCTCCGATGTTTCCCCTTGCCCTTCTGTATTCTTTCATCTCCTTTCTCCTCTTCTTCTGCCTGTATCTCGTTCGGAAGTTTACGAAAATCGAAGGATTAGTGGGATATGTAGGGATGTTACTTTTCGCTATTCTTCTCTTCAGTGCAGAGTTTTATACGGGCGGAACAGATTTATTCAAAGCATATATTTTCTTTAATCTCAATCAACTCGGGTCAATGGTTCTCTTTGTTATCGGAGTACGTGGTTTGTATAAGATTTATAAAGAAGAAGCGTAAGATTGGATAGATATAATTCAGATGGTTTGATATATATCCTTAAAATTCAGTTCATTATCATTGTATGATAAAAGATCTCCGCATCCATGATCAGATTCTTTTCCTCCTCGGTTCGACTAGTGTTGTATCGGGGATTTTTTTGACCAATATTTTTCGGGAAAATATTATTTTTCTGGTTCTTTTTCTCTGTATTGTATCTATTCAGATTCTTTATATTTTCCGTCCCTATTTGTTTTATATTCTCTTTTTTCTCGTGTTTTTCTGTATCGGAGGGTATCTGAGTTTCGAAAGGTTTCAGGATATAGAAAGTACAACACAACTTTTTGAACAAGAAACAGTATTCTTTACTCGGGAAGTTTCCATTCAAGGAACACTTACAGAAAAGATTTCCGAAAATAATACTGGAGCCAGGTATATCCTCAGAAATTTGACTATTGGGAACAAAATATTTCCGGCAAAAGCAGGGATTTTGGTAACTTTTCCCGAGAGTCGAGGACGCGAAATCGATCAGATTCTTTCTTTTACAGGAGGATTAAGTCTCCCCGCGGGCAATGAAGCTTTTGATTATAGAACCTATCTCCTTCTGGGTGATGCGTATACGACTACCAAGACCTCATTTCCTGATGTTGTCGGACAGGGGAAATCCCCCGTTGTGTCGATAGTGGTTCGAAAAACGAGAGAGAAACTCCTCTCCATCATAGAAGATATCTACCCATGAGAGAGTGCAAAGCTTCTGGAGGGAATCCTCATCGGTGAGCGAGCGAATCTCTCGGCAGAGACCAAGAAAAGCTTCAATAATGCAGGATTGACACACATCATCGCGGTGAGTGGTTTTAATATCACCATCATCCTCATATTTCTCTCGTTTCTCTTTCGATCATTTCCCATCGTTTTTCGGATACTGCTCGCCCTCATATGTGTTGGGTTTTTCACGCTTTTGGTCGGTCCACAGATATCGGTTCTACGGGCGAGTGTCTTTGGTCTCATCTCGTACACGATTCTCCTCTCTGGCAAGAAAGTACGAGCTTTCTCGCTCCTCATCGCCGTGGCAGTGGGATTTGTTGTGATAGATCCACTCATCCTCAACTACGATGTGAGCTTCCATCTCTCATTTCTCGCCGTTTTCGGACTTCTTTTCTTCGGAGATTTTTTCAATAAAATATTCGCATTTCTCCCGAGATGGTTTGGTCTCAGAGAAGCTCTTGCGATGTGTTTCGCAGCAATGGTTTTTACCCTACCGATTCTCGCAATCAACTTTGGACAAATCTCTCTTGTTTCGCCACTCGCCAATGTCGCTGTTGTCCCACTTATCCCACTCGTTATGCTCGGTGGATTCCTGAGCATGGTAGTAGGATTATTTTCCCCATATTTCGCCATCCTCATAGGGTTTCCGACTTGGCTCGGACTTTCCTGTATCCTGCAGATGGTCGCATGGTTTGGTGGACTTTCTTTTTCGACAATCCCGGTGGATTTTGGAGTCTATAAATATATCTTTGAAATCGGATATTTTCTGGTAGTCGTGTTTTTGGTGATGTATTTTCGAGGGGAGGAGGAATAACCATTTCTTATATTTCTAGTTTATTTACTCCAACAATTCTCCTCAAAGTCCATCTTCGTATTGTTGAATCTTTTTTGGGAGTTTTTTGGTATCTGGAGCAGGCGAAAGTGATTCTGGAACAATTCATCGTTCTATGAGTGTTTTTCTAACTGACTGATTATTGATCATATGTTCTCGTGTGATGGTATTTTCAGTCGAGAGATTTACATTTTTATCAACATTCATCGCAGTCATCTGGTTCGCGAGAGATTGAGCAGTGATGAGGATATCTGGGGCACGATCAACAATTGGTTTCTTATCAGAGATTCCATATTTTTTGCGAATAACCTCTGGACTCGCATTGTAAAATACTTTTTGTCATTTTGTCTTTACGGTCGCAATCTGCGGAGATTTCAATCATTTGTTATAGAGTGCACCAGAGAGTTCCTTGTCTGTCTCGGAGTATTTGATTCGTTCTCCGAGTCGCTGTTTGTCGGCAAGATATTCTTGGAAGAGCTCTTGTTTGCGAGTTTGGCTTGCAAAGTACATCTGTGCGAGAGCAATGGGTTCTTTTTTAGGATCTCCATTTTGAGCTATAATTGAACATGCATACCGAGAAAGTTCATAATCTACTACGAACTGAGTACCTCACTTTCCGCTCATGATTGGTTTGCTGACCTCAGCAAAGTGATCGGACATGCTATTTCAAGCGGTTTTACATGAGTCAATCGCTTTTCCGATAACATTCTCAAAATTCCGCCATTGTTTATATCAGAGTACTGGCGCAAGTTCACGAGCCGACCAATGTTCTTGTCAGTGTGTGTTTATGTGCTTAATAGATTCGAAGACTGATGGGGTCATAAATCGTACGGTTACGAATAATATCTCATCGATTATATTCAAAAACATGGAATATCAAAAAATTTTACGAAACTATTTGATTTTCGTAAAATATTGAAAAATATATTTGCAATTCTCAGAAATCGGATATAATCTACTCAAATAATATTTTACATTTTAGTGATTTAATAGAAAATCTAGTCAGTAAATTCTAATTTATAAAATCTAACTTTGCATAAAAACTATGAAAAAAGAAAATTCAATAATTATATTCAATCAAAAAGAAGTTCGTCGTCATTGGGATGAAAAAAAAGAGCTTTGGTTTTTTTCTGTCGTTGATATTATTGAAATTCTTACAGAAAGTCCTCGTCCAAGAAAATATTGGAATGCTTTAAAAACAAAGCTAGAAAAGGAATGAAGCGAGTTGTCCCAAAACGTGGGACAACTGAAAATGAAATCTTCTGATGGGAAATTTTACGAAACAGATATTCTAGATACAGAAAATATTTTAAGGCTTATTCAATCAATTCCATCCCCAAAAGCTGAACCTTTTAAACTTTGGCTTGCGAAAGTTGGCTATGAAAGAATTGAAGAAACTGAAGATCCTGAACTTGCTTTTGAAAGAGCCATGGAAACCTATTTGAAAAAATGATATTCCAAAGATTGGATCAATCAAAGACTTAAAAGTATTGAAGTAAGAAAAGAGCTTACTGATGAATGGAAAGAAAGAGGAATGAAAGAAGGATGAGAATATGCAATTTTGACGGATGAGATTACAAAAGCATGGGCAGATAAATCTGTAAAACAGTATAAAAATTTTAAAGGACTTAAAAAACAGAATTTGAGAGATAATATGACAAATCTTGAATTAGTATTAAACATGTTAGCAGAGGCTTCCACTGCTGAAATTTCAAAAGAACAAAAGCCAGAAGAATTGATTGCAAATAAAAAAGTAGCAAAAGAAGGTGGAAATGTTGCAAAACAAGCAAGAATAACATTAGAAAAACAAACAGGAAAAAGCATTATTTCTCCCAAAAATGCAGAAGAGCTAGAGAAGCCTAAAAAACTTTTAGATCAAAATAATCAAAAGTTTTTGCCATAGATGCAGACATTCACGCCGAAACCATACAAACCCACCTTTGTCCAGCGGAAAATGAGCGGGGGTTTTGGCTTTGGGGAGGGGTGTGGAGGGGGAGGTGTGAAAAAAGATACAGAAATACAAACGTAGAAATTTTGCTTTTATAACGTAGTTATGCTAATATAGTGCATATGAGCACACCAATTACTATTATCTGAGGCGGAAATGTCTGAAAGTTTGTTTCAGAGAAACTTTCAGACGGTTTTCATGTGGAAAAAGTTTCTGCCAGAAAAGTGGGCTGAGTTTCCGGAGTTCTTACAAATCGGTATGCTGATAAATTCGCTCGTATTTTCAGTGACAAAGAAACAATTAGAAGCTTGGTTGAGAAATTAGAAAGTTGAGAACGAGTGTTATTTACTGGAAAAAGCGGAGCTTTGCTTGATCAGCTGGTTCGTACCATTGAATCAGAATGTCCAGAACAGAAGAGTCATTTCTATATACTGTGAGTTAATGGTTTTCAAGACTATGATGGTTTTCCGAGACTTGTCCTCAACCATGCGATTAAAGAGAAACAAGTGAAAGGAAAAGAGTCACCAAATTCATTTTCTCGTAGTGGAAAATCATATCTTTACCAACCAAATCCTTCCGAATTTGATGAAGAATTGATCAAAAATCTTGGTTTTGATGTGGAACTCACATCTGATAAGAATGTCTTTCAGAAAGCACTGTATCTAAAACGCTGTGCAAACACTATTTACAATTCCGTATGCATTTCTAATGGTCCATGTATTAATCAAGCACTCAATTACTTTGGTATAGAGGTTATCGATAAATATATCTCTGAGCTTTTTCAAATCATAGATTATATATCCCCAGGACTTCTATCAGAGGAAGAGATAAAAGAAGAAGTATATTTTCTCAGGGAACGTATACCATATGTAATACCAAGTTCTGTTGGTCAATTCTGGACAAAGCTTGATGGACATGATGTGGCTGATTACGAAAATTCGGATATATCACTTCTCTTGGCTTGGGTAGTGCAGTCTGCTCAAAAGAACGGTATTCATACTCCTGCACTTCTGGAACTCATGGAGGAAATTCTCTGAAGGTGAAATCGAGCGAACGGAGCACATATTGGTCCAGATGGGAAACATCTTCATTTGAGAGATGATGAAAGTCGAAACAGAACTTGGTTTGCTCAGCCAATAGCTATTGGAGCTTGAGGCGAAAAGGAATGTGCTTGGATCAATACAGGAGTTCGATAACCAAGAGTACTCCTTAGTGTATTTTTAAATCCTCTCCAACTTCAACTCCTTCAATTTCTTTTCTACTTCTTTCAAGATAAACTCCGTATAGAGTGAGGCTTTTTCAGCGGAGATGTGGACATTTACTCTCAGGAGGAAGAATATGAGAACTCCAGAGAGAAGTCTCACAACATCTTTTTTCTCTTTTCCGGTGAGGACATGAAGAAAACGGTCGGTCATAACGACGGAAGGGTCGAAACTGACGATGGTGAAAATGTCTTCTATCCATTCATTGATGCGTTTTCTGATGGCTGGGTCGATGGTTTCGTCGTCGAATTCGACTGGTCCTGAAAAGGCAGGAAGTATGAAGGTTCTGTGAGAATATTTCTGTGGCTGAGAAGATACGAGCGCGATATCGGTCGTATCTTGTTCTGATTGTGGGTTCATAAGTCCATTATTTGTATTTCCTATATAATGATCTCGGATAATATCGGAGGCATGTTGGTGGACGAGCGAAAAAGCCCCGATAATGATATGAGAAGGAACTCCTTCGTCGAAGAGAGGGAAAATATATGGGATGAGGATATCGTACTTTTCTGACGAAATAATCTCCCGCAAACAGAGATGAAGATAATCATCGTCTCGTTGCGCCTTTTTCTCATCTTTGCGAGTTCGCTGAATTCAGGCGATAGCTTTCGCCGCTTTTGCTTTCGCCGCTTCGGATTGCTGTTCGGTACCACCTTCCGCACCACCTTCATCACCGTCGAGATTATCGAGACCGTCGAGTCACATAGAGCATTACAGATTATATATTTAAAAGATTTTATTTTCTCATCCCAACACGGTCGAAGCACTCGAAGCGTATAGTATCATCTCTAAATACTTCGTTCACTTTATAGAATCATCGTGTATAAAGAGTGTTATTATCGACAAAGTGTGTTGTTTCCAGTATGACGATACTTGCTTTTGGTCGAGATAAATCGCCATTTCCCCGGGTTTCGATAAGAGGTATCTCTCCAAGAAGCCAATAATTTCGTTGGTCTTGCTTCAAGAAAGGATATATTTTCCCTGCTTCAAGATTCTCAGGAATACATTCTTCTATTTTTCGATTACCGTTCTCTGCTTCAGAAATATTTCTGAGTGCAAGATCGGGATTGAATTCAATTTGGATACCCATGAGTTTAATTTTTAGTATACAATGGAAATTTCACACAGAGTTCTTTTACTTCCTGCTTAATCTTCTCGAGTTCACTCGCATTTTCTCTATTCTTGAGTGTTCGGATGATGATATTTCCGAGGATTTCCATCTCATTTCAACCCATACCACGAGTCGTGATAGCAGGAGTTCCGATACGGATTCCTGATGGATCGAGTGGTTTGCGAGGATCGAAAGGAATCATATTTTTGTTGGTACTGATTCCGACTGTTTCGAGTGCGTGTTCTGCTTCTTTTCCTGTTATTCCAAAGCTTCCGAAAACATCGAGGAGGACGAGATGATTACTGGTCCCTCCAGATATTACTCGAAGTCCCTGAGATGCGAGATTTGTAGCAAGAGTTTGTGCGTTTTCGACTACTTGTTTCGCGTAAGTGTGAAATGATGGATCGAGTGCTTCCTTGAAAGCAACGGCTTTTGCAGCGATCAAATTTTCGTGAGGACCACCCTGTACTCCTGGAAATACTGCACGAGCAAGAGCAGGACCGAGAGCTAACTTTGACATAATAATAGCTCAGCGTGGACCACGAAGGGTTTTGTGGGTAGTAGTAGTTACAACATCACAGTACGGAACAGGATTTGTCAGAACTTTTCCAGCGACGAGACCAGCGATATGGGAGATATCTGCCATCAGATATGCACCAACTTTGTCGGCGATGTCTCGAAATCGTTTCCAATCGAGATCCCTTGAATATGCGGAAAAACCAGCAATTATCATCCGTGGTTTTGATTCGATGGCAATTCTTTCGACTTCGTCCATGTCAATGGTTTCGGTCGTTTTGTCTACTCCGTAAGAGACAATTTTGTACAAAAGCCCAGAGAAATTGAGCGGATGTCCATGGGAAAGATGTCCCCCTTGATCGAGGCTCATCCCGAGAACGGTATCGCCTGGTTGCAAAAGTCCGAGATATACAGCAAGATTTGCCGGAGAACCAGAAAGTGGTTGAACATTGATGTATTCTGCACCGAAGAGTTCTCGAGCTCGCTCGATAGCGAGATTCTCGACCACATCGATATTTACCTGTCCAGCATAGTAGCGTTTCCCCGGATATCCTTCCGAGTACTTATTCATAAGCACACTCCCTGCTGCTTCCATAACCGCTTTGGAAGCATAATTTTCAGAAGCAATCAGTTCGAGTTCGTATTCTTGGCGAGTCGTTTCTGACTGAATAGATGCAAATATTTCTGGGTCTTGTAATTCGAGAATAGAGGACATAGGATGAAAGGACTTAAATATATAAATGTATATTTCCAAAAATTTATATTTCTCGCTTCCTGCGGAACTCGTCTCTTATCTGATGACTCAGACAGTCCTCGGTAGCACTCGAAAATATATTTTTGAAATTTGAATTATTGTAAATACCCGAGAAGTATAGGAAAAGTTCGGATTTTTACAAATGAAAATCTCTTATTTTTTGATCTCGATACTTCCTGTTCCAGAAAGCTCTTTTCCATCGATAATCACTCGTATTTCTGAATGAGATTTCTCGACATCGAGGGTATTTCCGTGGAGATGGAGATTGACTTGGAGAGAATTTTTGAGAATTTCTATTTCTTGTGATGAAAGACTTCTTCCAAAATAGTACCCGACGAAAAAACTGGAAGTTATACAGAAGAGTGTGACGAGAAGAAGAGTGAGCTTGTTCATAAACATATTTAGTAATATTTTTTATATCTGATTTCACGCTGCAATAAAAGTATTTTCCATAAGCATTGCGACCGTCATAGGTCCGACTCCACCAGGAACAGGAGTTATGAGACAAGTGGGTTCGAGATTCGCAAAATCGGTATCTCCAAGGATTTTCCCATCTATGAGGGTGAATCCGACATCGATAATAGTAGCTCAGGGGCGAACCATTTCTTTTCTCACAAGTCCCGGATTTCCTGCAGCGACGATGATAATATCGGCATTTTTGGTAAACTCTTCAATATTTTTCGTCTCTTTGTTGCATACTGTAACGGTTCCTCAGGCATTCATAAGAAGGAGCGAAAGCGGTTTCCCGACGATATTACTTTTCCCAATCACGACGATATTTTGTCCAGATATTTGTATATTTTCTGTTTCCAAAAGTCGCATAATTCCTTTGGGAGTGCAGGAAATGATCTCGGCAGTTCCGAGAAAGAGTTTCCCGATATTTTGACTCGTGAAACCGTCGACATCTTTCCGAGGATTAATCGCCTCGATAATCCTATTCGCCTCGATATGTTTTGGGAGAGGAAGTTGTACGATGAGCCCATGGATAGAGGAATCCGTATTTATTTCGTGGATGAGAGTAATGAGTTCCTTTTCCGTTATGTCGACACTGAGTTGACGAAGTTCGAAATCGATTCCAATCATGAGAGCGGATCGTTCCTTTTGTTTTATATAGGAGAGACTTGCAGGATTTTCTCCGACCAAAATCACAGAAAGTTTTGGTTTCGTAGAGAGTTTCTCGATTTTTTCTTTCAGATTGAGAAGAATAGTATTTGCGATGGAGCGACCGTCGATAATCATGGGAGTGTATTCAGAAGATAATATGTACGGATAGTACCGATTTTTCTGAAAATACCAAGTTTTGTTGTTGATTTTTTTCATTTTTCCATACAATTGGTTTCGAGAAGAAATGAGTTATTCGCTCGTAGATAGGTTTTTATTTCTTGTCCATATGAAGCCAGTTATCGTATTGGAATTTTCCAAGGCCATATGAACATCTAAATGAAAATCTTATCCTCTCGTAGATTAGTATTTAATCTTACTTTTTAAATTTACCTATTTATGGCAGCAAATGTTTTTATCACGAGTGACGCAAACTTTGAGCGAGATATATCCGAAGGAGTGGTTCTTGTAGATTTTTGGGCAGAATGGTGTGGTCCTTGTCAGGTTATGATTCCACGACTCGCAGAACTTGCAGAAAAGATGGGAGAATCTGCAAAGATTATGAAAATGAATGTCGATGAAAATCCTACAACTCCTCAGAAATTCCGTATTATGAGCATTCCAACTATGATTGTTTTTAAGGATGGAAAACCCGTTGAACAATTGGTTGGAGTGAAGAGTGTCGCAGATTTGGAAGTAACTCTTCAGAAATATTTATAAGGTCAAGTGAAGTCTATTTGCATTTCCCTCAAACTTCCGTATATTCTACGGAAGTTTTTAGTATCTAAAATATCTATCTATGTACCCAATCCCCCCAACAGAAACTCTCGTAGAAACCAAAATCTGCAAACATTGTCAGGCGAGTTTTCCTATCACCGATAAAGATCTAGAGTTTTATGAGAAAGTGAGTCCAATTTACCCTCTTTGAAAAGAGGGTGCCGAGAGAATCGAGGCGGGAGATTTTGAGAATAATCCTCTCGTCCGAAAAATCCCCCCTACCCCCCTTTGTGAAAGGGGGTCTGTAAAGTATCTCATCCCCACACCCACTCTCTGTCCCGACTGTCGTCAACAACGCAGACTCTCATTTAGAAATGAAAGAAAACTCTATAAACGCAAGTGTGATGCAACAGGAAAAGACATAGTTTCTATTTATAGTCCCGATAAACCTTTCAAAGTATATCATCAAGATTACTGGTGGAGTGATGCGTGGGATCCAATGGATTATGGAAGGGATTTTGATTTTGAGAGAGGATTTTTTGAGCAGTTTGGGGAGTTACGAAATTCCGTACCGAGGATGGCACTCATCAATGCTACAAGTGAGAATAGTGAATATGCAAACCATTCATATAACCAAAAAAACTGTTATCTTTGTTTTGAGTCTGCATATAACGAAAACTGTCTATATGGAACAACTCTTCGGAACTCGGATGATTGTATTGATTGTGAAATTACAGAATGAGCTGATCATTGCTATGAATCTCAAAATCTGGTTAACTGTAACGAGTGTTACTATTCAGAAAACTTAAAAGATTGTTACAAATGTTTTAGCTGTAAGAGCTGCATTGGTTGTAAAAATTGTATTTGAAGTGTAAATCAGATACATAAAGAATATATGATCAATAATGTTCAGTATACTAAAGAAGAATATTTGGAATATCAAGAATTAAACGAACTATGAAGAGAATATACAGTAAAGATAGTAAAAAATGCGAATATACTTCTAAGTGAGAACTCACTCGGAGATAATATTGAAAATGCTAAAAATTCGACTTATGTTTTTGATTCTCGCAATATTGAAGATCTTAAATATTGTTGGAAAATAACAGATGGAAAATATTCATATGATTATGATATTTGGTGAGAGAATTCGGAGAATATGTATGAGGTACACTGCTCTGGAACATCGAATGCCGTATTATTCTCAAATATTTGTTGGGGAAATTTGAAAAGCATATCCTACTGCGATTTGTGTTGTACTAATACTCAAAACTGTTTTTGATGCACTTGACTTAAAAATAAATCCTACTGCATCCTCAACAAACAATATACCAAAGAAGAGTATGAAATTCTTGTTCCAAAGATTATCGAACATATGATGAAACCACTACCCCGGTCTTCGACCACCCCTTCATCTGAAGGGGAATGCGAATGGTGAGAATTCTTTCCATCATTTCTCAGTCCATTCTGATACAATGAAACCGTAGCGCAGGAATATTATCCTCTGACAAGAGAAGAAGTACTCGGGAATGGCTCCTTTATGAAAGGAGCTGTCTGAAGTGGAACGAAAGACTGAGGATTCTCTCTTTCAGAAAATGGAGAATCTCCTGCCTCGCTTCACTCGGCACCCTCTTTCAAAAGAGGGCAATACTTCAACTACTCCGACTATGAAGCTCCATTCCCCAAAGTAGAGAAGATCATCCCAGCATCCAAACTCCCAGATGACATAACCAAGATACCAGATGATATACTCAACTGGGCTATAGAGTGTGAAGTAAGTAAGAAACCATTTCGTATCATCAAACAAGAACTAGAGTTCTACAGAAAACATAATCTCCCTATTCCCAGAAGACATCCCGATCAGCGTCATCTCGACAGAATGGCACTTAGAAATCCGAGAAAACTCTTTGAGAGAAAGTGTGACAAGTGTCATACAGATATGATTACTACCTATGCACCAGAGAGGAGAGAGAAGGTGTATTGTGAGAAGTGTTATAATCGAGAGGTAATTGGATAGAAATAATTTCTGTACTCATTTTTTAAGAAAAAATAGAGAAATTTTGTGCGTTCATAGAAAATATTTTAGATAAAATTTGTCACAATGAAGAAATTCTGTATATTATAGAAAATTTACTTCATTTTTCTTGAAAGATAATGAAATCCTATCTTATAAAAGTCTACCATTCGATTGCACAAGAAAAAACAAATCTTGTTTCTTTTTTCAAGAATATTGGACACATTCTCCATGATGATGTGGTATTTGCTCTGAATTATGCACGAGGGGAAACTTTTTATACAGTTCATGCAGAAGATACCACCCATCAGGCATTTGAAGGGGTATTTTATGCGGAGTTTCCTGATTTTCAGATGGTGGAGGATGGTAAAAAATTGACTCCATTTGACGTAAGTCGTACCTCCGTCGGACATATAGGACTGGAAAATGGATGGTTTTTCCCGTATCGCGAAGATGTAACTGATTTTATCGCAAATATATTTCGAGGTTTTGATACACTCGATCCAACAATGGATCGAGTATCTTATCAGATTCGTATTCGTCCCATCCATGCGGATAATATCGGATTTTATTTTCGGGCAAAATGGGATTTCTGGCTTCTGAAAGTTCGTCTCGCTTTTTCGTTTTTCCGATATATGTTTAACTTCAAGACGAAGAATGACTGGAAAAAAGAAGGAAAAGAATTTTTTGAAAAAAAGATACGACATGAGCTTTTTCGTACGGAGATTTCTATCATCGTCGAATCTCGATCAAAATCATTGGCTGAATCTCGTGTAAAAGCACTATTTCAGAACTTTTCTGTTTTTCAAAATTTCCCCTTGAATACTTTTAAACTTTCCCTCGGATCATTTTCTGGAACAGGGACACTTGCTCCATCCCATTCAAATGTATTATTTCTCTCTGGAGAAGAACTTGCGCTTCTCTTTCAATTTCCAAAAAACCCAAAGCTCGAAACGACTCTTCTCAAAGTTTCTGGTCGTAGGCTCGCACCACCCATTGGAGCTCCTATTATGGAATATGATTTTGACGCAGTTGGTAATATCGTAACTAAACCACTTTCTGATATGAATCTGACTCCTATCGGAGTTTCTGACTTTCGGTCCATTCGTGTGCCTATTGGAACCTATGATGAAGATCGCCTTCGACATCTCTATGTCATCGGACAAACAGGAGTGGGTAAATCCAAATTCCTCATAAATATGATGATCGCCGATATCACCAAAGGGAAAGGAATTTGTATGATTGATCCACACGGTGATACCTTCGAAGAGGTTATTATGCATATCCCGCCATCTCGAAAAGACGACGTGATTATATTTGATCCGACTGATGAGAAATATCCATTTTGTTTCAATCCGCTCGACATTCGTTCGACAGAATCCAAGCAGATTCTCGCTAAAGGATTCATAGATATCTTCAAAAAATTCTTCTGAGCCAATTGGAATCCGAAGTTGGAACATGTTCTCCGTATGATATTTCTCGCACTTCTCGATAAAAAAGGCTCGACTCTTTTTGATATCATCCGAGCTTTGACGGACAAGGATTTTCGTTATGCGATGATCGAGGTAATCGAGGATGATGTAGTTCGAAAATTTCTGGACCAACGAGTTTGCTGGATGGTCCCAACAATTCAATACCGAGGCAATTATGCCGATTCTCAATAAAGTTGGACAACTTCTCTCAATCGATATGCTCCGAAATATATTTGCTTCCACAGAAAATAAACTCGATTTTCGGGATGTTATGGATTCAGGGAAGATACTCCTTGTAAAACTTCCGAAAGGACAACTTCAAGAGGAAATTATGGGATTTCTCGGGGCGATGTTTATCACCAAGATATTTCAGGCAGCCATGGGACGACAATCGGTTGCTAAAGAAAATCGTCGACCATTTTTTCTCTATGTTGATGAGTTTCAAAACTTCGCAACAGAAACTTTTGGAGAAATCCTCTCAGAGGCCCGTAAATACGGACTCGGGCTCACTGTTGCACACCAATACCTTCGTCAGATTCCTGATTATCTTTCGAATGCTCTTTTTGGAAATGTTGGAACGCTTGCGGCTTTTCGAATCTCCACCGATGACGCGGGTATCCTGGAACAACATTTCGCACCATATGTTGGAGGATATGATCTCGCGAATCTCAATGCACAAGAGTTCTATTGTCGTATGCTTATAAAAGGACAAATCAAACCACCATTTTCACTTCGAACTCTGTATATTAAAGATGTTTCTGTGAATCTAGGAATTATCTCAGGATTCTATAAGCTTTCTCGAGCGAAGTATTCTCGTTCTCTCGTAGAAGCCAAGAAAGAGATCGCCAAAGAACATACTGATGTAGTCAAAGCTATTGAATCAAACTTCGGAGAACCGATACTTTAGGATTTATATTTTTGAGGAAATGACGGCAATATAAAGACATATAAACAATATTTAGATACAATTTATTTTTAACTTACTATAATATGGTAAATCTTTCAAAACCTTTTGCTTCTTCAAATATTAGAACAGATACA
>CAVVTN010000009.1:0-89453 GCA_963751115.1 uncultured Candidatus Altimarinota bacterium
CATAAAATTTATCCAATTTCTGAATATAAATTCAGAGACTATCCGTGGAAATCCCCGTATAATTAGATATCTCATTTTTCTTGGTATTTCAGAGGGCTATAGCCTCAAGGATAGAAAAATACTTGGCGTAACTCTTTCAAAACTCCAGTGCAAATATATCTTTTGCTTCATTTAAAAAGAAGGAGTTTGGTTTAAAAATAATAGTAAAGATATTTTCTTTAAAGTCTTTTCCTTTATCATACTCCTGAAAAAATATCTCTATATATTTAGCAATTCACCCAAATATGGAATAAAAGTACAGAAGATTTTCTACCGAGTATACATTATAATCTTTCAATATCTCCTGTTGCGTCTGAAGTGAAAATTGTTTTATATAAAAAGAACCTGTTGCTCTCCCATACAGCGGTTGTTTATTTGCTTCAAATATCTTTTTTATAAGTGAAAAATGAGATCACAAGAAAAATAATTTTATGTTTGATGTATTTTTATTCAAATCCCAAAAATACTGCAGGTCTGAAAAGATAGATTTATCAATACTCCAAAAATTCTGAAACTCATCAAAAACTATGATGAGTTTCTCTTCTTTTGCTTTATCAAACAAAAAAGCGATAAGATCTTTGAAATTTGAAAATTTCAAATAGCTTGTATTAAAATGTTTCTGGATTATCTCATTGAAATCATTCAATAAGGTCTGTTTTGACTTTTCTCACACAAAAAAATACAAGAATTTTTTATCTTCCAAGGCTTTTAATATCAGAGAAGTTTTTCAGACTCTTCTTCTTCCATACAGATAGATAAGATCTGAATTTTCTCTATTTATTATATTATTTATCTCTTGTAATTCCAGTTCCCTATTATAAAACTTCATAAGTAACTTTTTTAACGGTTAAAATTATTACTTCTTTAGTATAGTGAATATTAAAATAATTTCAACTTTAAAATTCCATCATATAACTTACCCATTATTAGTAACAAAATTCCAACTTGAACGTACTGATTCAGTAAGTGCTCGTTTCGCTTTCCATTCGAGTTTCTTGTGAATCTTATCTACATTTGCGATACTCACCCCAACATCTCCATATCGTGGTTCTGTGATGATATAATTCACTTTTTTCTGAGATATATTTTCTACTTCAGTTATGAGTTCCATAACGGTTGTTCATTTTCCATTCCCCACATTATATGCCTCGGACAATTTTTCTCCATCGTCCTTCATTCCTCTATACGCACTCAGATGAGCATCTACGAGATCATTTACATCGATATAATCACGAATAGCTGTACCATCTGGTGTGGGGAATGTATTTCCATAAATGGAAAGATTATTCTGTTTCCCTAGAATAGTTCGGAATATATACCCAAGTAAATTCGTCTCCTGAGCGAAATAATTATCTCCGATATTTCCACTTTTATGAGCACCAAGGACGTTGAAATACCGCAGAGCAATAGATGATATCTTCCCTGTAAAAGCAAGTTGTTTCAATATAAGTTCTACGAGAAGTTTCGAATCCGCATAAGGATGAATGGTTTTGATTCTACAATTCTCATCAAAAGGAGGTTCAAGATTTTCTGAATCATATACTCACGCCGTGGAGGAAAATACGATTTTCCTCACATTATTATTATCCATCACATCCAGGAGATTGAGAGTATTACAAACATTATTGCGATAATATTCTATTGGCTTTGCAATACTCTCCGATACGAACTTTGATCCTGCAAAATGTATAACTCCATCAAAATTATAAGTTCTAAATACATTATCAAGTGCAATTTTATCACCCGTATCTACCTTATGAAAATCAGGAGAATAACCAAGTATTTTCTTGATATTCTCCAAGCTTTTCTTAGAAGAATTGGAACAATTATCTATAATAACCGTTTTGTATCCTGCTTCCTCAAAAGCGACAACTGCATGTGAGCCGATATATCCGAGTCCTCCAGTAATGAGAAGAGTTTGTTTTTGCATAATTTGATTTATTAACTAAAAAACCGAATTTTATCAAGATATAGAGGTCTTTTATTATATATTTTCAATATACTAAATATTATATGAAAAAGGAATGCAGTTTCATTATGTTGAAAACTACTTAAGTTCCAAATATATCAAGAAGAAATCATATATATCCCTACTCAAATATGTATTTCACATCCTCTTCATTAAGTTTTCCTTTGAAATCTCCAGAAAAGAGGTCATCTATGAGCTTCTTTTTCTTCTCTTGAAGTTTGAGGATCTTTTCTTCAACAGTATCTCGGACGATAAGTTTTTGAACAAAAACTGTTTTGGTTTGACCTATGCGGTGTGCTCGATCGGTTGCCTGATTTTCGACGGCAGGATTCCACCATGGATCCATATGTATAACATAATCCGCACCAGTGAGATTCAGTCCTACTCCTCAGGCTTTGAGTGATATAAGAAATACCTGCACCGTTCAGTTATTGAAAGAATCGACGAGTTTTTTGCGATCTTCTCGCTTCGTCTGACCATCGAGATAGTTATAGGAGATATTTTTCAGATCAAAAATCTTTTTGATATGGGCAAGAAATCCTGTAAATTGACTGAAAATAAGTAGTGTATGACCACGAGTGATGAGATCATCGATATTTTCTTCCAGATATTGTAGTTTGATAGATTCTCGTACAGTATTGCCATCGAGAGCAACAAGTGCCGGCATGAGGCTCGCCTGTCGAAGCTTCAGAAGTGCATCGAGAACGGCAAATTGACTCTTCGCCATACCATCCATAGTAATCTTCTCCGTGATCTGTGCCCGAAAAGTAGTTTTAAGATTGTTATAAAATTGTTTCTGGATCTCGCCCATCTCGAGATGGATGATTTCTTCTTGTTTGGCAGGGAGATCTTTCAAAACTTTTTCCTTGGTACGTCTCAGTATAAAAGGTTTTACTTTGCGAGAAAGTAGTTCAAGTTTCACATTATCACCTTTCATATAGTGTTCTTTGAATCGTGATTCATTGCCAATAAATCCTGGCATGAGAAACTGAAAAATACTCTGAAGTTCGAGAAGGTTGTTCTCGATTGGCGTACCACTGAGTGCGAGTCGATAGGAACTTACAAGTTGCAGTACCGCCTTGCAACGCTCACTTTTACTATTTTTGATATTTTGTGCTTCATCAAGGATGATATAATACCACTTATATTCTATAAAAGATAATTGCTCAGTGAGATTCACGAGAATTCCATAGGACACGATCACTACTTCTGTATCTTTTGGAATATCCGAAATATTCATCTTACTATCTCGTATATATCAGATTTTCATATCTGGTACAAATTTCTGTGCCTCATCCATCCAGTTGAGTACGAGAGAAGTTGGTACTACTATGAGCGTTGGTGCCAGCTTTGATTTTTTAGAGCGAATCTTCTCATAAATGGATTCTATGAAAACAAGTGTTTGTATAGTTTTCCCAAGTCCCATATCATCAGCGAGAATTCCACTGAAATGATAGATATGGAGAAAATGAAGCCAATCATATCCCCGTTTTTGATAAGGTCTGAAACATACCTGTGCAGTCTTTGGTATAACTTGTTTTATGATTCACTTGAATTCTGTGAGTTGATCTTGGAGTTTCTTGACTTCGTCTGGTAATGTAAAGATACATGCACTTTCCTTTCGATTTTTCAAAAGTCCAATATGATGCTTATCAAGCTTGATAGTGGATCCTATATTCTTCTCATTGATACCAAGCTCCTCCCATTCAGAACAAAGTTTTGTGCATTTCTTCTTTGAGTCGAATCACGGTGCCGTTATCGAGTGTAATATATTTTCCTCATTTTCTCAGTGATCTGAGTATCTCTGCAGAATTTTCTAATGCTTTATCACCAAGAGTGAATTCGACGGAAAGATCGAACCAATCCTGTCAGGAGGAAACATTAATTTTTGTCGAAAGTGAACCACTCGAAACACGTTTGGTGGATTGTTTATATTCTACAAGTATCCCAGATTGAATGAATGATTCGATGGTATCAAAAAATATATCTGAATGTTCGTCGATATGTTTCGTGATAGATGCTTGGTCTTCTCAATATATATCTGCAAGATCGAAAAGTGAAGAAATCCCCGTAATAAGAAGTGATTCTTTTTGTATATCTCGAAGTATAAAAGAATCCTCATATTCTATGGCTTTTTTGATACTATTCGGATGCACACGAACGGTATCATACAGAAAATCATAGGAAACCTGAATACTTTCAAAATCAGCTCCTATCTCAACAATAAGACGGATTTTTGGATCTACAGATCGTATATCGGATCCGAGAAAATCAAGATTATTCACATGATCGAGGAGATTATGTACTCCTCATGCTTGACGAAAATTGTTCCATTCTTCTTCTGAAAGTATGAGGGGTTTCTTGGTAAGTTCCAGAATGAGTGATTCTGGAAGAGTGGAGGAAAAAAAGAAGCCTCTATGTTCTGGACTAAAAGTTCCAAACCACTCAGTATGAGGAGCATGGATAATAATTGATTTCGGATGAATAGTTTTCTCTTTACCATATACATCTTTACATACAAGATTGATGGTATATTTTTTTTCAGATGGGACTCATTTCTGTATGAGAAGCTCACATTTTCAAGAAAAAGATTCAATCAAAATATTTCTATTATCTGTGCTTGTGATCGGAAATGGACTCGAGAGAAGAAGTCACATACATCTCTCTGGTGCGGACTGAAAAGTAAGCTGAACATCATTTGGTCCATAGTATGAATATCTCGCATCGGCAAAAAGTTTGTACCCCTCTGCTTCAGTATGATAGACTTGTTCCTGAAAGAGTTGTTTTCCTGTAGAAAGAGAACCATTTTTAAGAAGTTTTGCCTCACAAATATGCATTTTCATATCATGCTTTCCGAGAGATTGATGTTGATTTTTAAAAAACTCCAACTTAATCCGAAAATATCGTTCCTCTTTTTTAATTATTGATTCTTGTTTTGGAAGAAATACTGATAAGAGTGAGATATTTCATGTTTGTTTCTGTATCTTTTGCTGAAATTCATCCTTTCGAATGAGAGAAGTTGGATGATTTTTAAATAAAAAGTCTAGTAAATATGGATCATCTGGAGTAATTCCTGGGGGTATAGTTTTAAGTGCATCAGGACGGATCATATAGTCTTGCAAATAGGAAGACAAAGAAAAGTCCTCCAGTTCATCTTCATATATATTTTTTTCTTCATGAGAATTCTCTCAATCAGGAGGAGTTTCAAATTCTTTATTCATAGGAGCTCCTACCTGTTTCCCTATATTGTCAAAAACAGAAAGATAATCGTCTATCTTATAGAGAGTATCTATTCTTCTTGCTAGTCCTGCGATATGTTTACATCCCATTCGATCATTAAAGGCAAGACAACTACAGTAAATCTGTGCCTTACCATCAGTAAAGAGCTTGATATTTCCTGAATAGTTACTCGTTCCTCGAATATGTGCTTGAAATACAATAAAATCATCTGATGAAATAACCTGCAGATCATGTACTTTATTTTTATATCCAGCACCACGAGACCAGTAAATAGAATTGATGGTATTTTGGATAACAGAACTGATAGTCGTATAGAACATATGATGCATATAACAATTTAACTAAAAAACTTCTTCCAAATCATCTTCGTGACGATTCTCCAAATACCTCCGAGATGCTGTCCTTTTGCGAGAGTATCATCGGTGTAGGTCACATTTACTGGTACTTCTGTGAAGTGACTTTTTTGGTGTTTCATCTCATCCACAAACTCTGAACCATATTCCATTCCATCCATCGTCAGCCGAATCTTTTTCACCGTTTCTATGGTCATCATACGAAATCCATTATGAGCATCGGTGAGCCATATCCCGCTTATGAAAAATGTGAAGAATTGTCCACCGAGTAATGTGAGTCGACGGAAAAATGGAACATTGGTAGCGGTTTTTACCACAAACCGGGAACCAAGTACGAGATCAAGAGAAGGATCTTTCCCGAAAGCATCCATAAATGCGGGCATATCTTCTACATGATGTTGCCCATCGGCATCAAAAGTTACGACGTATTTGATTCCCATATTTTCACCATTTCGACGAATATATTCAAATCCTGTTTCCAGAGCCGCACCACCTCCACGATTAAACGGATGATGAACCATATGGAGAGCCGAAAACTGAGATAGGACCTCTGTGAGATTATCCCGAGAACCATCATCTACCACGAGAATATGGGTAAATCCCGCACTCAAAATCGACTTTATAACGGGAGTAATTCTCGTAGCTTCGTTATAGGCACGGATCAGGAATATTATTTCTTTTTTATTTATGGTCATGCTTTTGAATTTTATCTTCTAAAACACTTATTTCTCGAACGAGTCGAGTGATATCTTCACGGTTTTTCTCAGCCTTAGTCAGAAGAAGGAGTACGAAATAAAAGAGGAAAACAATACTCACATATACGAGTACGTCCGCTCCACGTTGGAGTCCAAATACTCGTCCCATAGCATTCAAGAAATCTGGGAAGAATGTAAATACCAAAAGTCCGAGTCCGATACTTATAAATACGAGGAAATGAAGTGCGTTAAACTTCTGTCGTTTCGCGATGTCGAAAGCGATGATGGAGATGATGACACCAGAAACGATGAAAAAGGCTTGGAGGAGATTCATGAAACGATCAAAATTTATGAGCTAAAATAGCAGTTATCGTACAACAAGGATAGTACGGAAAAATACATAAAAGTAAAACTTTATTCTCTTCCTTTATTTAGCATTCACATATAGTTTCTTCTTTCTGGGAAGTTTGGTGTCTCCATGTCTTTTTCGCAAGTTTCTTATCGAGATGTTTTTGTGCCAGAATATTCCCTTCTTCACGAACGGATTTACCTATGGTTTTATAGTCAAATTTATCCCAATCCACTACTTTCACGAGACTGTCGTTTCGTGCGCTCTGATAACATTCCAGAGAACAAAATCCGAGATGTTCTCGATAGGCCTTTTCTGTAGCGATGAGTCGAGCATTACAGGGAGCATATCGACAATTCACACAATTATCTGTTTTCTCATCGGTATAGAGACATTCTCCGATGGTTATATGAGTCTCTTTATCTCCAACGATAGTCGATACTCGTCCATCAAAAGTATAGAGATTTCCGAGCCAATTCCCGTCATTGTAGCTATTCACATATTTTACTACGCCTCCTTCGATGGCATATACATCTTCCATACCAGATTTCGCTGCGAGAACGGCTGCTTTTTCACAACGAATCCCTCCTGTACAGTACCAGATAATTTTACGTCCATTTGCCATTTCCTTATACTGTTCCATGAGTTTTGGAACTTCTCGAAAATTCACCGTTCCAGCGGGAACTGCTCATTTAAAATGCCCGAGTCTATATTCATAGTCATTTCGCATATCGAGTATCAAATATTCATCGGTCTTATCTTCATCGATAATTTTCTTGAACTGTTCAGGAGTGAGTTCTTTTCTGTATTTTTCTACTTCTGCTTGTGTTACTTTTGCTCCCATTGTTACAATCTCATTACGAATTTTCACGCTCATTCGAGCAAATTCATGTCCGGGAACACTCGTAGCTTTTATATCAATATCGGGAATATTGGAAAAATATATCGATGTTTCCAAAAATTGGCGATATGCCCAGCACTGTCCTGCATTACCCGTAACAGTGGAACTAATACCTTCTGTACCGATATATACCCGACCCTTGAGTCCGAGGTCACGAGTCATATCGAGGTGTTCTTGTGCTACTTTTTCGAGTTCTTCTTCTGGGATATCGATGAATTTATAAAATGTCAGGAGTGTATAGCTGGGCTTATGCCGAGCGTTCATTTGTGAAAGCATTTTTACTTGCATGGTAAAATATTAAAAAATCGTCGATTGCAGTCGAGCGATACTTGCGCGGATTATAAGGAAAATAGGAGAAATACAAAATAATTATCATTTCCTTTGCGAAAACATTTTTCTCCATATACTAAAAATATCAATCCTATAAATTCGTCATTCCGAATTTATTTCGGAATCTTCCTTATCTTTTTGGTTTATATACTAAAATTCCTAAAAACTCAGAAGATATTCCCAAAGGCAATCCTTTAGGACTAAAACGAGTTCAGTATGACACAAGAAAGTATTTTCAAAACTTATATTTTCATGAAAAAATATCTCACTATTCCCGTCATCATATTTCTGTTCATACTCAGCGGATATTGTTTTGTCATTTTTCTCCTCCCACTTCATATCTCTCCACTTCCCTCTTCTACTATTTTTCTAGACCATAAGAACCAAGAAATCGGGGAACTCATCTACTCGGGAAGCATCCGACACCAGGAAATAAAAAGTGAGGAAATTCCTGATTTTTATAAACAAAGTCTCGTGTATCTCGAGGACCGGAGCTTCTGGACTAATAATGGGATCAGTTTCCGATGAATCGCGCGAAGTACTCTGCATAATATACAAGAGTGAAAAGTTGTAGAATGAGGAACCACACTTTCTTCTGGACTGATTCGAAATATATTCTGGATTGAAAAAAACCGTACATTTGGGAAAAAAATCCTCGAATTTTTGTATGCCGTACGACTCAATCATATATTTTCCAAAGATCAGATTCTGACAGAATATATCAATCGTGTTACTTTTGGTTCGATGAACTACGGACTCCAATCCGCAAGCAAATACTATTTCGATAGAGAACCCAGAAACCTGACAAAAGCCGAACAAATTGCACTTCTCATAATCCCCAAAGATTCTCAGAAATATAATCCCTATCAGAAACCAAAAAATTTCCGAACCAGGTTCGAAGCCGTTACTGGGATTCTCCGAGACGGGGGAATTATTACGGGCGAAGAATACCAAACAATACTTCTCGAGAAACTTCATTGGAATACAGAACACGGGAATCCTCTTCCATATGTAACGGATTTTTTGAGTACGAGCCCTCACCCTAGCCCTCTCCCAGGAGGAGAGGGGACAAGTAATTCTCCTTTTCTCTTTGAGAGAGAAGTTGGTGGTGAGGTAAAGACTACTTTTGATCGTACTCTCACAGAACAAATCGATGCTCTCGCGAGAAATACCCTCACAGAACTTGCCTGGAGAAATGTGAGTGATTATGGGATAATCATCGCAGAAAGAGGAATTATTACCCCCTTGACAAAGGGGGATCGGGGGGATTTTTCAAACCCTCTTCTACGTGTCATGATTGGTGGAACTAATTACAATGAATCCACCGCCTGACAAGTCAATACTACGCTCGCGCTTCGTCAGCCAGGTTCTACCATTAAGCCATTTACTTATCTCCTCGCATTTGAAAAGCTGGGATTGACTCCTGAGAGCACGATTCTCGATTTCCCTATAGCTTATAAGACGAGCGAAAACTATGCCTACGAACCAAAGAATTATTCCCAAGATTACAAAGGAGAAATCACTCTCCGACAGGCTCTCTCACAGAGTGTTAATATCCCCGCTATCAAACTCGCAGAACAAGTCTGAGTACCAACTCTTCTCAGTTTTCTCCGATGACTTGGTATTACTTCTCTCGGAGAAAATGCCGATCATTATGGACTCGGACTGACTCTCGGAAATGGAGAAGTTTCTCTCCTCGAGCTCTTGCAAGCCTATACTATTTTCGCGAATAATGGAGTTTATTGTCCCTTAGATTTCATCGAAAATTCTAATAATATGATTCTCCCTCGCCCTCTGGGAGAGTCTCCCCAAAGGGCAGTACTCTGGAGTGAATTAAGTGTGAGGGCTGAAAATTGCACAAAAGTTGCTGATATGAAATACATCGATATGGTTGTTTCTACTCTCACCGATCGCTATGCGAAACTCGGAGGTTTTCCTCTCTACTCTGCACTCGATTTCTCCGATAGAAATGTGTTTGTTAAGACAGGAACTTCGAGAAACTTCCGCGACAACTGGGCGGTGGGCTTCACAGAACATTATATGATCGGTGTTTGGACCGGAAATAAGAATGGCGATGATATGAAGGGGGTAAGTGGTGCAACCGGTGCAGGGGAAATATTCCGTCGTATCGTCTATGCTCTCGAGAAAGAAGAACAAAAACAAACTCCCCAGAAACTCTCAGCCGATACACAAAGTTATCTCACGATTACCAATCCGCTCGCCGATTCTCTCTACAAAATAGAGTCAACGAAAAATACAGAACAACAAAAAATTCATCTCCATTTTGAAACCAATATACCATATGATAATAGTTATTGGCTCCTCGATAGTAGAAAATTGGATACAGATTTTATCGGACTTACTCCGTGAAATCACACTGTTCAGATTATTTTCATAAAAGATGGGAATATTATCCAACAACAAAAAAGCACCTTCCGAGTGGAAAGTGCTTTGTAGGGGCATTTATATTATCGTCCCGTTCCTGTAGTTGCCCCACTAGCTGATACAGATCCAGAAAGACTCGCAAGTGCATTCAAATTATTCTGTACTGTAGTAATCGCTTCTCCTGCTCTTTGAATCGAATCAGCAGTTTGTTGAACCTGTTGTACTTTTTGTTCACCCACTTGTCGAATGGCATTAATAGTTTCCGTTGTTTGATTAATTTTCTCATTTGCCTGATTTACAATATTTCGTACACCATTGATTGCACCAGAAGCATCATTGATCTGTAAGAGTGTTGTCGAAGTCGAATCCGCCCCATCTTTCAGTTGACGAATAGTGGTATTTACTGGCATCATCCCAATATTTTCAGCAATATTATCGACGAGATTTGGAGCAAAAAATACACCAAATACATACAGAACTGAAAGAATTATAAGACTTGCGAATATTTTCCCTATCATAGATACAAAAATTAGGAATTAAAAAGTTCACTGACGGAAGTACTTTTCTGAAGACTATCACGCACTTTCATGATATCAGAATCTTTTATGGCTTCTTCTTTTCGCTTATCTCCGACTGTTTTCTTGAGTTGTTCGGCAAACTGTGCCGGCGTGGTATTGATTCCCATAATGTTCATCTCGGCTTTTATCACTCCCGATGCCTGACATTGTGAGCATATTACCTCCATATTGAGACTATTTCCTGCCGTTCCAAGAATGTGAATATTTTGTTCTGTTGCTTTTGCACCACATTCCTTACAAGCAAAATGTTGTAAAGTAGTTTCAACGATGTTTTTTATGATGAAATAATTCATAGACAAATGTTTTAAGATATACGAGTATATTACACTGTTTTCTTTATTTTTCCAAAAATTGGCGCTGATTTCCGCTTGACAAGTAGGGTAAGTATTTATTTCACTAATTATTTAGCACATACTAAATACTCGTGCCAATTTTAATGATTTTTAAGAAAAGTCAAAAGATTTTTATTATAGATTATTTATATCGGTTTTGCTACTTCTGCCCATAATCTGAGTATATCAAGCAAAAGAGAACCTCAGAAAAACCAATCTGGAGTATTTGTATCTTGCGATGGAGCAATAACAAGTGTATCAAAGGACCGAAGTAATCACTCAGATTTTTCTTCCTCAGACAAGGCTCGGAATATAGGAACTGAGAGGATAGTAGCAGAACTAGAATATGGTCAGAGCTTTGGACCATCAAAGACAGTGTTTGTCTTTTCTTCTGCTCGTGGAACATCTCGGATTAAACTATATCCCCTCCAAGAATCTAAAAATTCACGATCAAAAGAAGTAAAAAACTTTTTTGATAATTCTGGATCTATATCATACAAATCCCAGAGAAGCCAGCCAGTTGCACTTCATCGAACCTGATTTACTCTATCATCCGTGGCTCCATCTCGATATGCTTCCGCCAATGGAAGTCCTGTATTACCAATATGTATTTGAAGTTCATGTATCCAAGAGCTTATGAGTCTCGTGTATTTTTTTGGTTGTCCTAACTTTTCTCGAATAATATCAGATCGCCAAAGTGCATGATATGCATCCGCATTATCTACATACCATCCCCATCCGGCATAAGATTCTGCAGTAAATCTTGGACTATTTTCCAATATCTCTGCTGTCGTATCGCATGCGGAAAAGAAAATTTCCTGGAAATGCTCTTGATCTAAAACTGCCAATTGCTCCAATATCTTCAATCGTCCTGCCTGATAGATTATCCCATACGGAACAATCGTTCCTGATGCAGAAAATGATGAACGTATAACTTCTGAATCAACCACTTGATATGATGCCTGTAATATTTCTAGAGCTTTTAAACGAAATCATATATCTTGTGGGTATACTTGTACAATAGATCCGAGTGAAGAAGCTAAAAATCCATGCATCATCAATCGATTCCATGGAGCATACGCCATTCCGTAATCTTCATCCTCCAATCTTTGCACAATTCTGTCCACTCTTTTAATATAATCAAGTGGTACTACTCAGCCAGTAGTAGAAATATTTTTTCGCGCCTCTGCTCTCTCAGAGGAATGATACAATCCGTATGTCAAAACTCAGGAAATGAGCACAAGAAGGGTTCATATAGTCAAGAATATACTAATTGTTCGATGATATTTCATATAAATATAAATTTAAAGAAATATTTAATGTACAAGCATTCTCGCGATCGATGGTATTGTTTCAAAGCTTATAAATAACAAAATAAGCAATCCCCAAGAAATAATCCATATACTCTTCGCAAGAGATCTTTTATCTTTGTATAATAAAAATGGATATACGAAAAATGATAGTAAAACTAGTACGAGAATAATGATTGATGGAATGGTGAAATAATCAGCTATCATTCCAATCATTTTTTCATATGGACCGATTGGTCATGGATCCATGAAACCTCCGCTCGATTCCATAGCAAGACCAAGACGTACGCTAAAATCAATGAGCAGAAAGAGACTAGACACGAGGAAATATACGCTACCATTCGGCATTTTAAATAGATTATTCATATTTATTTTCGGAAAAAAATTATTGAATCGCATTCTTACATCTCTCTGCGATTTCTTGAAATACGATTTTTATATTTCCGGTGCTTATCTCTGCTCGAGCAGTCAGATTTCCGAGCAAACGAGAAAACCACTTTTTGCGATTCTCTGGATTCCCATATGATCTTCGTTCCACTTCTCTGGAAAGTTTTTTAAAGAGACTCTCTGCCTGAAATTTTGGAGCATTTCCCTCAAAAGGCAGTGCCAATACCGTAATATCAGGATCATGAAAAAACTGCAGAATAGCAGGATATTCTTTCCTGGTAACCGTCGATAAAGCCGCCCAATCGAGCTCACCAGGGATAGTTTTCCCAATCGTAAAACCAAAGGTTTTATCTCGATTAAAATACATCGCCCCAACGATTTCTGGGAATTTCTTGATCTGTTCTCGCATCTGCGCTATCCAATAATCCTTTCGTCCAAAGTCATCATTATACGCTTGCAAAACTTTATCAAAAGTCCATTCTCCTTTGAAATCTACAGAAGTGGTCCCAACTTCATCGAGAAAAATAGGTTTTTTATAAGTCTGTAATCGTGAATAAATCTCACTACTGCGATTATCAAACAAATCATAGAAAGTCTTCCAATATGCCCAAGGCTCAGACCGTCCTCGTCCCCAATTATAGAGAGAAAGCCCCATCATATCCACATATTGATCCCCTGGATAATAATCTTCTAGAGCTTTACAACCTGTTGTTAGATGTTGTTTCGGAGTACAATATATCATCTCACCACCAATTACTCACTCTTCCAGTGCGGGTAAATCCTCTGAATTGACAGAGAATATAAAGAGAATATGGGAATTATCGAGTCCAGCTTCACGAGAAAGTTCATAGATATGAATCCACGCTTTCTTAAAATTCTCTGGATCCCCTGACCAAGAGAACCAAGATCCATTCATCTCGTGCATCGTCCGAAACAGAAACTTTGCATTCGTTTCTTTTGCTACTTCAAAAAAACGTTTATACTGAACATCGTAACTTCCACTCGCCACTGCTGCCGCAGAAAGTCCAAACGGTGATATCCCCACATGATATACTCGATCAATACCCAGGGTATTTACAGCTTTTTTCAAATGCAATGCATCGGCCTCATTAAAGGTATCAAAAATATACCCCACAATCGGTGAAGTAAAATGATATTTTTGCTCTAACTGAATCTCATTATTGGTGCTATTTGCCTCAGGATATAAGCCAAAAGCAAACTCGGCACTCACTTGGGAGAAAGTAACGAGAAAAAGAGGAATGATGAGGAGGAGTTTTTTCATAGCGCAATAATTATAGAAATGATGAAAATCATCATCTTGGGTTTTTACAGAGGAAATATTCTACGAAGCCACTCATTTGAAATTCGTGGAGTTGTCTGATATTCTCCATTCTTAAAACTAAGATCTCTTGTCACATCAGAAGAAGATAGATGATCGAAAGATTGAGCAGAATTATGTGACATTCTTTCCTCCGGAAGCCGCTGAAAAATAGAAATGAACCGTTGGCGTAATGAAAGTGGCAATAAGGTAACCGTTTCTATAGCACCATTGTCCATCCTCAATAATAAATCAACTGTATGAGAAGTTTGTAATACTCTATCAAGAACAACAATAGCTTCTTTTCCAGATACTTCTATCCCATTAATACCAACTATTTCAGTATCAATTTTTCCCTGTAACATCGGATTGGTGGTATGTTCTCAGTTGATTCTTAAAATAGAATCTCCTTCACTTTGTCGAGTAGTCGCATCGATTCAAAACTTGAGCATAATACAAAAAATAAAGATATAAGATAAGCTAAATATAATTTTCAATGTTTTCCCAAAATCTCTCAAAAGCGAAGTAATTCGGGTTTAAATCGGTTTTATGAAAGAATGATAGAATTCGCAAGAAAAACGAGAACCGGAGTGAACCGTACGACTGTACGGAGAATGAGGAAACGGAGTTTTGAATGTGAAGTCTGAAATTATTTCATAAAAACCCTATCCTCCAAATTTAAATAACATCACATCCCCATCCTGTACAATATATTCTTTTCCTTCCATACGAACTTTTCCTTTTTCTCTCGCAGGTGCCCATCCTCCGCTCTCGACCAAATCTTTCCAGTTCACTGTATCAGCTTTAATAAATTTCTTTTCGAAATCCGTATGAATCACCCCTGCTGCTTGTGGAGCTTTCCATCCTTGATGAATCGTCCATGCATCGTACCTCTATTTCTCCTGCAGTAAAATAATATTGTAATCCGAGGAGATGATAACAAGTAGAAATAATTACATCCATGGGATTGGTCGTCACTCCATAATCTGCAAGGAAAGCAGTTCTATCTTCCTCACTAAATTCGAGCATCTCCATTTCAATCTTGGCGCTCACAGGAAGTACCGGGATATTTTTTTCACTAATTCCTGTCATAGCACGGAGATCTGCTTCGTTTGTAAGAAGCTTGTCTTCTGCAACATTTACCGCATAGATAAATGGTTTATTGGTCAGAAGAAAGAGATCAGAAATGTGTGACTTTTGTTCGTCATCAAGTTCTAGTGTTACCGCGAGTTTTCCTGATTCAAGATGGTTCTTCAGTGCTTCATAAATCGGTGTTCGAATCGCCGCATCTTTGTCTCCAGATCGTCCCTTTTTTGCATTGTCCCCCATACGACGTTCAAGAGTTTCGAGATCTGCGATAATAAGCTCAGTATTAATAATCTCGATATCTCGTAGAGGATTCACGGAACCAGTTACATGGTGTACATTAGAATCATCAAAAGCTCGCACAACTTGGAGAATCGCATCCACCTGACGAATATGTGAAAGGAATTTATTTCCAAGCCCTTCCCCTTTGCTCGCACCTTCCACGAGTCCAGCAATATCCACAAACTCTACATTGGCAGGAACGATTTTTATGTCCGTTTACGGTTTTACAAAGCTCCTGTAGGCGAGGATCATTCACATTGACGATTCCAACATTAGGTTCAATCGTACAAAATGGGAAATTTGCCGCTTCCGCAGCATACGATTTTGTAAGGGCGTTAAAGAGAGTAGACTTTCCAACATTTGGGAGACCAACGATTCCGACTTTCATAAAAGGGGTGGGTTAAGATATGAGATGAGTCGGAGTATAGAGAAGAATGCGATTTTTGCAATAAAAAAGATGCCTTAATATACTTATCAAAAATACCCATATTTATTTTTTCATCGAAATAAGTATTGACAACAATAATATAGTATGAATAATTATGTCACTTAATATATAACTTTATAAAATATGAAAAAGATTTTTCCTATCCTTGCTATGTGAGTTGCTCTTTCTGGTTGTAATCCTACGCCCACAACAAAACTATGAATGAGTCCAGTACATGCAAAAATATCACCGAACATCACCACTTGTGCTAAAATATCAGCAATTCCTGCAGTTCAGAGAATTATAGCCGAAAATCGAGGTCCACAGGTTTCGATGACAATAACTCCAAAATCTGTAGCATTACACGATAAAAATAAAGGCTCGAGGGTAAGTATGAGTGTAAAAGAACAGACTCGTATTGATATTGCTGGAATTTTTTACGGTCAGGAATTCGGGATAAGCCTAAAATGTGTTGGTACAAATCCTTTGCTTTTAGCTACTGTATCTGCTAAACTTGGCAGTACTTAGTTTCTAATCTATCTTTGTATGATTTACACAAAAAAACACTTGTAACAAATGCGGTAAAAATAGGGTGCAGAAATACGGGGTTAGCAGAGGAAAACAGCGATACAAATGTCTTGTGTGTCTCGCTGTATTCATACCGAAAGACACCTCTTGGATACGCACTGCTTATGTAGATTACTCTCTTCATAAACAAACCCATAGAGAACTTGGAAAAACACTTGGAAAGAATCGAAATACCGTTCAAAAATATCTAACGGGAAACATCCACTATACCGGAGAACTACCAATCCTTCGTGAGACCGAACGTATGTGCGTTGTGATCGACGCAACCTATTTTAGTTCCCGTACGGATGGCATGGCTTTAATCCGAAGTAATGCAGGACTCAATCTGGTATATGATTTTGTATCATCAGAATCATTAACGAGTATTAGCAAGCTCATGAGCACTTTTGACTCTGCCTGATATACAAAGAATACCGATGCATTTACGATCGACGGAAGGAGATTCATGTTCGATCTTCTTAAAAAGAAATACCCTGCTATTCCCATACAGATGTGCATTTTTCATATGAAAGCGATTATCAGGAGATATACCACTCTCAGACCGAAAACAAGGCTCGGGAAAGCCCTTAAAATCCTCAAAACGATACTGTGACGCATTCCAGAAAAAATGTTTCTTCGGATATTATCCCAAGTAGAGCATATCTACATTGACTTTCTCAAAGAACGGAACACAAACGGAC
This sequence comes from uncultured Candidatus Altimarinota bacterium, assembly GCA_963751115.1. Classification (GTDB taxonomy): domain Bacteria; phylum Patescibacteriota; class Gracilibacteria; order BD1-5; family UBA2023; genus UBA1545. The sequence goes on from CAVVTN010000009.1 coordinate 17,250, forward strand.
AGTACGAGCACAAGCGATTACGGAGTGCCGTGGCAAGCATTCGGTATTATCTTCCATACCTGCATACGTACGAGAGATATCCGCACCTTTCGATACCGAGAACTACGGGCATTTGTGACGGTTATTTTTCACATGTAAAAGAGAAGCTAAAGCCTCATCGAGGAATCTCTCGGATTCAGCGAGATTCTCTTCTTATCTTTCTCCTCGAAGAACAGAACAGGAAGGCAAAAGTTTAGGAATAAAACCAACACATTTTAGGCTTAATCGAAAAACCAACACATTTTAGGCTTATCTCAGGAATTCGCAGGCAGTCAGAAAGTCACAGGTTGTACATTTTCAAATAACGGCATGACATCTAGAATATAATGATTCGAATAATCATATAATTCTTATGCTTCCAACAAGAAAAATAATAATTTCTATAAATCTTACTTCCATTTATTAAATATTTCTTTCAAAATATTAAAAAACAGTCGAATATTCGACTGTTTTTTTAAAACATCTATTTAATACGTATTACAATAAAAGTCACAGCAATAGTTTTTGTCAATACCTTCTCCTATAGAACATATTGTTTTTTCCTGAAATTGTCTATACTCTTAGGTGTATGAAGTATATATTATAACCCTATAACTATATGCAATTCTCTTTTCTCCCGAAGATTCAGTCTGTTTTTTCTCGTCTTCGTTCCATTAACAAAAACGAGCCACTTTCTGGATTTTCTCTCGTTATTATTATTTTTCTTGATATATTTGTCCTCATTGCTCTCTTTCAAGGGCTTTCTGCTCAGACCGCGAGTTTCACCGCACCGAGCGATATCATTCCCTATAATTGTCAAAATATTGCCATAGATACTGAGAATTACAGCGAGAGCCAAAAGATAGATCAGCTACTTTCACAAGCCAAGACTTATCAGTATGATGATTATTCTGGCTATAGTAGTGCTACTACCGTTGGAAATCATCCGAAAGATCTCCATACCGAATGTCTCAAGATCCAGAATCTCTTCAGTAAAATGACGAGTGATACGGATTTCTATAAACTTCTCGATGAGAGAGACCAGATTATGAATCGTGCATCTTCTGTAGAATCGGATATCAGTCGCCTCAAAGGAACGTATGATACCGTTCTTCTTGAGAAAATTGCCAACCAGCCAAAAACAGAATCCATCAGCGAAACCAGTGCTGGAAACATCAAACAAGATCTCCAAAAACGTACCGATGAGCTCAGTTCCATACGAGCAGAAGAAAAGGCAAATCTTGCGCTTATCGAGCAAAATACCAATCTTCAAGGAATTCTCACATACCTGACACCAGAACTTGCAAAAATACTTCGAAACACTCTTAATCGCCTCGAGTTCTATTATCCACTCAAACGACTTGGTGTGGAACTTCTATTTTTGATACCACTTTTCCTTATCGTATGGTTTTGGAATAATAGTTCTATCAGACGAGAAAATGATACTCAGTCACTCGTTTCTTCCCATCTGCTCGTAGTTATTTTCATCCCGATATTTTATAAAATATGCGAAGGAATTTTGGAAATAATCCCAGAGCGTCTTTTGCAAGCTCTTATGAAATTCCTCCAAGACCTCCAGATTATGATGTTGTGGTATTATTTTCTCATACTTTTAGCTATTGGAATCGCTCTTGCTGCTATCTATTTTCTCCAGAAAAAAGTTTTCAATAGAAAACGTCTTCTCGAAAAACGAGTCGAAGGAAATGAGTGTCAATTCTGTGGAAAACATCTGAGAGAAGGAGATATTCACTGCCCATTCTGCGGCGAAAATCAGTTCCGAAAATGTGGAAAATGCAAGGAAGAAACTTATAGAGAATTGCCAATTTGCCGAAAATGCGGGAAGGAATAAAAATTATATTTTGAATACTCTCTATTTTTCAATATATTCCTCCTGTAAAAATAGAATAAATTTAAAACAGAATTCCGAGTAAGAACTATAATATTATTCTCCATAAATTTCTCCAATGAACGACATTATCAACGATATATTCCTCTCAGAAGATCCTCGGGCATCAGAAACCATAGATGTTAGTGGATTTTTTCCGCATACGGAACTTGGCGTCCTCTCACATAATCATTCGCATATATTTCAAGATATGAAATCTGGTGAGGGGAAAAAACTAAATATCACCAAGAAACATACGCTCACTATCAAAAAACCACGACAAAAAAATCTGGAAGATCTCTATAATCAGAAAAAATACACGACGAAATTTCTCCAGATATTTTCCAAGCAAAGAATTATTCGTCCGAATCCGATTTCAATTCTCTCTCCCCTTCCGCGTCCTCCGTTCAATACTATCGATATTCGTTCTCTCGAGCCACTTATATCACTCTCTACCCATCCAGATATCTATATTCTACCCATTCCACATCTTCGCCGTGTTACAAAAACACTTCGAAAACAGCGAAAACGAATCATTGTTGGAAGTCTTGTATTTGTGACTCTTTCTGTATCGCTCGTATTTCTCTCACTTGCAGCGAAAAACTATGTTGAGCAAGAAACTATACACGATTATAATCGCATTTCTGCGCTCAAAGATATGCGCGATATCAATGCTATCTCCCAGGAGATTCAAGATATTCATGCTTCTTTTTCACGAATTTCTACTGTTTTCAGTCCTTTTCGTGCAATACTCGATAATCGATTTTACAGTCATCCACAGGTACATCTCGCGGGCAATGTCATACATGGTGGACTAGCATTATCGGACTCTCTTGAGAAAACTATGTTTATTGCCCAGTCTTTTATGAAAGAACTTCCAAAAGATGGAAGTTGTAATACTGTGTTTTTTGGTTCTGGTGGGATTGCAGAAAATGGGTGTAAATTGAAAATAACCGATTTTCTCAAAGAACAGAAAAATAACCTCTCAGAAATCAATACAGGACTGGAGACGACACTTTCCTACTACGCAGGAATAGAATCTCTTGGAAATCCTCTTTTCGATGAAAAACTCCAGAAAAATATGCAATCTCTTCTCGGAATTAAAGAGATTCTTACTTTTTCTCTCGCACATTTTGACGATATTATGCGAATGCTTGGTGATACGAAACCGGAACAATATATGATCATCAATCAAAATCAGGACGAACTCCGAGCCAATGGTGGTTTCCCAGGAAGCATTCTCTCTTTTGAGCTCTATAAAGGGCAGATTCAAAAGTTCGAAAAACACGATGTCTATGATTATGACTGGAAACTCTATCCCTACAAAGAAACTCCTCCGAGTGGACTCGAAGGATATAGTGGGAATTTCTGAGTACGAGATGCAAACTATTATCCAGACTTCCAAGATAGTGCGAAAAAGATTGGATTTTTCGTAGAAAAAGCAGGATTCAATAGTGTCGATACGATGGTCGCTATCAATCAAGGAATTATCATAGAACTTCTCAAGAAATACGGTCCTGTGAAAATGGATGACTATGGTCTCACAATCGATCATACGAACTTTTCTCGTGTGGTTTCGACGCTCGTGGAAGCACGAGTATTTCCCTACAAAAAACTCGATACGGGACATACTTACCAATCTCCGAAAGAATTTCTCTTCCGATTTATGGAAGTATTTGCCAAACAACTTGCCGAAAAACGAGATATTTTCGGATATCTGAGAATACTGGTTGATAACTTTCAAAGACACGAGATCTTGATTGCTTCAAAGAATACAGAAACACAAGCCTTTCTCGAACAACTTGGAACCAAAGAAGCTTGGCAGTCGAACCAAGGGAATTTCGTCTATCCTATTTTCACTTCTCTCTCTGCCAATAAATCGGATCGTTATATGAAACGAATACTCACAGTGAGAGCGACTCCTTTGTCAAATCCTGAGACTCTGCAAAAGCGAAGTAATTCGAGTGCAAATCGAGAACCGGAATGAACCGTACGAAATCAGTACGGCGAATGAGGAAGTGGAGATTTAAGCTCGAAAGACAAGTTTTTCCAAGTTCTCAATCTGGATGTATGGTTCATAATATAGTCAGACTCAATTCTGATCATGCTATAACTATCGATGAAGAACTCAAAACCCAGAAACTCCTCCACGATTTCGGAATCGATGATCCCAAAGAAGTGGAAAGACTTTCGTATATAGAAGGAAATGGAGTCAATAAACAATATATCCGATTCCTCGTACCAAAAGATTCCGTACTCGATTCTGGACTCGATCTAAAGACCGAAACAGGAACGGGAAATTATACGATATTTTCTACATTTCACCGAACGGAACCGATGAAAAGTTCTATTCTCGAATTTGGATACACAACAACCGTTCCGAACTGTCAGCCGGAAATGAATTCCTATTTGCAACCAGGGATGAGAGGAATGGAAGTAGTGAGGAAATAGGTTTATTTACCAACTATGGAATTTATGAAAAATATTATTTTTACTCTTTGTATCTCAATAGTGTGTTTTAATCAGGTTTCTGCAAACAGTGCTCCTGCCGTCATGTTTGGTCACGAATGAAATATCTCATCAAAGTCCAATCTCTCCTGAGATGTAATAGTCCAAGAAGAGACTCTCGAGATGGATTTCTCTACAGGAAGTGAATATACTTTCAAGCAAGATTTTTCTGAAGCAGATGTTATGAGCGGTAAGGTTGCGAGTATAAACAAAGTTTTAAATTCTTTAGAATTATCAGATTTTACGATAGATTGTGGAGTAGGAGAAGTGGGCTGTTCTGATTGGACCTCCTATTATGATGGTAAAAACAATATATTAAATTACAGAAATCTTAATATTACCAGTGCGAATGGCCTAGTAAGACTTACTGTAACTTATAAATTAAAGAATTCAACGAATAATCCTATCCCTTCAGAATATGTTTCCTTTTCACCATTTTCTAAAGAAGTGCAGATTAATGGGTGACAGTTTGGTTCTTTAGAATCTTGAAATGCTTACATCCTATACTGAGAAGGTAATAATGGAAATATAGACTTAAAAATCAACAATGAACCGGTTTCTATTGAAAGATCTTTTATAAAACAAAAACTCTCTGATTTTTGTTTAAAAGAAGATAAGAGTAATGTTTGTATAAAAACATGAAGTACTGTTTCTCTCATAAAACCTGCATATAATTTCCCTCTTTCTTTTGAACCAAATGAAGAGAAAACTATAGTAATTAATTATATCGTCAGCCTTAGTCCTTGATTTTACGGGACGCCCGCTATTAACTATGACTTTTCACCTATTTTTTTATGGAAAAATAGCACGCTTGAGACACTAAATTTGAAAGTACTGATAAATACGAATGAATACATTATAACAAAAGATAGTGGATTCTATAGTGATTGAAAGGTGTATGGTTGAGTCACTAATACTAACTTATCTGATTCTATTATTACAGAAGAGAATTGAAAAAGAATATATTCTTTCACTTTTCACAACCTGAGTTCTCCAAATTACGATAATCTAAAAATATTTCTTGGTTCAGAAGAGGAGGTATTTACTGTTTGTCCCGGCTGACTATCTATTTACGATGTCACACCGGACGGTACAGACTGTAGTTATTTAGACGGAGCAGACAAAGTTGACGGAATTAATGTTCTGGCGGAATACCCTACACTCGATGAAAGGAATATAACACTTACCTATACTAATGGAAAGAAATTTACGTATAATCTTCTTGATTTCCTGGCCGGGAAAACAGCGACTGGTATTCTTTCTAAAACTGCACCTCTTGTAGGAGATGATTGTCCAAAAGGCGACTATTCATCCGGATATTATGATAATGATTGTGGTACAAAGCCTACTACTTCCGTTCCTGACACAGTCAAAAACAATATGAAATGAATATCTGAAAGACCAACCATTGCTTCTGTTCCTGATAGTATTAAAGATAATAGACCTCTTCCTGAAAGACCGATGTCTACTTTCTATGTTTATAAAGATTGGGCAGAAAGAAATATGAGTTTTGTTGTATGAATCGTTATTTTTATCGGAGGATTTGTATATTTTCTAACATATATTCTCAGAAGAAAGAAAAAAATATAAAAAGTAATAGTTTAATCTTTAAAATACCGACAATATGAAACTCATAAAAGTATCATTTTTTCTAAAAACACTCACTTATTTATTGAGTCTTTTTCTTCTAGTAAATACCATTCTCGTACCAGAGAGCTATCTTCATTTCGAATTTTTATTTTCTTTTGTAGTCATCGTGTTGAATGTAGGACTCTTTTATTTTGTACTCAAAAACAAATTAATAGCCATAAAACTCTACTGAGCATATCTCGCAATATTATCTTATATATTTCTTAGCCTATCAATTCATTGCCTTTCCTATAGCCACTGCTTGAGAAACAGAATGAGGCTATTATATAATAAGTATATACTTACTATTCTTAGTTTTGGTCATATTAAATCTCTTTTTTCTCCATAAAGATATCAAGAAGTGAGTTGAAAATGTAGACTTAAAAAAGACTACTACAAGAAAGCAAGAAAAGAACTTTTTGCTTCTGATTATATGCACCATTCTCATACTTATCATATTTCGATTCTGATACTATGAAGTAGAAGAAAATATACAAAAAGTGGATGATTCCTTTTTTGTTACGAGACTCCAAAATACAGATGTAAAAAGTACTGATAATCTTGCTATTGATCTCAAGAATTTTACATTTGAAGAAGAGAGTAAAACAAAAATCCTAAAAAGTGAAATAGTCGATTGTTACTATAATGACATTTGCTACGAATGACTCATTTATTATGAAAATAATATAAAAAACAATACGAGCAAGGGAAGTAAAAAAGGAGCAATAACCAATATTGAAGAACAGAAAATTATTCAATCCTATCTCAAAGATCATCTCGATATTTTGTATCAATTTAAAGATATAAATATGGGAAGTAAGGTTAATGACTTACTACTCAATTTATCTCAGAAAAAATACTATAAATCAGATTTTAATGAATGGACTGTATGGAGTTGATTTATCCAATTTAATAGAGAATTACAATATCAGATACTCTACTATCTGAGTAATCATGAGGAAGACAAGGCAATTGCATTACTAAAAGCTCAGATAGACACATCCCTCACGATGCTAAACGGAGATTCTACTATTGTTGAAACATTGGTCGCATATACCACACTACAAATGTGATTGAAAAACGTTGACCTTATAATAAGAAATTTTCCTCTATCAGAAAATTCTAAACACATCCTTACACAAACTCTGGAAAGCAATATGGATATGGTGGAATCCATAGATAATTCTCTCAAAAATGAGTATAAATTTATGCTCAAGAATATGCCAATTTTGCCTTATAAAACAACTCTTTATGATAAGAGTTATGTAGAGAAATGTTTGAGAGAAATAACCTTCAATAACATTGTAAATAAATGAGAATTTACTCCTGAAATCATCTCAAAATACCGTGAAGTTCCGAATATCTTTAAGAAAGATATTATAGGAAAAATACTCCTACGTGGTATGATTTCTTCATCAAGAACTCAATATAAAAAAGCCTCTGAATTAGAAAAATTACGAATTTCTATTCTTGAGAAATTACAGAAGAAATAGAATTCTTTTATTTGTCATAAACAAAGTTCTTCCTCCTTTTTCCCAACAATATATTTGCATATTATTGACTTCTAAATATATTGCTCTGTAATGTAACTCTCAAAACCAGAAATAATCCTTTTGTGTGATAATTTTTGTGAGATATTTGTTACATATTATCCCCTTCCCTTAAAGATTTTATGACCAGTACTTCAGAAAATAGTGAAGATATTCCAGTAAGTGTTTCTGAAAGGAGAGCGGTACTTGTAAATAATGCACCACAAAGTGTTATAAATGGAATCGGCGATGTAAGAAGAGTTATTCGTGAAAAAGCAATTAAAACATTGACTGATCCTCTGGATCTTGGGTCTATTGCGGATATAGAGGTATTTTATTCGCTTCCTTTAGAATTTTTAGCACAAGGCGATCTACCAGGAGCGATTTGGTATATGCAAACTATCTGAAAACTCTGACAAAATATTTCTCTAGAAGTATTGGAGCAGGTTGTAGGCGAAGCTATACGAGAAAGAAAACAGTACCTCATATCTGAGGACGAGGAATATCCCTCATCTGATAACAAGAAAGCTGCACGATATATCTCATCGAGTATAAATCATCTCTTTCGTATGACACAAGAGAATGCATACATACAAAATGATTCTCGATTACATATCATCATCTGAAACTATTACAAAGCCATAGAGAGACCTTATGATGCTATGTTATTCTACAATAAAGCAATTGAAATGTCAGATATCGATGGGTATATCACAAGTGCAACTCTCTACAGAGAATTAGGACAATATGAATTCAGTATTTCTATATTAGAGGCAGGATATAACATCCATAAAGATACGAGACTTCTTTCTGAATTGGTTTATATTCTCTGTCAGGTCGAGAAAACAATCCCCCAGGCACGAAAAAGATACTATGAACTCAAACATGTCAGTCAGGATCCTGTAGTTCCATTTATCGTGTACCGATGAACCATTGAGAATGACTGAGAACTTTTTGAACTAGAAGATTTTATGACTCAACATATCTCTTCAGGTGCTTTTGTACCTTCATTGGAACTTGTTCAATTATCGAAATCTGCTTCTAAATATATATTTAATGGGATGGAGAAAGAAAATAAGAAATTAGAAATGATTCATACCAAGAATAAGGAGGATTGGACAGATTATGACAAGACAGAGAATACAAGTAGTGTTATGCGAAGATTTTATTTGATGCAAATAGACATTATCACTCTCGGAAGTTCCCGATATCTCGGAGATTATTTGGCAGATATACAAAAATTCTGAATCGATGGAACTCTAGACTCAAAAGATATGTTACAGAAGTTTTTTAGTGAACATTTTTCCAAAGCCATAGAACAGAATATCGTCAGAAGAATATATAATGAATCTGATGGGGCAATGGACCCAGAATCTGATGACAGAATAGATACTACTCAAATAAATAAAAAAATCAGGTCATTCCATTTTATCGAATCCATCTCTGAACATGTGGCTGGTATTTACGCATTATTCTTTCATCCCAATTTCTATACTTTTCATACTGAACAGATGACTACTATATTACATAGTTGTTATGTGGAAAATGCTCCCCATCGTCATAGCACTGAAAATGAAGAGGAAGAATCTCAACATAATCTTGATATACAATTATCTGTTTGAAATAATCAATTAAATAATCAATTTGATCAATTTAATGCTCTTCCTATCGATGTGCAAGAAAGCTATAGAGAATATATTATACGATTTGATGCAGATTATGGAACGTTTTATAGAAGGCATCTCCAATCTATTATCCGAAATCCTCATTCATCGATGAGGAAAGATACAGATATATTTACAAACAATCCTAATATAGCTTTATTCTTTTGTATAGAAGAGTTATTAGCTGGAAAATTTGGCGTTCATAGTCCAGAAGAGATAGGGAAAATGATAAAAATGTATAATCTCTGGGATACAGATATATCAGATGCCCTGCTTTTTTGAACACTCCTCTATAATGTATCTCCCACTAATATGGTAGAATTTTTGATGAATTATCAGAATATACTACATATTCCCCAGGCAATCTATATGATCACAAAAGGATTATGTAGTATGAGTCACTCACAGTTAAAAAATATTATGAAAGATGTCATTGCTATTATGGAAGATAATTATGATACCAAAAAATTCTATACATATATTCGTGATATACTCTATCATGCGCTCAAAAACAAACCATCCGAGAAAGAAACAGGGTATATCTTTCTCGCAAACGGAAACATCTCTCAATTGCAAAGAAAACCAATGGAAACTATTCTGCTCAATTTTGACGCGGCAGCAAAATTTACAAGCGAATGATTTATTCAAGCAGGATTGCAATTAGAGAGTCGAGAACAGTATCAAGAAGCGCTCGTATATTTCAACAAGGCACTGGATCAAGGAAATACTATTTCCATTCTCACACATATAATCTCTTGCAATATACAGCTAGGACAATTTGATTTAGCAGAAAAGAATATAAAAGAGGCTCGGATTCGGTGATATGACATACATAATTACATTCTTGCTTTCTATCTCTGGCAAGAGAAAACAGAAGAAGCTCTGATTCAGACTATTTCTATTATGCAACAAAGACAAAAATTACAAGATACACCTGAATGATTATTACAACGACTCACTGATACTTTCAAAGGAATATTGGATCTACCTGATATAAAAAATGAGAAGATAATAAGACTCAAAATATTTGCCTCTTTTATTCGTTGTAATTTTACAACAGATGGTTCCGTTGATCTAAAAATTCTCGATGCCCATTGGAAACAAATTACAAATCTCTTCGATGTATATAAATGAGATGAATTATATCGGATCATCAAGATATCAATTACTCCATTGGTCGGAGAATGAGCTATAGATGCGTCAGATGAAGATGAACCACTTTCTCCTTCAATAGCACTTGAATATATATATCTATATGCGATGAATATATTACAAACATATGATTACCAAGAAAAAATTGCAAAGGAAGATAAAGATAGAATAAAGATTATTCGACAATTGAGAGAGCAATTCTCCATAATGACTATTGGGATATTAGCACAACTTTCAGATGTTGAAGATTGGCATATGGACCCCTTTCGGGAAACCATACAATTTCACCCTGTCAATTATATTTTTCAACCCACTTCCTTCTTGTATCCCGAACCAGAAACTATACAATAATTTCTCTTAAAAACTCACCCGATTCTTATGTTCAGCTCTGCTCTTATAAATCCTCCCAGCTCTTTCATTCCTCGTCCAGAGATTATCGAAGTTATTTTCCATACCATCTCGGAGCAAGTAGATATCGCTCAGGCTGGTACTGTGAATATTGCATTTTTGAGCGATGACGAGATTCAGGAGCTCAATAAAAACTATCGCAATATCGACAAAACCACCGATGTTCTTTCCTTTCACTATTTCGAGGATTTCACAGATTTGAAACCAACAGAAATTGCTGGCGAGATTATTATGTCCGAAGCGAAAATCCTCTCGCAAGCGACAGAATACGGAAATACGAGCGAGGCGGAGTTTGCGAAACTCTTGATCCACTCTACCCTCCATCTCCTCGGCTACGACCACGAAGATGACGAAGAATACCAAGAAATGCGACAAGAAGAACAAAAAATAGAGAAAATACTTTTGGAAAAAATGGGAGTTGAGATACACTAAAAAAACAAACGCTTCTGTCATTCCAAAATTTTTCGACTACTAAATCTGCAGAAATTATAAAATATCACCCGAAAAATATTTGGAATCTTCCGCTTATGAAAAAAGCTATAGAAAAGTTTCCTACTTAAGTATTTTATACAAGGAAGATTCCGGATATTTTCTGAATGAAGCACAGGAGTTTCTATCTATTACTGATAAGAAAATTCCGGAATGACGATACTTTTTCCAGAAAATCCATTACAATCATGAACAAAAATATTAATATATACTATATAACAGAATTTCTCAGCGCATTAGTTTTTTCCATTCCTATTTGGACCTTTTTCTTCACACTTCATCTTGGTTTTAGTATGGGATGGGCAGTATTTATAGGAACCTTAGGGGGGTTTATGAATTTCCTCTTCGAGATACCAACGGGCTCATGGGCTGACCGTTATCGGAGAAAAAAACTGTATATTACAGGACTGATTATATCAATAATCGGAACGTCATTTTATCTCTGGGCAGACGCTCTATATTTATTTATACTTTCGGCTACTATTACTGGTTTTGGTTCTGCTCTGATGTCGGGAAATATCGAAGCCATGATACATGACTCTCTGGAGGAATCATGAGAAGAGGATAAATACCAGGAAATCCAAACGCATGGATATTTTTTCTTTTTTTCCGGACGGGCTCTTGCCTGTCTTCTCTGAGGTTTGCTATTTACTATCAATCCGCTCCTTCCGTACCAATTGACTATTATTTGTATGATTCTCATACTTCCGATATTATTTCTATTAGATGAACCAAAACAAATATTAAGTCAGGAAACTACGGATGTATCTCATATCAAAACAGGACTTCTGTATATAAAAGACAGGGCATATATTCTCTATATCATTCTCGCACTCACTATCGTCTCGTCTATAGGAAATATGTACTGGTTCACTTATCAGCCATATTTAGAGAAAATAGGTTTTACTATTACTTCCGTCGGATTTTCATTCGCTCTTGCATCGGCTTTCTCAGGGATTGGGAGTCTATTCCTGAAGAAACTCCAACATATAAAATTTGGAGATTTACAAATTCTCCAGTATCTTATTCTTTCTCTTTTTATATCCAGCACCGGTTTTTATTTTTTTCTCTTATATCCATCAATATTTGGGATTCTACCCATTATAACACTATCAATCCTGTTTGGATTTCTTATGTCTCTTGGAAATAGCTATATTATCAGTCGGGTTCTCAAAACTCACAAATCTACCTCCCTTTCTATATTCTCTTTCTCTATCACGCTTGGATATTTTCTCTTCTCATCGAGCATGGGATTTTTTATTGACCAGTTCTCAATTACTAGTACCTATCTCTGAATCTTTCTCTTCGTTCTTTTTCTCTTACCAGTTAATTATTTTGTATTTCAGAGAATCAAAAACCAAACTGTTTAGATCTTATCCAAAATACATAGTAGATTCCCTCCTTCGAGGGAATGACAATTATTTTTTAAAATTTAAAATATGTCCCAAAAAATCGCACTTGTCGGATGAGGAACGGGCGGTCACATCGTTCCCCTACTCTCACTCATAAAACATCTTACCCCCTTATCAAAGGGGGCTCGGGGGATTTCATCCGAATCTTTTTTCTGGATCGGAGGTTCTGCGAGTATGGAGCAAACAAAGACACAAGAGGCAAATATTCGATTCATACCGATTACCACTTTTAAACTTGCGAGTACAAAATCTCTGGGGATTTTTCTCTATCCATTCAAACTCTTGCAGGGGATCTCTGATGCGAGAAAAGTACTCAAAAATGAACAGCCAAAACTGGTATTCTCCAAAGGTTGACCCGGTTCTGTAGCAGTTGGGATTGCTACTTGGAGCCTTGGAATCCCCCTCTATATCCACGAATCCGACACAGTTCCGGGTTTTTCCAATAAAGTTCTCGGACACTTTGCGACTCGGATATTTCTCGGATTCCAGGAAGCGGAGAAATATTTCCCCGCAAATAAAACTCTCGTGATTGGTCAGATTCTCCATCCGCAATTTTTCGAAAAAAATCCAACAGGAAATATCGAGTGGAAAACGGATAAAAAACATATATTCGTCAGCTGCGGAAGTCAGGGTTCTCGGAAGATTTTTCAGACACTCTTGAATCAAAAAGAACAATGAAATTCTCCCATGATAAGGGGAGAAAAAGAGGGGTTATGAGATACTGAATGGATAATCTCCCTCGGGACATTGAACCAAAATATGCGAGCAGGATTTGAACAATGGGAAAATACGCAAGTTTTCGACTGGATTCCACAATCCGACATCCCTCACATACTCGATGGAACAGATATCGCTATCACACGAGCCAGTGCCACGACTCTTGCAGAACTCGCAACTCGTCCGATTCATCTCATAATCATCCCTCTTGCCATCTCTGCGGGGAATCACCAACTCAAGAATGCGCAAGTATATGAAAAAGCAGGTCATACGATGATTCTAGAAGCAGATCTAGACCAGAGAAATCTCGGTGAGACGATACACTCAACTCCCCGCACACAGGAAAATAATATAAAAGGAAATATCGCCCCACTTTTAGAAATATTCTCGGACTAAGAGTATTTCTGAAAAAATCGGTTTGACAAATATCTCTTTTGCTTATAATACAGGCGTTTCAAGTGTCAATCAGACTTGGAAGTAAAATTTTGTTATATTTTTGTAGTATAATTTTTCGAGGAGAAAGTCATGTTGGCTAATATTTTTATTATCATCGTTGTAGCCCTTTTACTCAGCCAGATCATCGGCTGGGAAATGGTAATAACTATCGTCGTTTTTGCGGGCATTATGCTCATGATGAAGTTCATCTTAGCGATGGTTCCTGTTCCTATCGCCATCATTATGGCTCTCGGGGTGGTTGGATTTGTCGGCTTGTTATTTGTTGCGAGACATCTCGCACAAGCACATACCGAGAAAAAATATCCGCCAGATTCGTATTTTCACAAAATCCGTGCCGAAATAGCACGGACGGTCTGCTAAAAACGCAGACCTCAGTTTTCACCCCCAAATTCTTGGGGGTTTCTTTTTGTCAGAAATCCTATTATTATTTCCCTCTGAGAGTGAGTACCACTATTTCTGATTGACTATTGGTTCGCATAGGTGGTCACCAGGTTCCGACTCCGCTCGAAACCGAAAGTGTATAATTTCCCTCATTATATATCCCAAAATCATGTCCTCCATACATATAATGGGTAATGATATTATACGGATAGAGTTGTCCTCTGTGTGTATGTCCAGCAAGCTGGAGAGAAATTCCCAGAGAACGAAATATCTCCATATCGGTTGGGGTGTGATAGAGGAGAATAGAAGGTTTACTTTTATCGAATCCCACTTTTTTAAGAATCTCCGTCACATCCTGTTTTTGTCCTCGCTCTGGCGAAGCGATACCAATGACCTGCAATCCACCGAGATTCACGAGGAGATTATCGATAATCTGTATATTGGTTTTTTTCACGACATCCAGAGTATGACTCACTCCGAGATAGGTTTCATGATTTCCTGTTACAAAATAGGTACCATACTGCGAATGAAGATTACTAAATGGTTCCAGTAATCCATCCAGATGTCCATCCATCCCATCGAGCATATCTCCGACTATGAGCACCATCGCGGGATTTGTCGCATTCGTCATATCGACAATTTTTCGTGCAAAATCCCCTCGAATAATATGTCCGAGGTGAATATCGGTCATCTGAACAATCTTTCTTTCCTTCCCATTCTGCGGGCAGATTTTGAATATACACCGTCTCCTCGCGAATCATCGGACGAGCCGCTTGAATAAGTCCATAGATACTGAGGCATATAATCATAACTATTCCTGCCCAACCGATCATAGAAAGTGAGTGAGAATAATGAAAGGCGAGGAAAATACTACTCATAATCCAGAGAAGTGTCAATATGAAAAATGCATTGGAAAGCACTCCCAGCCATATAGAAGATACAGCGTAAAAACCTCGTGTAAATATCGTGTCGTACCAGTGAGCCAGAATAGACGAGAGTATAAAACTCACCGAGAGGAATCCGATCCCCCCAATCATTATCCGTTTTGCAACGATGCTGAGTTCGAAAAAATGACAAATCGCCAAATAAAGGAACGCGTGCGATCCAAACAGTATGAATACTATAACAAAAAGAAAAATCATAAAAACAAGCATGTGAATTTTTAATAAAAAATGAGTACAAGTAATACAGAGTGATTCTACGAAAAAATAACCGAAATACAACTTCGGTTATTTTTTGTCAAAATCCCATTTGAGATTATCTATCGTTATCTCAAGGATTTTTAGTTTTCTTTTTTGTTTTTGCTTCATACATAGCTAGATCGCTGTATTTGAGTAACTCTTCTGCTGTTTTTCCATTCTGAGGATAAAGTCCAATACCGATACTGGCACCGATAGTAATCTCATTTTTCTTTATATGAAAGGGAAGCGAAAGAGTTGTTGTTATTTTTTCGACAATCTGATTTATATCTACTTCTGGCTTCAATCATGGAAGTACTATAATAAATTCATCACCTCCGATACGTGCAGTGGTATCTTGGGTACGGATAATCGCTCCTAATCTTTCTGCAACTGTTTGCAGGAGAATATCACCTACTTCATGTCCATATGTATCATTAACCGGTTTAAATCTATCGAGATCTATAAATAAAACTGCAAATAAATCTTCAGCACGTTTACTATTTTCAATAACCTGTCCAAGACGATCTATGAGCAGACGACGATTCGGAAGCCCTGTAAGTGGATCGTGTGTTGCCATTTCGAGAAGCTGTATAGCAGCAAGTTTTTGTTCCGTAATATCTCGGATATATGTACAAAATTCCTCGCATTTTTCTCATTCGGTCATAAATGCCATTGTCATATCCATATGAAATTCTGTTCCATCCTTACGAATACCACGCAACTCATGTTTATCATGATCGACAGTGCGATTATTGCTCGAGTCTATCATGAGCTGATGAAGTATTTTCCTATATTCTGATTGTTGTTCAAGGGGTATGAGTATCCCAATAAAATTTTGCCCAATAACTTCTTCTCTGGTCCATCAAAATGTTTTTTCTGCTTTTCCACCCCACTCTACAATCTCTCCTTTCTTATTGATTGGTCCCAGATTTTGGTCCTAAACCCCGAACTTTAGTTCGGAAGCTTTAGCACTGGCCTTGACGGATTTAGAGTTATAGATACAGTGTGATGAATATATCGTAACGTCACTTTCTATGGATCTTGCTTTTCATGATCTCGACAGACATGGTTCTCATACTGTGACAAAACTAACTGTGCATATTGTATGGGTAACGAAGTATCGTTTCAGTGTATTAAAGTGAGAGATTCAATCTCGTTGTAGAGAACTTATCATACAAATATGCGATTCAGAAGATGTGCGAATTCTCTCTTGAGTTGTAAGTAAGGATCATGTTCACATGCATGTAGAATATCCACCAACTCTTTCAGTCTCAGATCTTGCTCAGAAACTTAAATGACCAACTTCTCGTAAACTACAAGAAGAATTTCCAGATCTCTCAAAACGTTACTGGTGAAAGCATTTTTGGGCAATAGGATATGGAGCTTGGAGTACGGGAAATATTACCGATGAAATGGTACAAAAATATCTCGAACATCATCGTACTCCATCAAATACAGATACAAACACAATTATACTTGAGTAATAGGGGACTTCCAGTCCATACTCAACCTACCCACTTTCAGTGGGTAGTGGTTTAGTTCAACAAGTGCATCCATACTTGCCCCCATAATCGCTTTTGCTTTTTGTTCACTTACTATTAAATCATTATTCATTTTTTGTGCTACGCGCATAGCTATTTTCCTTCCATGGATCATAATTCATGAGAAAATAGAAAGAAATAATGAAATGACAATTCCAGAAATTGCGATGACTTTAGGGGTATTGTTTTTCATGTGAAGTTCAAAATCCGGAAGAGTATGAATCTTAATTGTCCAAGAACGTCCAAACATTTTTAGGACATCTGTAGACTGAAAAATCGCCTTTGGTTCATAAAAATGAGCACCCACAGTAGCATCATTATTATCAAAAATTATGGGAGTTTTAAGTGTATTTCCATCATGAATTTCAATCTCCAATTCACTATCATGTAGCATCTCTGTTGTTATTCCTCGTACAAATCTTTCTGTACGTATCGTAGCAGCAATCCAGCCAATTCCATTTTTCCTCCGATCTTCTATGGTAGTATGGGGAGTGTATGGACGATATACCGGCATATACATGACGAATCCTGGTGTAGACTCCCCATTGTTCTCTTGTATTAATTGTACATTGCTAGTAATTTGTACTTCATTCATATCACGAGCTTTTTCCATGGTCGCTCGCCGTACTCAATCAGAAAATGAATTGAATCCCAAAACTTTTTTATTTTGAGAATTATCGAATGGTTCAATATAGCTCGTTAGCGCATATTCTTGCATCTCCCCTGAAGGGAAAATAGTATAATCTAATAATCCTTCCTTTTTCATATTCTGGATATGATGAGGAAGATCTTCTCTTGAAACGAGTGGTATAAAGGCGACACTAATAATCCCTGGATATTTATTTTTAATATTCAGCTCTTCTATAAAACCATGAAACGACTCTCTCATATTCATACCACCAGCGAATAAGGCTCGGGCTCAACGGAGTGTGTAACTATAATCCCGCACTTTTTCTTGTATATCTCTCTCTATTTCTTCTGTTTGAAGAGAAAAGTCTCTACGGGATTTTTGTTCTATATTATCTGCTTCCTGTTTATACAATAAATTCGTTACCCCGAGTCAAACTGTCAACATAAGTATAGGGATCCATGGTGTGAGTGGTGATTCTTTCATTCCAGAAGGTGTATGTTCTGCGAGTTTTTTTATCATTAAAATAACATGCGATGTAGATAAAATTATTGATTTATACCATTTGTTTTTTTATGAAGATAGACTCTGAGTAAAATGATATGGTGTCGACATTGCCGATGAGAAATTAATATAATTAAAATAACAAGAAATGCAAATTCTTTTACTGACTCATACTCTACGTATAATCTAAATCGAAGTGCAAAATTCAAAAGGAACAGTATGATAGAAGTGCTTACCCACTATCAACCGTTCCTATAAAACAGTATACACACTTTTCCCTAGAAGAAAGAGAAATTATTGGAGATCGTATTTCTGAATGAGTAAATCCTTTTAGGATAGCCAAGGAACTTGGTAGATCACCGTCTTCTATTA
The DNA here is from genome assembly GCA_963751115.1 of uncultured Candidatus Altimarinota bacterium. Taxonomy (GTDB): domain Bacteria; phylum Patescibacteriota; class Gracilibacteria; order BD1-5; family UBA2023; genus UBA1545. Next base: position 35,724 of record CAVVTN010000009.1, read on the forward strand.
CTCGGGAGATTGCCCGAAATAGTACGGTATATCCCAAAGCGAAGAATGGTCTCAAAGAAAAACAAAAAGAAGATTATGTCTATCGTCCTGGACGAGCGGATATGAAGTATCTCTCTCGTAAAAGCCAAGCAGGATGGAGAGCTCCACTCAAGAACCCAAGAGTATTTGAGTATGTTATCGAGAAACTACTCTCACCGGAGCGATGGAGTCCTGATATTATTGCCTGAATGTTAAAATTGGAATATCCGAATGACCCAAGTATGCGAATATGTCAGGAAACAATCTACTCATTCGTATACACAAAAAAGTGAGAAGAGTTGAAGCTTAAAGAATATCTTCTTCGGTCTCATCGAAAACGACGGAAACATTCTGGAAGAAAAACCAGACGTACACTCATTCCAAACAGAATAGATATCTCCTTGAGATCAAAAGAAGTGGAAGATCGAGAAACGATCGGACACTGGGAATGAGACAGTATTGTTTGAGTAGGAATATGATCAGCTCTCCATACAGAACTAGAAAGAAAGAGTCGATTCCTCATGGTAAAAAAGATTCCAAGAAAAACAGCAGAATACACGAAACAAGCAATGATAACACTCTTTAGTCCTTTACCAGCAATACTCAGAAAAACTTCAACGCTTGATAATGGATGCGAGTTTACTAAACATGGGGAATTTACCGAAACAATGAAGATGTTCATCTATTTCGCTCAACCTTATCATTCTTGGGAACGAGGAGGTAACGAAAATGCGAACGGAATGATTCGAAGATACTTCCCTAAGGGAACGAATTTCGACAATATCACAGAGGCACAAATTCAACAAGTGGTAGATATTATCAACAACAGACCCCGAAGGATACTCGGATACAAAACAGCTTTACAGGTCTTCAATGAACACTTTCCCTTATCTGCCAATTAAATAATTCCTTTTATATATTTTCTTCTATTGAACTTTTCTTACATTTTGCACTTGCATTTAGAATCGAGGCTAAAAGATTAGCACCGAAAATAATCTTCAAAAATATCACCTCTCTCGAAGTGATATTTTATGTATTTATCTTCCTCCATAATATCCTTTCTTTGTTCCGCTTCCTTTGGGGCCAGAGGGACGATTTCCCGGACTCGATGGCCGAGCAGAGAAATTACCAGAACTTGGACGAGATGGAACGGCTTTATCTGCTCCATGAACTCGCTCACTCGTTCGTGGTTTCTGGTGGGAATGTCCTTCGCTTCTTGGAGAAGAAAATCGATCAGATTGTGGAGTTTTCTGAAATCTTGGATCAGAGCTTCCTCGTCCACGACCGCCACCCGCTTTGGCCTGAACAGCTTTTTCTCTATTAGATGGAATCACATTCATCTTCGGAAATGGATGCTCTTCTACAACGGGGATTTTCTGAGATATAAGTTTTTCAATATCTCGAAGATGCGCCACATCATCATTATCACAGAAAGAAATCGCCACTCCTTTTGCACCCGCTCGACCTGTTCGACCGATACGATGCACATAGGTTTCTGAGATATTTGGGATGTCATAATTGATCATATATTCCAGATTGTCGATATCGATTCCCCGAGATGCAATATCGGTTGCCACAAGAACTCGAGTCGTCTGTTCTTTAAAATTCGAAAGAGCGCGTTGTCGATTATTCTGAGATTTATTTCCATGAATGGCTTCAGCAACTATTCCTCGTCCCACGAGGAATTTCACCACTTTATCCGCTCCGTGTTTGGTTCGAGTAAATACCAATACATTTTTGATTTTTTGATCTTCTAATAAGTGTACAATCAAGCTATTTTTACTTCCTTTATCGATGTGATATACGAACTGACTAATCGTCTCGGCAGTTGTTGAAACAGGAGTAATTTCGACTTTTTCAGGATTACGAAGAATCGTTCCTGCGAGTGTCATAATCTCTGGTGCCATAGTCGCAGAAAAGAACAATGTCTGACGTTTTACAGGAATCACTTTCAAAAGTTTTCTAATATCGTTAATAAACCCCATATCGAGCATTCGATCTGCCTCGTCGAGGACAAATATCTCTATGTCCGCAAGGGAAATATATCCTTGTCCCATAAGGTCCAAAAGTCGTCCTGGAGTCGCGATAAGAATATCCACCCCTTGTCGAAGTCGTTCGGTTTGATTTCCTTGTTTCACTCCTCCAAATATAACCGTTTGATGCAATCCTGCGTATCGTCCATACGATCGGAAACTTTCCTCAATCTGAATCGCTAATTCCCGAGTTGGAGTGACGATCAGAGTTTTAATCTTTCGTTTCCCTTTGTTCGGATCTTTTTTTGCATACAACATTTGAATAATAGGTATGGCAAATGCGGCAGTTTTCCCCGTTCCCGTCTGAGCACATCCAAGAAAATCTCGCCCACCGAGAATCAATGGAATCGCAGCTGCTTGGATAGGAGTTGGAGTCGTATATCATTCATCATTAATCGCTCGAAGAATCGGTTCTATAATAGGAAGATCAGAAAAAAGCATGAGTTTTTATTTTATATAAATAGAGGGGCGTATAATATAGATAAAGTGCGAGATAGCAAGTGGAAAAATATCCCCGATTTTATACCCCTGATTCTAAAGTATATTTCTTTCTGAGCAATGCCCAAGATCCTGGATTTTCTGGACAGTTCATCCAGATATCGAAGTTTCCACCGTGTGCAGATTCTTTTTCCTCTCCTTTTGGATCGAGAATTTTCTCGACGCTAAATTCAAAAGTCTGGTTCGGTCCGATAATTTTCACAAGATCACCAAGATTGTATCGATTTTTCACTTCGACACGACACATCTTCCGATCTGCATCATATTCACGGATGATTCCGAGATATTCCTCTTCCTTGATTTCCCCATTTTTCTCAAACCAGATAGCCTTCTCTCCGGGATTTCCTACGAGGAATCCAGGAGTATATCCACGATTGGATATCGCAAATACTTCTTTTCCGAGTTCATCGGCATCGTAAGATTCTCCTTTTTCTACTGCATCAAGTGCTCCACGATAGGCTCGCCCCACTCCCGCAAGATAGTTCAGAGTCTTGCTTCGTCCTTCTACTTTAAATGACACAACTCCTGCATCAGCAAGTTCTTGCATATAAGAAAGCAGACAAATATCTCGTGAATTCATGATATATGTTCCATATTCATCCTCATCGATTGCCATAATCTCACCCGGTCGTTCTCGTTCCTCGAGGTAGAATTCTCCCGTGAGCGGGATATATTCTTCTGGTCGCCCGGTAGAATCATAGAGATCTTCATCAGATACATCTCGTTTAAATACTTTATATTCCCATCGACAAGAATGCGAACAGGTTCCCTGATTGGGATCGCGATGAGAGAAATAATTGGAAAGCAGACATCGTCCAGAATATGCCATACAAATGGCTCCGTGTACAAAAAACTCGATTTCCATATCAGGACATTCACGATGAATTTCCTGTACTTCCTTGAGAGAAAGTTCTCGAGAGAGAATAATCCGTTTAATCCCCATCTTCTGCCAGAATTTTACTTGTGCCCAGTTCGTATTATTTGCCTGAACAGAGAGGTGAATTTCTGCATCAGGATAAGCCGTTCTTACCATATCGATAAGTCCTGGATCGCTCATAATATACGCATCTGGTTTCATCACATACATTTTCGCGAAAGCTGCCATAAATGGCTTGAGTTTCATATTATGTGCATAGATATTTGCCGTGAAATATATCTTCTTCCCACGACTATGACAATATTCTACTGCCTCTGCAAGATCTTCCCAAGTAAATTGATTTTCACGAGCTCGGAGTGAGAACATAGGAACTCCTGCATAAACAGCATCTGCTCCGTATGCAATCGCATATTTAAGTTTTTCAAAATTCCCCGCTGGGAAAAGAAGTTCGAGTTTCTTGGACATAAAGATAAAAAATGAGAAAATAAAAAAATCTACCAAAATTTCTGGTAGATTCGAACAATATTATCGGAAGAATAATTGTACACACTACCATCCAAAAAAAGACTCTTTTTGGAAAAATATTCAAAAGTGTGTGCACTATTACTTTGAATGAGGGTATTTTATAGAAAAATAGAGAAAGTCAAGAAAAAATATGAGAGGAATATAAGAAGAAAAACTCTTATCATTCCATCAATTTATAAAATTCTTCCAGACTTAATATGCCAACTCCGAGTTCCTCTGCTTTTGTTTTCTTCGAACCCGCGTCACTCCCGACGATCAAATAATCGAGTTTTGCCGAAACAGAAGTTCGAACTTCTCATCCATTCTCTTCGATGATAGCATGAATCTGATCTCGGGAAATGTCCTCAAAACTTCCTGTAACGCAAAAAGATTTCCCTGTGAATTTGAGAACCGTTTCTGATTCGAGTCATTTTTGTATACTCGTAAAAGTAGGATGAACTTCCCGAAGAAGTCGTGTTATCATATCTCTATTCTCCTCAAAATAGTACACGATACTTCCTGCCGTTGCTGAACCTACATCATGAATCTGCTCGAGTTCTTCATAAGTGAGATGAAAAAGAATATCACAAAGGATACTTGTCATTCCGGACTCCGATCCGGAATCTTCCTCCTTTTTCCTTTCTTCACTTTCTCCGTAAGCAGAAGATCCTGAAACGAGTTCAGGATGACGAATAATACTATTCTCTCTCTTTATGACACTCCTATCCCCTATTCCCTCTTCTCTATTCTCTATTTTCTGTTCTCTGTTCCCTATTTTTTCACTCACATACTTCGCTAAAAGTTTCCCCATCTTTCGTCCTACTTGTGGAATCCCAAGAGCCACGAAAAAACTCGCAAGTGGCATATTTCGACTCATTTCTATACTTTCTAAGATATTATCTACTTTCTTTTGTTTGAATCATTCGATTGCGAGAATAGAAGGGGAGTATTCTTTCAGGTGATAGATAGAAACAAAATCGGTGAGAAATCATTGCTCAATGAAAATATCGACAATTTTATCACCCAGTGTGAGAATATTTGCTCCATGCTTTCCAGCAAATGCTTTGAGTGCTCCAGATGTTTGAGCGGGACAAGTGGCACGAGCTGGACAATAGAGGGCTACTTTCCCTATATCTTGAATGAGAGGAGTTCCACAACTCGGGCAAATCACTGGTGGCGTAATAATCTTTTCATTTCCATCTCGCACTTCGATGATGGGACCAATTACTTCAGGGATCACTTCTCCAGCACGGACGATAAAAACTTGATCTCCTTCCATTACTCCTTTTTTGGTAAGTTCATCATAGTTATGAAGTGTTGCACGACTCACGGTCACTCAACCAACATTTACTGGTTCCAAGAGAGCTACCGGAGTAATAATCCCTGTTCGTCCCACAGAATGCTCGATAGAAAGAAGCTTTGTTCGAACATTGGTTGCAGGAAATTTGTAAGCAATCGCGTAGCGGGGATGATGCTCGGTGGTTCCGAGTTTCTGCCAAAGTGCGAGAGTATTGAGCTTGATAACTAGTCCATCGATTTCAAAATCAAATGTCGGACGATGGAGAGTGAGTCGATGAATCTCTCCTTGGAGTTCTTGTAAATTTGCAGCACTGAAAATATACGGAGTCTTGGTGAATCCAAAAGATTCCAGAAGAGAGAGATAATCTCTGTAAGTCTGTATTTTCAATTCTCGTCTCCCCTCTTCTGTTTCTGCATACGGGAAACTATAAGCATAAAACGCGAGTTTTCGAGAAGCGGTGATGGTATAATCCAACTGACGAAGACTTCCCGAGGCAGCATTTCTTGGATTGGAAAATACTTTTTCTCCTGTCTCCATTCTTTCTCGATTAATTCGCATAAATTCGGAAATAGGAAGTACCACTTCCCCACGAATCTCCACTTCTTTATCCCGAAAAGAAATAGATCGCGGAATACTTGCAATCTGTAGAGCATTGATTGTTACATCTTCTCATTCTACCCCATTTCCACGAGTCAGAGCTTTCACGAGTTCACCATTTCTATAAGTAAGAGAGAGTCCAAGTCCATCAAATTTGAGTTCCATTGCATATGCAAGGGTTTCATTGGATTTGAGGATATTGCGAATACGACCTTCGAAATCGGTTATATCATTTTCATCGTACGTATTATCGAGTGATATCATCTGCGAAGCGTGAAGTCATTTTTGGAACTGATTGGAAACCAGGACATCTATGCGTTTCGTAGGAGAACTTGAATCCCAGATTCCGTGCTTTTGTTCTAGATTCTTGAGAGTCTGGAAGAGCAAATCGTATTCTCGATCGGAGATAATCGGAGATTGCTCGGTATAATAGAGACGATTGTGTTCACGGAGAAGTTCTTGAAGTTCTGAAATATCAGACTCACACAAAGAGGAAATATGAGTGAGGAGATTTGTTGTTTGGGAAAGGAGTTCTGATAATTGCATATGTGAATGTTTCCTAAGTAAATGATGGAATTGATAATATGGAAAAAGTCCGAGAAATCAAGCATCGTATTTTCTATCTATATTACGATGAAAAATCGAGAAAATATTGACGAAAAAGAATAAATTCTTACTATACATTTTTTATAAATTATAACTGAGTTTAAGACAATATTCAGAACTCTGTTAAGTGAATAAATATTATTCCATTTCACTGAATCCATTCATACGATTTATTACCATTATAAATTCTTTCATATATGTCATGAGATAGAGAAGTACCAATGCATATTATTAGTCCTGTAATTGTAAAAAAACCGCTTCCCATCACTGAGAATAGAGCTACACAAGTCGCAGCTCTTCTTCAAGATGATAATAATTGAGAAAATAAACCCCATCTACAACTTCCGAGTTTCGTAGTACCAAAAGAAAATGGATTATTCGTAAACATTGCAAACATTGAAAATCGTGATGTATTTCTGAGATTCATAGATTATATTTTTCATGAGGGATATTTTTTTGTAAATACGAACTATACAGGTATCAATAAGATTTTGTATGATTTTGAAAATACGAAAAAAATGTTCTCTTCTAGCACAAAGGGCACAGGGAAGATTCCAGAAATACAAATCGCTTCTCGTATTCAGACATTTGATACAAAACGGATTCCTCTTTATAAAGAACCAAAAATAGCGCCCAATAAGAAAAGTGCTGAGTATTTTTTCGGTCCCGTGTATAGAGAAGAAATCTGAGAAAATGGGACGACTCAGGAAATACTAGAAGAAATCAATACGGATGAATTCATCGTTGCTATGTGGAAATACGGAATTCGCTTCTGACTCGATATCAAAAGTATATGAACCATTATAAAAGAGGCTACAACTGTACGATGTACGATTGCAACCGCACAAGAACCCACAAGTGGGAGTGATGCCCATATGGAACCTGTTATATCATTTGATATAAAATTGTGAGCAAGAGACACAACAAATCACATAGTGGATATGCTGAAATATGAACAATCTTTCGTGCAAGTGGAGGCAAATGTACCCATATATAAAAAAGTCTCTCGAATACTTGGTAGATCTGGATGGTCAATAGATGGAACTCCTATAGACCCAAAAATTCCTATGGATATCACAGCTCAATCCTTTGTTGGACAAGGTGTATATAGAAAAATAGGGGATGATGAAATAGAATATATTGTATCAATTGAAAGTGGTTTTCCTCGATTAGAAAAATCTTCTTGTAAAAAAGATGGAAAACTTATAGAAAAACTCGACAAAATCCATGTTGATGAAGTAAAACATTTTGAAAAAGGAATTGGTATGCTCACTGGAAAGGTCTCAACGGATAATGATATCGATTCTCAGGCAGATATCATATTTGATACTGAGGGAAAGAGTATTTTTGCACAAAAAAATGTCGAAGCGAATCTCCATGCGATAAATGATATCACAATAAAAGGGAATGTTTATGGAAGTAGCGATAGTCATATTTTTCATAAAAATCACCAGAAACTCGGACTCGTTAGAAAAGGACAAATTGTGAGTGAAAATGGAGATATTACTATACACGGACATGCAAATAATACCTATTTAGAGGCAAAAAATGGGACTGTGAAAGTTTCAAATGTTACTAACTCTATCATTTTTGGGAAACGAGTGGAAATTGATAAGGGAGTTTCTAACTGCATCATCGTAGCCGAAGAAATAGTAAGTAATGGGAAGATGTACGGATGTTCTCTGATATCCATGAAAAGTGTGGATCTTGCTCAATCTACAGAAAAAGGAGACTTCGAAAATACTATAAGTCTTTTCTCTCTGGATCTGAGCGAATCTCTCCAGAAAAAAGAACAAGAATGCCAGAAGTGAGGAAAGGATATAATAGTAATGGAAAACAAAATTGATGAATTTATTCGCTCAAGATTTCCACCAAATATTCTTGCGAAACTTCCTCATAAAGAAAAACGATTTGCACTTATAACTATTCTCATGAATATGTTAGAAAATCCAAGAAGCATAAATGAAGAACAAAACAAACCCTATATCCCTCTTTGGAATCAGTTAAAACCCACTTTAGAAAAGATGTCTACGATTTGGCGACAATTTACAGAAAAAAAATTGTCTCTCGTAGCACTCTTCGCAGATATACTCGCAGAAACTACTACTTTAGAAAATTCTACATGAGATTTCCATATACATATAAAAAATATTCAAGCTCCTACATATATTCGATGGGTCAAATCCTGACAAAATAAGCAACTCTTTGACCTCACGATAGAAGAAATTGAGCATATAGCGACCCTGATTCCAGGAGAAGATCCCAAAAAGCTCTACAAAATTGAAAATATACCCGCTCCAAAAAGTGGAGTGTTTGATTGGAAACCGTCAAAAATATAGAAATACCTCAGAAATTTGTTTCAGAGAAAAAACCTCTTCCGTCTAATCATAGAAGAGGTTTTTTCTATTTGAATTTTCATTTTCTTTTCATATACTGTTCGGGTATTTTCTAACTTTCTTTTTATGTATATTTTACAAAAAGGTGTTTCTATTATCATCGTTGGAGTCTTACTCAGCTCTGCTTCTACATCATTTGCGTTGACTAATAAGGCAACCGTTATCGCTTCTATCGATACACTCAATACCTCTATTTCTACGAGTATTGCAGATAAAGAAAAAACTCTTTCCACTCGAGCCAATGAGCTCGGAAATCGCTACGATACAACTATTGGATTGCTCGGATATCAATCAAGTGAGGTAGAAGCATTGACGAGTATTCAGAAACTTTCCGTTCCTTCTTTTCGTCAGGATATATCGAAAGCATTTCTCGATTTGAAACAAAATATCCTCCAAGATATCAAGGCAACACAAAGTGAACTTGTAAAACTTCATGATGAAATCGCACTCGGATATACCGACCTTTCTAATGCACAGAAACTTTCTTATGATGCGAAAATCGCAGATATACAAAATAAATATACTGCATTTTTGAGCGGAAGTACCAGCTCTATAGATACATTTACTGCTACTTTTTCTGGACGCGTGGTATCGGATACTGCTCTCGTAGAAAAGATGATGAATGAAAATAAGCCGTATATTCTCTTTATCCAAGATGTTCGTACTGGATACACATGAGTAGATGCAAAAAAAGCAAATCTTCTCTCAGAAAAAGATATTCTCGAAAAACAAATTCTCCCAAAAGTTCAAGGAGGATTTCTCGCATTTACCAACAATAAGAAAATATTTACCGATGCTATTCGCAAAGATTTGAGTAGTGGTCTGGAACAAGCAATGAAACAGGAGCGACTCAAGAAACAAGAGGTGGAACTTCGTGCCTATATTGAAAATATCATGAGCAAGTGGCATGAATATCTGACTCAAAATTTCTCACAAGACGATGATCTGATGAGTGCAACAAAAGATCTAGAAAATGCTCTTGTTCAAGAAAATTCTCTCCATAATCGCATATATGATACTGCGGGAAATATCCAATCTCTCGATATGTCTGGGTCCAGTCTTCTTTTGACAGATATCAACAAGATGAATGCAGATATGGCTCATACAAATGCTGTATTAACTTCTATCATCGCTACTTATAATTCAGGAAATACTCTTTCTACTCTGGGTGATAAACTTGTTATTGCCTATCAGACAGAATTGACTGCCTATCGAGCAGATTTTACAAAACTTCTTGAAGAACGACTCAATACCGCTCTTCTCTCAGAACAAAATCATACTAAAACACTTGCCCTTCTCGACCAAGAGGAGCAGATTTTGAAACAGAATCTTGAAACCGCAACCAGTGCAGATTTTACCGAACAACTTGTGAATAATTTTATTACCAAAATAAATGCTCTTTCAAAAGCCGATGAACAATTTGATACCATCAAAAAAGTACACACACTCAAAAACCGCTATATGAGAATAGTGGTTCAGAAAAAGATTGATAATGAAGCGTTTGTTCCTTACTATGGCCTCAGAAATACGCTCGATGCTTCCCTTGCTCAGATTTTTATCTCTCTCGAAAATAAAGTTGGACAAGCTACGCTCATTCTGAAATTCCCTGCCATAGCAACAAAAATTGATACATTATTACAGAGAACTACTCTCTCACCAAAAATACGATACAGTCTCCTCGTAGTACAATCTAATATCTTCCAATATCTCGAAGATGCAACAAAATAAAAAAGGATCTATACTTCTCTATACGCTTTTTCTCTCCTCTTTTCTGGTGTTATTTTTCGTCTCTTTTCAAGGAGAACTCGAGAATATACTGGAGTGAGCACAAGATTCCGAGCAAAGTGTGCAAGATATATCGAGCACGCAAGATGCTCTTATTCTCCTAAAAAACGCTCCGAGAGAACTGACCATTATCGATTCCAATAAAAATCTCGCACTTATTTCCACCACGCAAAATGGGACGATTTTTAACGAATCACTCTCACAAACAGGTTCACAAGAATACCTCGTAACTTCCACGGGTGGTGCAAATACATTGACTCTCGATATACCGCAATGAGGTCCGGTTCTCTATCATCTCGCTGCCTTTAGTTCTGGATCGGAAGCATCTGCAAGTATAGTTTCTTCTGGAGTTGTCACTACGAACAACATCATAAATCTTTCCCCTACTCTCGATACTCATATTTTGGTCATAGAATCTCTCGCTGGCTATACCAAATATACACTCGATACCAGTATAACCACCACCATTCCAACATCGAGCTCTTATCGTCTGGAACGAGATATCAATAGTTACAAAAAAGAGGAAGGAATCTTTTCTGTCACCAATTTTCTCCCAAAATCTCGTATGAATTTTGACTATCAGAAAATGGGGATGTATTTGAGATAGTAATTGAAATATAAAAATCCTCCTGAGTTTCGATAGTATCGAGGCTTAGGAGGATTTGAGTATAAGATTTGAAAGTAAATAATCTCTATTTAATCTTCGTATATCTTTATATGAGTTATGATTCTTTTATCTCATTCATCTCTCCATCCAATATATAATACCTTTGATCTCTATGGCAGAAAGAGTGTATTTTCTGGAGTACGACCAAGAATACTATTGGGGGATAATCTTTGGACAATTCGATCAAAAATATCATTTCTTCTATTTTTTGCTTCTCGGACATAATTTTCTCGTATATTTGCTTCGCTAAAAATACCAGTATCCGTAAAAAGATTGAAAAAATATGCTTCATACTGATTTATATAGTGATCAATACTTTCAATACTATTATTTTGAAACAAGATCGTTTTCATTTCGATTAAGAGAAAGAGAATAAATATGAGCTTTCTTTTGTAATCCATCCCCTGCCATCTCTATTGTTTTATCAGTATGAGCGATAGCTTTCGAAATGGTATAGAGCTTATGTATAAGAGTCATAAATCTAAAATTATTAATAATATTTTTTCAGTATAGAGATTTCCATTAAGAAATCAAAAAAGATTTTTGAGCTCTTTTATATCACCAAATTTCCTCCCAGGAAATGTAAGAATTGGGGGGATATTTGGTTCCGCTATTTATAAAGCTGACTATGAGTTCATATGTTTATAAATTCAACAAACTCATAGGTTCAGTCTGGATATTCTCTAAAAATAGCTCTAAAATCTCATGTTATATTGATACTTCTACATCATGTGTAATCTCAAGTGAGAGCATGGTTATTGAACTCTTTCAAAAGTGGACTTTTTTCAAAAATATTTATTTTCAAAATAGTTTTTTCTTGAATTGTTCTATCTAATTTTTCAAAGCTTTTAGCAAATCTCTTTTTATACTGTATTTTCATAATTATTTCATGAGAGAATTTAAAAATGTCATATTTTCCTCTCATACAAAAGGTCAATAACTCTCATTTTCTTTATCATAAAACTGTTTTTCTATTTCATCTTTTGATAGTCATTTCAATCTATTTGTTTGTCTTTTTCTTGGTAAAAAAGAGGATTTCATGTTTTCGTAAACTATCTTCGTTCCATATAGTTTTACGATACTTTCTGGGACATCTTCTATTATTATAGTTGCCATATTTTCTAAAATTATATTGTAAATTTTCTCTATTATATAAACTTCCTCACAAACACAAAAGGATTTTCACTCACCGAATAAGAGACCGGTCTCAGTCTTCCAAAATCTCGTCTAAATTTTGATTATCAGAAAATGGGAATGTATTTGAAATAGTAACAAGTTAAAAATATTCTTAGAAAGTCATGCTTGTCGGAGAATAGTACTGAGTAATCATTTTCCGATGGGTTTATTGTGAACTGGAATCGTCGTACGCTTCCCATTGGAGTTATTCTTCATGGTATAATGACTTCCTGAGTGAGAATGTTGTACAAATCCATGTAATTCTAAAATCTCTATCAATCCTTTCCATATATTTGTGCAAATTTAGGCATGGATAATATCTTTGGAAGTAATATGGAACTGATATTTTGGAAGATCTTTCTGAACACTCATCAGATAGGAGGTAATCGCTTCACGGATGTTTCCATCGAGTTCTTCGAGAGTTTCTGCCATAGTAAAACATCCAGGGAGATTCTCCACAGACGCATAATAACTTCCATCTTCTTCTTGGTATACCTGAATATCGAGACCACCAAGTGCCACCATAAGAAATATAATTAATAATAATACTTTTTTAGTATAGAGATTTCCATTAAGAAATCAAAAAATATTTTCGGACTCTCTCACGCAAGAGAAAATCCTTCCAAACCTTCGATAATATCGAGAAATGGGAGGATTTTAATTTGATATTCTTATAGTCATCTCTATGGAATAATACAAGAACTTCCTGATACACTACCACCATTCGGACAAGAATAGTTTAATGTTGCAGAAGTTGGATATGGAGTCTTTAGTTTGTACACCAAGCAGGTCTAGCATTTGCACAAGATTTAGTAGAAGCCCCAACACAATTCGCTCAGTTATTTGCTGGTGTAGGATTAGTACAAGTTCTTGACTGAGAACCAAGATTAGCACATGCCCATGTTGCATAACATCCTGACCAAGCAGTCCATCATCCATTAATTGGACAAGCCTGAGTATTGCAACTCTGTGATTGAGAGGCAGCTCATGCACAAGTCGCTCCTCCATTTGCGGGAGCAGGATTGCTACAAGTTCTCGTTTGTGATTGAGTTCCACCACCACAGGAGGCAGTACAAGCAGAGAGTCCTGACCAAGCAGTCCATCATCCATTGATTGGACAAGGCTGAGTATTACAACTCTGTGATTGAGAGGCAACTCAAACGCAAGACGCTCCTCCATTTGCGGGAGCAGGATTGCTACAAGTTCTCGTTTGTGATTGAGTTCCACCACCACAGGAGGCAGTACAAGCAGAGAGTCCTGACCATGCTGTCCATCATCCATTAATAATAGGAACACAGCTCGATCCATTCCAAGTATAATTTGCATTACAAGCAAAACCACAAGTTGCTGATCAATAAGCATAAGAGGTAGTGGGAGTCCATGTGGATGATGCAATATCCCAGGATTGTATGTAGCTATGAGAGGTAGAAAGAGTCGCATTCGCAGGAATAGTTCCTCCACATACTGCAGGTTGGAGATTATTTGCACAAGTAGGAGATCCATTGGCATTGAAACCATTTACTACCTGTATTCCATTACAAGTTTGAGACATGGCGGTGAAGAAATCTTGAAACTTCCCTCCGATGGATTGTCCTGTGGGTGGTGGAAGATTGGTGCTAGTCGGAGTGATGGCGGTATGAGCGGTATAGACAGTAGGAGTGGTTGGATCGACGCAGTATTTGAATCCATCAGAAGCAAAACCTTTGACGATCTGATTCCCGGGACATGTTCCAGAGAGATTTCGGAAGGAGCTTGCAAACTTTCCTCCGGTGATCTGTCCTGTAGGAACTCCTGCTGGGTAGGTTCCAGAAGTAGGAGTGGGAAGTTGTGCGTAAGTTGATCAGGCTCCAGCAGAAGAAGCACAGACTCGATTCATATTTGCATCAAATCCTTTGAGGAAAGTACCAGGAGCACAGGAGCCAACTATATTGGTGAACCGAGTAGAGAAAGAACCATTGGTGGTGAAAGTCGCGGGGGTTGCGGGGAAGACCATTCCGAGAGCATAGACGAGTCCTATAAAGAGAGAAGAGACTCAGAGGAGGAGAAAGAGTTTGAGAGAGATACTTCTACCCCCCCCCCATTTTTTTGGTCACTTTTCCTGTATGTTTTGTTTTCATAGAAAATAGTATAAAAAAGTAAGAAATATTTTATATCTTTAGATATCGCATCAATCGTTCATTACTCGTCAATTCTCCTCATTTTTCGGATTCTTGGATATATCCGAGGAGAAATGCACGGAGCTCATAACTATTCACATCTTGAGTCAGGTCGATATCGATAGTATTGAGTCCCCGTTTTTTCAAGCTCAGTCGGAGTAATATTGGTTTTCTATTATCGTATACTATAGAGAATTCTTCGATGGACGGATAATCATAAAATCCTCCATTGATATTCACACCATTTTCATCTACAGTAATTTCGGTATTTTCTGGAGCATTATTTTCCATCAGGAGATAGACTCCAACGAATATGAAAACCACCACACTGAGTGCATAGAGTCCCACAAAAATCCCCCAAACAATAAAAGCCAGAGCGAAAATCCCAGCGGTTGTATACCAGGCTGGTCCTTTCGTATTTTGTGTTGCGATATTCCAAGAAAACATAATTGAGAGGGATGAGGGAATAGAGAAAAAGTATTATTATCATTGAATGGAGCGGAGCGGCAATAACTGATAGTTTTGATTCAAGGTACATCTTTTCAGAAATTTCTATAAATTACTCATAATCATATTGATAATAAACCATGACGAAACAGAGATAACAAATCCAATAATCCCGTGTTCGATAGTTTCTTGTCCTTTTTTCTTTTCTTGGGAAGTGAGTCCAAAAAGTGCCATCTGAAATGCTCCGTAGATAATCATAATCACCGAAACAGTTCCCGCAAACCCGAGGATAAAAGTCGTCGCATAACTGATTATCTTTGGGATATCATCGAAACTAATATTTCCATTACGAAGATCATTATTACTTACCGCGCCCCCTCATCATAAAATTCCCGTTTCATCTGCTGCAAATACATGTTCTGAGAGGAAAAAAGAAATCACTGTCACTCCTGAGTAAAAAAGATGTTTCATAAGATATTTTGAGATAAATACTAACATAACACCAATTGTATCTATTTTTTCATACAATCCAAATTTTTTCGTTTTTCTCAAACAGAGAATTTTATTCTCCATAAATAAATGTCTTTGTAAAGACATTTTGTGTATTATGGAGTTCTCTATTTTTGTATTTCTAGAGCTGATATGATACAATAATCTCAGTAAATGAATTTTTAGTTTTCTTTCGGAATCAAGCGAAGACTTGTTGGAATCCGGAATCCGCGATAGCGGATGGTTAGAGTTTCACAGCTTATGAAGAAAAAAACTGAAAATTCATCTCTCTAAATATGTCCATTCATCTGCATTTAAACCATTCAAAATATGAATTTTTCATCACACATTCAAAAAATTGTCAGCCTTTTCAAAGGAGCTGGAAAGAAAAATGATAGTATTATGCAAGGAACTCCTGTGGTTGATAAAGCATATGTCCCCACACAAAATACTGCTTCACAGGAACGTCAAGAAACTACCATAAAAATAGATGATATATTCGCAAAAGCTCTATCACTCAGTGCTTCTGATATACATATAGAACCAGAAGAAGAAGGAGTCCTTATACGAGTTCGTGTCGATGGAAGATTCGTAGAATATGGCCGATTTTCCGGTTCGGAAAAAGCCCCGCTCATCGCAAAGATCAAGATTCTTTCCAGTTTAAAAATCGATGAACAACGCCTTCCTCAGGACGGAAAGGCAAATTATTACGATGCAACCACCGATAAAAACGTAGATCTCCGTGTCAGCATCATCCCGACGATTTATGGGGAAAAAGTGGTTATCCGACTGCTCCGCAAGGAAAATGAACTCATCGACCTGAGATCCATAGGAATCCTCCCGATGAATATGGTGAAGATCAAGAAACATCTCGAAAACCAGTTTGGACTCATCCTGATAGTCGGACCGACGGGATCGGGGAAATCCACTACGCTCTATTCGATGCTTTCACGATTTGATCCTGAGGAGAAGAATATATCTACCCTGGAAGATCCCGTAGAATACCGTATAAAATGAGTGAATCATACACAGATTAATCCACAGATTGGATTCAATTTTGCCGATGGACTCCGAAGTCTCCTCCGTCAAGATCCGGATATCATCATGGTGGGAGAAATCCGTGATGCAGAAACGGCTCGTCTTGCCGTCGAAGCTTCTATCACTGGGCATTTGGTATTCTCTACTATCCATGCAAATTCCACCGTCAATACTCTCCAGCGTCTGACGAATCTCGGAATCGATCCGCTTCTCATAACTTCCAGTTTGCGACTGATTGTCTCTCAACATCTTGCTCGAAAACTCTGTTCATATTGCAAAATCGCCTATAAGCCCGAGGAGACTATCAAGAAAAAAGTTCTTTCTCGTATCGGGAAATATGTAACTGAACCCGATGAGATGGTATTCTATCACGCACTCGAAGGGGGTTGTGAAAAATGTAATCACAAAGGACACAAGGGACGTACTGGACTCTTTGAGATCCTCGAAATGACTGAAGGAATAGAGAAAATGGTACTTTCTCACGCCTCCAAAACTCAACTCGAGATTCAAGCCATCGGCGATGGGATGATCACCATCAAAGACGATGCACTCATAAAAGTCATACTCGGAGAAGTCAGTCTTGAGGAGGTTTTACAGGTACTCGGAGGTTAAGAAGCTTATAAATAATATCCCCATTCTCAAGCTGAGAATGGGGATATTATTTATACTTTATCATATTGAACTCCGATACTATATAACTCTGAATGTTTATCATATCATTCCGTACCGTTATTAATTCCTCCTACTTGAAGTATCATTTGTCAGAACTGATACCCAGTTGGATTATGTGAATGTGCGGAATTTTCTCTAAATGGTACAATTATGATACTTTGAGTGTTTTTCGATATTTCATTTATAGCAAGAATATTTGGATATTTCTTCAGAAAATCTCATCGTTTTTTCTCATCACTTACATCTATTTCCTGTATACCATTTTTTTCTATTTCTATATGGTTCATTCACCCATTAATAAAATCCGCTACTTGCTCTTTCATTGCATTGTTCAATGAATCAGGAAGGGAATCACTGTATTGTGCTTTTTTTAATTCTACACGTTCTTCGTCACTCAAAGGAGTAAACAACTGTTCAAAAAAAGGTTTATTCATATATTTCGAAACTTTTTCGTGTCTCGCTTTTCCCATTTCTCATTCCATGAATCGATTCATGTTTGCATCAATTACAATCGTTCATGATTGAGGAGGCTTTTGTACTTTTGAGTCATATAAATCAACTATGGCATACAATTCTTTACGTAAAGCAATAAATTGTTCCCTATTATGAGAATCAATATCATCTCTTGTAATTTCTACCGACAATCCATTATCTGCTTTTTTGAATACCTCATATGCCAATGTTTGTTGTTCTGGTGTAAAATTTGACTGCTTCTCAATACCTATTTGAAGGTTATTGAACTCTCGTTTTATATCTTCTATTTTTTGTTTAGTTAACTTTTCTTTCTCTCATTCCTGAGAAGGAACATTATAAACATCTGTAATAACATTACTTTTCATATCAGAACTAGATTTCTCAATTAGTTTATCAATGGTTTCTTTTCCCATTGCTCCATCATCTTTTGCTCCAATAGTTTTCTGAAAATCTTTTCGAATATCAAGTGCAAGTTCTCTCCACTCTTTTCGAGTTTGAGACTTTAGGTTTCTCAATTCTTGTTCATACTGAGCGAGAATTTTCGCTTCCTCTGATGATATATGATGATCTTGCATAGCAAGTTTTAGATCCTCAGTGAAAGAAGTTCCTTTTTTTGTAAGTTCTTGTTCATTTGAATCGTTATATCCTCGCATTTCTTCACCTGCCATATATGTTTTTGTTAAAAATAAAATCTCCACTACAAGTTTTACTATATCATTTCTTCTCTTTTTTTGCAAAAAATTGGCTTATAGAAATCGTTATATAAAACATATTTTGAAATTCTCCCATTTTCCCTATACTCTCCATCTATAAAATACACATCCTATCCCCTATTCGCTCATTTTCTATGACTACAGAAATCGATATTTCCCAGTTTATAAAACCTCTTGTCCACAAAAAAGTCGGATATGTAGCACTTATTGGACGTCCCAATTCTGGGAAGTCTACCTTTATCAATGCACTCATCGATGAGAAAGTTAGTGCCGTTTCTAGTAAACCACAAACCACTCAGAAAACCATTCGTGGGATCTACAACGACGACGATTCTCAAATTATATTCTTTGATACTCCGGGTATCCACGAATCCAAAGAAGAGCTCAACATTATCATCAATAGTCAGGCAGCAACAGCTCTCAATGATGCGGATATCATTGTCCGATTTATCGATATTTCTCGACAACGCGGAGAAGAAGAAGAGAAAATCAGCGAACTTCTCAAATGAATAAAAAAACCCGTTATTCTCGTCTATTCGAAGTGTGATCTGAAACACGCAACCGAGGCACGGAAGGATGCGATTAGTATCTCTTCTCGCAATAAAAATGGTTTTCGAGAACTTCTCGCAACGCTCAAAAAATCCCTCCCAACTGGGCCACTTTTCTACGATGAAGATTACTACACCGATCAAGATATGGAAACTCGTATTCGTGAGATTATCCGTGAGAAGATATTCCTCTCACTTGGCGAGGAACTTCCCTATGATATACTCGTGGATGTGGAAGATCTCGTGGAGGAAAATGGTATGATAAAAGCCCTCGTTATGCTCTATGTATCGAAAGATTCCCAGAAAAATATCCTCATCGGGAAACAAGGCGCAGTTCTCCAAAATATCGGGAAACTTGCCCGAGTCGAACTCGAAAAGATTCTCGAGAAAAAAGTCTATATTCTATTGCGTGTAAAAACTATGTCCAAGTGGAACAAGAATCCAAATGTATTGAAAAAGTATTTCGGATAGAAATCAAGTCTTTTTGTCATTTCGAACGAATGTGAGAAATCTTCCTTGGCTTCCTAAGAAGAATACGAATATTTAAAAGAAATGAGCTATTGAAGATTTCTCGTTACACTCGAAATGACAAATATCTTAATTATCTTTCTATGCTCAAGATATCCTCCTCCTGAGAATATGCCCTTCTCCTCGTAAAATATCTCACACATAATCCTGGGATTCATACCATCAGTGCCGTGAGTGAGAAACTTTCTATCAAAGAACCCTTTCTCCGAAAAGTTGCCAATACTCTAGAAAAGGCAAATATTCTCACCTCTCACAAAGGACGATATGGCGGGATAGAACTGGTTAGAAAAGATATATCTGTTTACGACATCCTCTTGGCAGTTTGAGAAGATTTGAATATCACCGTGTGTTCTGGCGGAAAATGCAGCTCCTCTGAGACCTGCGGAATTGTTCCCACTATCAGTAATATCCAACGTGGATTCGATACAATCTTAAAGATTACTCGATTATAAGATATATTTATGTCCTACGACGCTTTTGCACAAACATTCTCGCAATCCAGAAAAAATCTCCGCTGGGGAGAGATTGAGTATTTTATAACATATTTACGAGATCATTCCCTGAACGAAAAGGTCTCTCTCCTCGATGTCGGATGTGGAAATGGAAGACTTCTAGAAACTCTCGAAAAGTGAGAATTTCCTTTTGAGTATCTCGGAATCGATGAATCTAGTGGGATGATACAGGAGGCACAGAAACTCCATCCAGAGCATACTTTCATGGTGCTGGATATGAAGAATCTGGAAGAACTTTCAGATGATGAGAAATATGATGTCATTGTCTTTATCGCATCATTCCATCATCTACAAACAAGCGAGGAGTGGAAAGAAGTCTTGGAAAAAACAAAAAAACTCCTGAAAAAGTGAGGAATAATTATGATGACCAACTGGAATCTGATGAGTGAATCTAATTTTTCCAAATATGAAAAATCCTATAAGGGAAATGGAGATTTTCAGATTAAGATAGGAGCTCATTATCGCTACTATCACGGATTTACCACGGAAGAACTGGGGGATTTATTTTATGAAAGTGGATTTCAGGCAATCGAAAATCGTGTATTTGAAGATGGAAGGAATCTCGTTTCAATAATTTCAGAATAGACATTGTAAGGTTATAAACATTGTAATTTCTTGTAATTTTTACGGAATCCATATAATAGACTCCGTAATACATAATATGTACCCTCTATGACCACTATTAATCTTGATATACCAGACAATTTAAAAGCAAAGATAGGATTGCAATCATGAAATCATATCAATATTATTGATCTTTTTAAGATGTTCTGAATAGATATTAATTATGTTCTGGAGGAAAGAAAATATAGTGAAGATTTTCTGAGTGATATCAGAAATAATAATTTCATAGTAAGTAATCATTTTTAATGATATGTATGATTTTATCATAACAAAGAAGTTTTTTAGTAATCAAAGTGATTATATTGCCACACTATCCAAAAAAGAATGAGAAAATTTTCTCAAACTTAAAAATCTTTTTATAATCAATATATTCGATGAAACACTCAATACTCACAAGATTTCTGAATATAGAGATATAAAAGTATACTCTGCTTACATCAACAAAAAAGATAGAATTATTTTCTTTTATAAAAATCCAAAAAAAATATACCTTTATAAAATCATGACAGACCATAATTACGATAAGTTATTGTCAAATATGGATTTTGCATTAAAAGACTTTTTTGAGAATTTTTAATAAAAATCTACACTTTTTTCATGTCCATATCACAAGAAATAGAATCCAAAATCAATATCGTCGAGCTTGCAGGACGATATTTGCAGATGAAAAAAGCAGGAGTCAATTATAAAGCTCTCTGCCCTTTTCATAGCGAAAAAACAGCCTCTTTTGTCATATCCCCTGTTAAAAATCTTGCGTATTGTTTCTCTTGTCATCATGGTGGTGGTCCGATTCGATTCCTGATGGAGATAGAAAAGCTCGAGTATCGTGAAGCGATGCACCTCCTTGCAAAAGAAACCGGAGTGGAACTCCAAACCGATTATTACAAAGAACGAGGAGAAAAAACGGGCGATATTTACGATATGTATCGTATCTCTACCGAATTTTATCATGAGGAAATAAACAAAGAAGAAAATAAAGAAAAACTCAATTATCTCCTGAATCGTGGTATTTCTCAGGAAACCATTACTCTTTTTAAGCTCGGTTATTCTGGAAATCCCCGTGAACTCTTTGCTCGTCTCAAAGAAAAAGGATTTACTGAACAAGCCATTATCGATTCCTGAATCTTTGTCGGTCCAGGACGAGATAAATTTTATGGAAGAATCATCTTCCCTATTGCAAACTTCGCTGGGCATACAGTAGCTTTTACAGGTCGTATCACGGGACAATGAGAGCCAAAATATCTCAATTCTCCTGTTTCTGATATTTTTAATAAAAGTGCGATTCTCTATGGATTTCACCTCGCAAAAAGTACCATTGCCAAGGAACAAAGTGTTATTATCGTCGAAGGTCAGATGGATACTGTTTCACTCCATCAAGCAGGTATTACGAATGCGGTTGGAATAAGTGGAACCGCTCTCACTAAAGAGCATATCGCTCTCATTAAACGATTTACCAAGAAATGTTATCTCTGTCTGGACGGTGATAAAGCTTGAGTAGGAGCAACTTTTAAGAGTCTCGAGAATCTTTACAATGAAGATCTGGACATCTATGTAATATCGCTTCCCGATGCAAAAGACCCCGACGAATTTATAAAAGCCTGAGGAGATTTTCGAGAAGTTATGAAAAATGCCCTTACTCCGATACAGTTCTATATAAAAGAAGGATCAAAAAGGTATAATATAACCGAGATGACTGGGAAAAAGGCTATTTGGGAAGAATTGAAAAAAATGCTCAAACATATAAAAAATCCCATCGAAATAGATGCCTATATTCGAGAAATTGGGAAAATACTCAATCTGAGTACCGATGTACTCTACAGTGAGCTCAAAAGTTTTCGTGAAAAGCGAGTTATTGAAGAGGTCAGAAAAACAAATGGATTTGAACTCTGCGAACAGATTGCTGGATATATCCGACTTTATTCCTTTTTTGACTTGTTTTTAGAGAAATTTCAGTATACTCTCCGCGATGGAATGCCTATTCCCTCTTTTTTCGTAATCAAAAACGTCCTAGAGTCTCGGAACTCATGAGAAAAAGATGGTGAATGAGATCTCGATCGTTTATCTGCTGTAGAACTTTTTATCGAAGAAAAAAATAATACTTTTTCCGAAAATACCATTATTCTCAATTTCACAGAACTCGTGAATAATCTCAACAAAATATGTTTCGAGCAGGAAAAGAAACATCTCCTTGCAAACATTGATCTCAATAGCACTGATTATCTTATAAAACACCGAGAACTTCAGGAAAAAGCAAAGAAAATAAGTATCAAATTTAATTAATTAAAGAAGCAAATACCCTTGTTGTATTTTATATATTTACTACTTTTCTTTACTAGTATGTCCAAAAAAGATCCTAAAAAAGATGTAAGTCATGTGGAGGAAGTTAATCTCGATGCTATTATCGGATCGGATGCTATATTTGACCTCGGGAAAATTCGAGAGAAAACTCCCGCGAAAAATAATGTTGTTACAGAAGAAAAAAAAGATCTATTCCACGATGAAGATCATGAAGAAATAGGTGAGAAAGATAATGATCTCCTCGATCCAGCAGATAAGGATATTGAAGCGATAGAAGAAGATATTCTCTTGGACGATGACCTTCCTATTTTAAAAGATGATGATCTCCTCTTACTGGATGATGATCTTCTAGATTTTGAAGACGATGAAGACGAAGACGATGAAGATGAGGATGAAGATGGTGATGAAGAAAATGGAAATGGTGGAAAAAAGAAAAGGAAAAAAGGAGAACGTGGACTTAAAAAAGTACCTATCGAGCGAAGTGCGGATAAACGACGTATCGGGAAAGGACTCCAAAAATTTATAGATATTTCTGTGCCTGCAGAATTTCTCGAAGGACTTTCTGAGAATCTCCAACTCCTGATTAAAAAGGGGAAGGTAGAAGGGAAAATCACCTATGATGAGCTCTTGGCTGCTATGCCAAATGCGGAGGATGATGTTGATAAGCTCGATGAAATCTATACGCGTCTTATGAAGCTCAATATAGAAATCGTCGATAGTTTCGATAAAGACGAGATTTTTAAACCTGGGCACACGAGCGAAGATAAGGCTCAAGAAATCGATCTCTCAGATATCTCAGACGATTCTATTCGTATGTATCTGAACGAAATTGGGCGATTCCATTTGATTGATGCCGAAGAAGAAGTTCGTCTTGGTCGTCTTATTAAAAAAGGATCTCAAGATGCTCGCAAAAAACTTGCCGAAGCTAATCTCCGTCTCGTGGTTTCTATTGCGAAAAAATATATGGGTCGTGGACTTGGTCTTCTCGATTTGATACAAGAAGGGAATGTTGGTCTGTTTCGTGCGGTAGATAAATTTGATCCAGAAAAAGGATTTAAGTTCTCAACTTATGCCACTTGGTGGATTCGCCAATGAGTGACTCGTGCTATTGCTGATCAGGCTCGAACCATCCGTGTTCCGGTTCATATGGTAGAAACTATCAACCGATTTACTCACACTTTCCGACGACTCACTCAGGAACTTGCTCGAGAACCTCTCATGGAGGAACTTGCTCTGGAGCTCGATATGGATATCCGAAAAGTACGCCAGATTATGCGTATCTCCCAAGATATTCTCTCGCTTGATTCACCGGTTGGAGGCGAGGAAGATACGACTCTCGGAGACTTTGTGGAGGATGATAAATACCTCACACCCGATAAAGCAGCAAACCTCACACTTTTGAAAGAGAATCTCTATGAGATGCTCGATTTCCTCACGCCTCGTGAACGCAAAATCGTCATCATGCGATTCGGACTCGACGGAGGAGAAATCCATACACTCGAAGAAGTTGGAAAAGAATTCTGAGTAACTCGTGAGCGTGTTCGTCAGATCGAAGCTAAGACCCTCGAGAAACTCAAAAGCCATCCAAGTGCTGATAAAATTCGATTCTTTAATTAGTCTTGTCATTCCGGAATTTTCTGAAGTGTGAACTCATAGAAACTACTGAATTTAGTTCAGAAAATATCCAGAATCTTCCAATTATGAAAAATTAGAAAGAAACTATTCATTAAATAATTCAAATACAAGGAAGATTCCCATCTTCATGGGAATGACAAATTATTTCTTATGAAATTATAATCATTCATCACTCACTATGTTCGAACTTAATGTTTCTGATCTCCTCGATAGTTATCCAGGAGATTCTCGAGAACTCGCTTTTCATGGGGAGGTTCTTCCTGAATATTATCCAGATATGACTTTTAGAAGTCCGCTGGATTTTACTCTGAAACTCATCGCACTCGATGATGGGGTGGAGGTGGTATTTCAAACACTTCAGGCAGAGGTAGAATATGAGTGAGAAATTCATAGTGTCTCACTATCTGATGTCGATCGTACTTTCCGAGAAACCTATGATCCTCTCGCTCCCGATGATATTAAATTCATCGAGAAATGACATATCGATCTGAAAGAAATCCTCTACGAAGAAATCCTCATAGCAATCCTGTAAGTTAAAAATAAGAGATAAGCCTAAAATGTGTTGGTTTTTCGATTAAGCCTAAAATGTGTTGGTTTTATTCCTAAACTTTTGCCTTCCTGTTCTGTTCTTCGAGGAGAAAGATAAGAAGAGAATCTCGCTGAATCCGAGAGATTCCTCGATGAGGTTTTAGCTTCTCTTTTACATGTGAAAAATAACCGTCACAAATGCCCGTAGTTCTCGGTATCGAAAGGTGCGGATATCTCTCGTACGTATGCAGGTATGGAAGATAATACCGAATGCTTGCCACGGCACTCCGTAATCGCTTGTGCTCGTACTGTCCGTTTGTGTTCCGTTCTTTGAGAAAGTCAATGTAGATATGCTCTACTTGGGATAATATCCGAAGAAACATTTTTTCTGGAATGCGTCACAGTATCGTTTTGAGGATTTTAAGGGCTTTCCCGAGCCTTGTTTTCGGTCTGAGAGTGGTATATCTCCTGATAATCGCTTTCATATGAAAAATGCACATCTGTATGGGAATAGCAGGGTATTTCTTTTTAAGAAGATCGAACATGAATCTCCTTCCGTCGATCGTAAATGCATCGGTATTCTTTGTATATCAGGCAGAGTCAAAAGTGCTCATGAGCTTGCTAATACTCGTTAATGATTCTGATGATACAAAATCATATACCAGATTGAGTCCTGCATTACTTCGGATTAAAGCCATGCCATCCGTACGGGAACTAAAATAGGTTGCGTCGATCACAACGCACATACGTTCGGTCTCACGAAGGATTGGTAGTTCTCCGGTATAGTGGATGTTTCCCGTTAGATATTTTTGAACGGTATTTCGATTCTTTCCAAGTGTTTTTCCAAGTTCTCTATGGGTTTGTTTATGAAGAGAGTAATCTACATAAGCAGTGCGTATCCAAGAGGTGTCTTTCGGTATGAATACAGCGAGACACACAAGACATTTGTATCGCTGTTTTCCTCTGCTAACCCCGTATTTCTGCACCCTATTTTTACCGCATTTGTTACAAGTGTTTTTTTGTGTAAATCATACAAAGATAGATTAGAAACTAAGTACTGCCAAGTTTAGCAGATACAGTAGCTAAAAGCAAAGGATTTGTACCAACACATTTTAGGCTTATCCCGAAAATAATCCGTCTATTTAGACGGATTATTTATTTTTTGGAAGGAAAGAGGAAAATATTTTTCCCCTTTCAATCGAAAGCATATGAGTAAGATATTCTTCGGTTCCATAAAATTCTCATTTGAAAATATTTGGAATATAGACGATTTCTCTTGTATTTATTCCTCAATCGTAATCTATCTTCAGATAATTATATTGTCTCTTCTTTTCTTTACTTCATGGCATATGAGAAACTATAGTCATATTCCTAATGTTTACCATATCCATATCTGGAAGCCAAGAATGAATCAGCGCGGTAATTTTCTTATTCTGCAATAGTGATTCAGTTAAAGCCTTTGTTTTTTCTTTTGATTCTTCCAAGATATTTCCTGTAGTAAATTTTTTTTCTTCATATATATGAGTAATAGGGTTCAGGAAAAGAAACACAATTATATGTGTATCTTCAAACCTCAAAAATTGTATATGCTCTCGTACTGCTGCAAAAGAATAGCCTGGTTTCTTATTATTAATATAATTACTAAACCAAACATCGATAAGTATATATAGATTACTCTCCATCCTTGTTAACTCCTCCAAATCTGATTTCTTTTGAACATTAAAAAGTCTATGGGGATTAGTACCAAGAAATGTTCCTAACTTTCCTCATATTTCATTAAATAATTCTATATCATTTCATTTTTTATTCATAATTTGAAATAGATTTTATATATTATACAAAGCATAAGGCTTCCCGAGTAGTACCAATTAATCGTTGGATGTTTGGCATCTGAGGTCTCTCTCACATTTCTATAGTGAGTATCTGACTAGAATCTTTAATATAAAAGATTGCCTTTTCATTCCGTGGCTCTACAGGACAGGAATAATTATCATCATAGTACCAAAATAGTATTATATCCTTGTATTGTACAATATTTTTTATTTCTCCTGGTTTTTCAATAGGATAATCTGTTCCTGTAAACCATGATGCAATATGTGTTTGTTTCGCTTCTCAAGACATTGTCTCAAATCTTTGAAAATCAGAAATGGAAAGAGTAGGTGTATTCATACACGAAAAATAACAAAGAATTAAATCAGACTGTTGAATTTCTCCTCGAGTTTCTTGAGTTGGTCAGCTGCCTGAGAGCGTTTATCTTGTTCGATACGAACAATCTTCTCGGGAGCATTGCGGACAAAATCAGCATTGAGGAGTTTTAAATCCTGAGCACGGAGATATTCTTTTCTATTTTCTATCTGTTCTTTGAGACGTTTTTTCTCTTCTTCGGCATTTGCCTCGTTTACTGGGATAGTTATAAAGAGTTCTATATCTCCTGTAACCGCATAAGCGATACTCGGATTATCAATCTTATTTTTAGTTATAATCATTTCTTTTAATTTTGCAAGTCCAAGAAAAATAATCTCATTTTCCTTTAAAATATCGAGAGATTTCTTCGGTGCAAGAATAGCAATATCTACAAGTTCTCCAGGTTTTACTCCCTTGGTTGCACGAATATTTCGGATTGTACGAATTGCCTCAAAAAGGACAAGTGTATCCGATTCTATTTTTTTATTTCGAGATATATTCAAACTTGCCCATTCACTATCCATTAAAGACTTACCATTTGTCACAAGGGAATAGAGTTCTTCTGTTGCAAATGGGATATATGGATGCCAGAGTTTCAGAAGTGAAAGGAGTGTGAATGCGAGAACATCCCGTCCATTTTCCGTAGAAATCTCTGAAAAACTCGTCTTTTGAATTCATCATTCCGTTTCCTCGTTCACTGTACTATTCCGTACAGTTCACTCTGGTACTCATTCTTCATTCAAATTACTTCGTTTTTGAGAAATTTCTTTTGCCTTGGTAAGTTTGTATTCTTCTATGAAAAAATCTGCAAATTCATCCCGGGTAAATGCAATCAAATCCTGACCAGCATCAGAGAAATTAAACTTTTCTATACCATTCGTAACCCCATCAATCGTCGCTTTCAGACGAGAAAGAATCCATTGTTCGTGTGGGAGAAAAGTTGTCCAATTATTCTCTATTTTCGCTCGAAGTTCCCCATAATCGTCAGTAATTTCGCCTATATTTGCATGTGCAAATCGCACTACATTCCAGAGCTTATTAAGAAAAGTACTATTATTTTCCACATTTTTCAGAGAAAAACTGAGATTATTTCCGGGAGTATTCCCTATAGAGCAAGTCAGACGAAGTGCATCGGTTGAGTATTGTTCGATAACGTCCAATGGATCGATAACATTCCCCACGGATTTACTCATCTTTTTCCCGTCTTCTGTCAAGATGAGTCCATGAAGATAAATAGTCTTAAATGGTGTCTGTCCCGTATATTCATACCCCATAAGGAGCATGCGAATAACCCAAAAGAAGAGGATGTCGTATCCGGTTTCGAGAACCTGTGCTGGGTAAAATTTCTTGAAAAGTTCTCCCGCATTTTCTGGAGTCCAGTCAAGTATAGAGAATGGCCAAAGTGCTGCAGAAAACCATGTATCAAGAACATCTGCATCTCGGTACACATTTTCTTTTCCGTATTTTGCAAATACCGATTCTTCATCGAGCGTAACTGCGAGGAGTTCTTGAGTTTTGATATCGTAGTATGCAGGAATCTGATGTCCCCACCAGAGCTGGCGAGATACACACCAATCTCGGAGATTATAGATCCAATCCTCAAATGTTTTATTGAAACGTTCTGGAACGATTTCAAACTCTCCTTTTTTGTGTCCAGCGATTACCTTCTTGGCAAGTTCACTGGATTTCACAAACCACTGAGTAGAAACAATACTTTCCACTCGACAACCTCCACGAGAACAATACCCCACTTTATGAGTATACGGTTCTATCTTCACGAGATTCCCTTTGGAGCGTAGAAGCTCTACGATATTTGCTCGAGCTGTTAGAACATCCTGACCAGCAAAAATCCCTGCTTCTTTGGTCATAATCCCATTCTTATCAATTACCCCATAATCCAGACGGAGATTATGTCGTTTCCCTGTTTCAAAATCTGCAGGATCGTGAGCTGGAGTTATTTTCACAACTCCTGTTCCGAACGTCATATCTACCATCTCATCACCGATAATCTCAATTTCTGTATTTACAATCGGGAGGATAACTTTTCGTCCGATGAGTTTCTTGAATCGTTTATCTTTTGGATGTACCGCAACTGCCTGATCTGCTAAGAGGGTTTCTGGACGAGTCGTCGCAAGAACAAGCTCATTATCAGAACCCGATACGAAATAAGTAATATAGTAGAGTTTTGCTTCTTCTTCTTTGTAATCTACTTCGATATCAGAAATAACCGAACCAAGTGCTGGAGAATAATTTACCATATATTCTCCACGATAAAGCAATCCTTTGTTATAAAGATCTACGAAACTATATTCGACATTTTTATTAAGTCCTTCGTCAAGCGTAAATCGTTCGCGTGACCAATCACACGAAGCACCCATCTGACGAACCTGATTATTGATATTGGAAGCATATTTATCTTTCCATTTCCATACTTCTGCGAGAAATGCCTCTCTACCCATTTCTTCGCGTTTTTGTCAGGATTCTGCGAGCATCTTCTCCACTCGAGCCTGAGTTGCAATACCTGCATGATCCGTTCATGGAACCCAAAGAGTGGAATCCCCCTTCATCCGATGATATCGCACCATCATATCTTCGAGAGTCAAGGTCATAGCATGTCCAAGATGGAGATCTCCGGTAACATTTGGTGGTGGCATCGGGAGGTAGAAGGTTTTACCAGTCGTACCTTCTTTTGGCTGAAATTGCCCATTTTGTTCCCACTTTTCTGCAAGTGTTTTTTCAAAATTCTTCGGAGTATATTGTTTTGGGAATTCCATATAGAGAGAGTTAAGCATTACAATGAGCCAAAATATACGGAAAAGAGAATAAAAAGCAAGGCGGAACAGTGAAAAAAATATTTAAATGATTCTTTATAAAAGGAATAATACGCTCTCTATTTCTCTGGTAAAAAATTTGACAAAAATAGAAAACGAAGTAAAAATACTAAAATACTATTTCTTATACACAAAAATATGTTCGCAGGAATGTTCACTCCTGAACAACTAACCAATATTCAAACAACTCTCCGGGATGCAGAGCAAGTCGAAGAAATTATCTTACAAGTATCAGAAACACTGAGAACAATAGGGATTTCTCTCGACGAAACACAGATAGGGAGTTTCCTCTATCGAGTAGGAAATGAGGCGCTCGAACAATATAACATAGGAGATATCACTCAAATATGCCCGTCTTTTAAAGATGTGGCAACTGTAAAAATTGCTAAATTTGAAGTAGATAAAACACTCCAGATTCCCAGGACTCCTGAACGAGAGAAAGTTATTCGATCGATTATAGACATTTTTTGACAGCATAATATCCCTATAGATTCAGAAAAGATTCAACGATTTATATCTCAAATCGTAGAGAAGATTTTATTGTCCCCTCAGCAGGAATATATAAATACGGTGATTATTCGTTCAGAACCTACGCTATGAGAATTCGCTCAATCTATGGCTCTTCCAGAAATTATCTCACCAACTACTGAGTACGAATATCTTATGGTTGTTTCGGATGGATGGGAGGAATTTACTCTAAAAGGTGGTATTCCTGGAAAACTAAACCACTACCCACTGAAAGTGGGTAGGTTGAGTATGGACTGGAAGTCCCCTATTACTCAAGTATAATTGTGTTTGTATCTGTATTTGATGGAGTACGATGATGTTCGAGATATTTTTGTACCATTTCATCGGTAATATTTCCCGTACTCCAAGCTCCATATCCTATTGCCCAAAAATGCTTTCACCAGTAACGTTTTGAGAGATCTGGAAATTCTTCTTGTAGTTTACGAGAAGTTGGTCATTTAAGTTTCTGAGCAAGATCTGAGACTGAAAGAGTTGGTGGATATTCTACATGCATGTGAACATGATCCTTACTTACAACTCAAGAGAGAATTCGCACATCTTCTGAATCGCATATTTGTATGATAAGTTCTCTACAACGAGATTGAATCTCTCACTTTAATACACTGAAACGATACTTCGTTACCCATACAATATGCACAGTTAGTTTTGTCACAGTATGAGAACCATGTCTGTCGAGATCATGAAAAGCAAGATCCATAGAAAGTGACGTTACGATATATTCATCACACTGTATCTATAACTCTAAATCCGTCAAGGCCAGTGCTAAAGCTTCCGAACTAAAGTTCGGGGTTTAGGACCAAAATCTGGGACCAATCAACCCTGAAGGAGACATTACAGAACTTGTAACTGAGTACGGACCTATACAGTATTTCACCCAGAATGCTGCCATTCGTGAAGCAGAAATGAGACTATCTGATAACGACGAAGTAATGCAACTGTTGCAAAATTACGATCCAGATATCCAAGAAATAGGAAAGGACTATCCAAATGCTTTGATACACAAAATGTTACAATTACAACTCTGATGAACCCTTAACGGTGAACGAGATTTACCTAGAGGACTTGGGAGAAAGGGCTATTTATGGACAAGATCAAAAAAAGATGGGGGCTGACAATACTACATAATGATTGATAAAAAAGGCGTACAAACTCCCATGACCATTATCGGAAAACATATGAACCAAGTTATGGTCAAAAAATAGCATCAAAAAAAACTCATATCAGATTTCTCTGATATGAGTTTTTTTATGAGAACTTACCCAATAGTTTTCACTGGAACTCCTTCCATTCCTTCGAAGAATACATTAAACTCATCTTGAGTGAGTTCTTCTACTTCCAGAAGATGGCGTGTAATCTTTTCGTGGAGGTCTTTATTTGCGAGGATAATAGTACGTGCTCGTTCGTAACCATTTTTGAGTATCTCACGAACTTTCTCATCTATTTTTTCCTGCGTTTTTTCACTGAATATCTTTCCTCCTCCTTCTGCTCCGAGATGATTCCCCTCGATTGTATCAGAAGCAAAATTCTCAGCTCCCAGTTCTTCGTCAAATCCATATTTCATAACCATCGCTCGTGCAATCTCCGTAGCATTTTCTATATCGGAAGAAGCACCTGTGGTAATATAATCTTTCCCAAAGAATATCTCCTCAGCCACTCGTCCACCATACCCCATCGCAATCTGATCGAGGAATTTTGCCTTGCTCGTATAGGTCGTATCTTTCTCTGGAAGAAACCAAGTAACTCCACCCGTTGATCCACGTGGAATCATAGAAATCTTGTAAACTGGATCGGTATTCGGAAGCATCTTCCCAACGAGTGCATGCCCAACTTCGTGATACGCTGTTGTTTCTCGCTCTCTCTGGGTCAATATATGAGATTTCTTGGTACTTCCAATCGCAATCTTTTCAAATGCTTTTTGGAGAATCGCATGAGTAATAAGTTTTACATTTTCTCGCCCCGCAAGAATTGCAGCTTCATTGAGGAGATTCCCGATATCCGCTCCAGAAAATCCAACGGTTGCAGAAGCAATCTTCCGAAGATCTACATCTTTATCGAGTGGTTTATTCTTCGCATGTACTTCAAATATCTTAACTCGATCTTCCATATGAGGAAGACGAATCGTTACTTTTCGATCAAATCGTCCTGGTCGAAGAAGTGCTTTATCGAGAACATCGGCACGATTGGTAGCAGCGAGGATAATCACATTCGTTTCATTATCAAAACCATCCATTTCTGTAAGTATTTGATTGAGAGTTTGTTCTCGTTCATCGTGTCCTCCACCGATTCCAGGAGATCGTTTCTTCCCAATTGCATCCACTTCATCGATAAATATGATGGACGGTGCATGTTCTTTTGCTTCCTTGAAAAGATCACGAACACGAGCTGCTCCAACTCCGACGAACATCTCTACGAATTCTGAACCAGAGATCGAGAAAAAAGGTACATTGGATTCTCCTGCAACTGCTCTCGCAAGAAGCGTTTTACCAGTTCCTGGAGGTCCTACCATGAGAATTCCACGAGGAATCTTCGCTCCGAGATCTTTATATTTCTTCGGATTTTTGAGGAAATCTACCACTTCTTCGAGATCTTCTTTTTCTTCTTCTGCTCAGGCAACGTCTTTAAATGTGACTTTTTCATCTTTTTCTGGATCATACATACGAGCCCGAGACTTTATAAAAGCCATTGGTCCATTATTTCCTCCAGACATTTTCCCGAAGAGAAACACGAGAAGTACTACAAAAAGAATGGTTCCAATAATACTCGGAATAGCATCAGCGAGCAATTTCCCCCAATATTCATCCTTGATCGATACTTTTGTCGGATTCTTTTGGTCATTGAAACCAAGCGCGGTAATCCCGTCATTTGGAGGGAGAATAATTTTGTCAATTTCCGTAACTTTCACCGGTTTATTCCCGATTCCCATCTCGGTTTTTTGTTCTTTCTTTTTCGCAGAAAGAGAATTTCCCTGGATAATAAGTTCAGAATATACTCCCGATGCATAGTTCGCTTGGATATCATTCAAGCCCACATCAGTATTGATAACTTCCTTAGTTGGCGAAACGAGAAAAGTGTATATTCCAGAAAATACAATAGCAATAATGAAGAGAATAATGAAAGGATTCATATTTTTATTATTCTTTTTTGGATCTTTGGAGTTTTTCTTATCGGTATTATCGAGTTTCTTAAGAGTTTTTAGTAAGTCAATTTGCTGCTTTTTCTGTTTTTTCATGATTGGTAGATAGTAAGTAGGAATCTTCTGTTTCCTCATAACGAGGAGTCAAGATAATATGAAAAAAAGGGCGAAAAGCAAATTTGTGTTTGGCTTTTTTCCTCGGAATATTTGGCGATAAAAAATAAGTCGTATGAGCGACTTATTTTTTATAATTGATCTTTTATAATTACGCTATTTCTGTAGGAAGAGACATGTCTCATTGAAGTGCTGCAACATGATGTTGACATGCTTTCTGAATCTTCTGTTTTTTTTCCTGCATCTTATGCTCAATAATCTTGCGTAATGTTTTATAATCTATAAACTGTAATTCTTTTCTTGGAATCCAAATTTCTCCTGTTGGCGTTCTTGTAATAGAAGTATTAGGGTCCCCAGAAATTAAATTTTCTGTTTTTGAACCTACTGGTGGCTTATCCGTTTGAATCTCTTTCATTGGAATAAATACATCGCCATATACCCATAATGATGTTCTTTTTTCATTTACATAACCTATAATAGTTGGATCATTTGTTACATTTGCGTATTCTATTCCTCATTTTGCATTCCTTCGTACAGGATATATATAACCTGCTGGAGCTGCACTACCCATATCATCGAAGGCATACATCTGATCATTACAAATAGGTTTCTCTTTGTGGGGTTTTAGTTTATGAGTCTCTGACTTTCACGATACATGATGAGGTGCTTTTACTTCCACTTGAGGAAGAATATGAAGCTCTACTCCTTGTGCGTTATTTATATTACTTTCTGGAGGAAGAATATGTATTTTTTGATTATGTGCATTGGTATAATAGTTGGGAGTTTCTGACATATATAAAAAGTTATGAAATTAAATCTTTCCTTTAGAATAACAGAAAGATTTAATTTTTGCAAAAAAATGGAGCATTTCTATTTATATATAAAACAATTCTACCCGACTTTCTCCAGCCACTTCGTATAAATGCTCATATCCACCATCTTCAATGACGACTGCGTATCGATAATAGCCTGCTTTATACACTTCATCGTAATGACTTGTTTGGAGAGACTTTTCTCAATCTTAGCTGCATCAAATGAATCACTATCCATACTCGC
This sequence comes from uncultured Candidatus Altimarinota bacterium, assembly GCA_963751115.1. Taxonomy (GTDB): domain Bacteria; phylum Patescibacteriota; class Gracilibacteria; order BD1-5; family UBA2023; genus UBA1545. The sequence continues at coordinate 70,689 of CAVVTN010000009.1, forward strand.
AGCAAGCGAGAGAATCGATTGGCTCGCGTCTCTGGCTACCTCATCGCAGATAGTTTCTATATCAGAAGACACATAATCTTCTGTCAGGATAGCGAGTTTATCATAATCCAATTTCCCATGTGGACGTCCAAGTTTCTCGATATAGAGACGGAACATCTCTCGACGAGCGATGAAATCTGGAGCTGCTATGTAGATTTTCTTGTCAAAACGACCAGAGCGAAGGATGGCTGAATCGAGATGGTCAGGACGATTCGTCGCCGCTATGACAATCAGATTTTGTGCACTTGCGAGATCATTGAATTCCTGGAGAAACTGCGAAACTTCTTCCGCTTTATTGGCGTCGATATTATTCGTTCGAGATGAGAGAAGTGAATCAATCTCATCGAGAAAAAGAACGATTGGTCCATTCTCTGCCGCTTTCTTGGCTCCGGTGAAAAATGCCTTGATATTCTTGGTAGTTTCATGCATATAAGACGATCCAAATTCTCCGAGACTTTTTTTGATAAAACCTGCTCCGAGTTCCTCAGTGAGTTTCTTGGTTATGAAAGTTTTTCCCGTTCCTGGAGGACCGTAGAATAGAAGTCCCGTCGGAATGGAAACCTGAAATTTATCGTAGGCTTCAGAGAGTTTCTTGTAGAGGGCGGTTTTGGGATCCTCAGAGCCCTCACCCCGAATCATTCATCTCTCACTCGAAGAGCCCTCACCCCCAACCCCTCTCCCAGAGGAGAGAGGGGAGTTTTTATACTCAAGGATTTTATTCAGAACAAATTCTGTGTTATCAAAAATATCCTCATTTGTGACTCTTATAATCTGATATCCTCCAGCTTTCATAAATTCGTCTCGTATTTGATCATATTCTTTTTGATTTTCATGAATCTTTCCATCCAATTCTATTACCAATCAGAGTTCGTCACAGAAAAAATCAGCAATATATCGATGAATCGGATGTTGTCTACGAAATTTTAAATCTTCAAATCTTCTATCTCTGAGTATTTCCCACAGAAATTCCTCCGCACTCGTTTGATTAGTTCGCCATTTTCGAGCTAAATCAATAATATATTTTGGAGAGTTTTCTTTTTTAATCCCCTCTCCCTCTGGGAGAGGGTTGGGGTGAGGACTATCCTTCTTCAGCTTCTCCACAAGGAATTTGAATCGGAGTGGAGCGATAAAACTCTCCGATAATTCTTTCTTCAGATCGTCCATCCCCGCAACTCCTTTAAATCCCCAGGTTTCTGGGTTTTTCATAGTGAAATACTCAACTTCGAGAGTATTCTTATCTTTTGGTTCCTCAGTTTTTGTGGCAGTTTGCCCATATCCTCCATCGGTATGGAGAGACTCCCCTGCTTGTACTGCCTCTGGAGTCTTAAAAGTCGCTTCAAGAGCCGTGACCAATTCACTTGCTTTCTTTGCTCACTTTTCCATCTCGAGAAGTGAAGCTTCCATAGTTTTGCTCGCATCACCTTTCCAATCCTTGGTAACGGCAGTTTTGAACTCTGGAGACTGAGTAACTGCTTGGAAAAATGCATCGAATCCAGTGTTTTGTGGAGTCATAGTTATAATTTTATTAAAAGGTAGAAATTTAGTATAATCTATTTATGAAGTTTTTCCAGATATTCAATCAGTATGGGTTTATTTTCCTCGAAACCTTTTATTTGTTCATCAATTCGTAGCAGCTGGATCTCAAGCGATGCTCTGAGATTCTGATCGACGGTTTCAGATATTTGTTCAGTGAGTCTCTGTTTTGTCCCATCAAGAATCTGAATGTTATCTTCGACAAGCTTTAGAATCTGTTCTAATGGTTCACGAACTTGTTTACGAATCCATGAGTAATAGATTTCGAAATCAAAGATATCCTGGAATTTGGAACCCTGGAGAAGTTTCTCTAGTTTCTGAGAATTCTTTATACTCGAATCTGCCGAGCGAGAAAGAAGTAAAAATGCTTGCTGAAAGTCATAAAATCCTTTTCCCGTCTCTAAAGAATCGAGAAGCTTCTGTTTCTGGGATTGGAGAATATTGGAAGATTTTTCAATGGAAGAAAAAAGAGAGTTTATATGGTTTTCAGTATAGTAAGTAAAGAAAGTGATAATTTTAAGAAAAATTATAAAAAAAATACCAATTAAAAAAATACAAGAAATACCAATTGGATAAATAATTAAAGTTATAACAAATAATCAAATCTCACCTGCCATTATAATGAAACTATTGAAAATACCAGGAATATCCCACCATTTCAAATAACTATAATGATTTTTTAAAATTTGTTTTTTCTCTGAAAATAATATTTTAAAAAGATTTTTATTCTTCTTTATCAAGCTTGATTCTCAAAAAATTGGCTTTTCAAAGATCTTTTCTCATATGGCAATGTTTACATACATTTTAGACAGATCAATTCATTCATTATAATATGAAATAGCCTCTCAGAAATTAATGATATAATTATTTAACAACACTAAATTTGTTGCTTTGAGAAAAAAATATGAACGACGTATAATAAAAAAGAAAAAACTTACTATAACTAAAAGGCCAATTCCACCTATGAGAATATGCCAAATATTCAAGAATTCTTGTAAAAATAAAAAACTAGTAAATATAAATATAAGGACAATCCAAATATATTCTATGGAATATAAAAAATCTCTTTTTATAGAAAGCCAATATTCCCTTAGACTCACTCACTCATACAAATAAAATCCTCTCTCATCCACTATTTTCTGGATTTCTGGTGGGAGAATGAAATTTACAGATTGTTCTTCGGGAATAGTCCTTATTTCTGACATAATATTTTATTATAAAGTATTACTTATTTTATTCAGATTCTCGATATGTTCATGAAGCCTGATCCGTTGCAAATCAATCGCTCCTTGTCCTGAGAGACTTTCAGTAGTTTCTACTTGTTTTTCGAGTTCTTGCTCCACTTCGAGGAGTTCTTTTTGGTGAAGCTCGGTCCAGGATTGAATGGAGGTGGTGAAGTCTTTGATAAGTTTTATAAGTTTAGTTTTCTCTTCTTTTATAATAAAATTTAGGAGAGAAAAATACTGAAATGGATTACGAAAATTAAAGAGATGTTTCCGGTATCTTCCTATATTCGTAATTCAAACAGAATATTTTTTAATATTTTCTGAAATCACTTGAATGTTTTGTTTTATATTTATGATAAGTTCTGAATTTACTCATTTTGAATCTTTATCCTCCTCTATAAGTTTTTGAAGATCTTTAATATTTGAGTTAATAGTCCATTTTAATGATTGAGGTCATTGAAACTGCTTTAAATGAGATAATAATCTTTCTCTAATATCTGTAGGATTTGAGCTTAATAATGGTAAAACAGATACTACAAAAGCAAGTATGAATAATATTTCATACGAAATATCTTCGGTTGGTGTTGGTAATGAAGAAAAACTTATAAATCATATGAATAGTGCTATCCAGATAGCAAGATTATAAGAATCTTTATATTTATATAATGCTTTTATAGATTTTATTTTATTCAATGCTTTATCTACTCCTATATATTTCAAATCCTTCATATCTCAAAAGTATAAAAAACTAAACTTCCCTCACCTTACCATAAATCCCCTTAAATATCCACTTATTTTTTGAAATCTTACGAAAATCTGTATACTCAAACTCAATTACCTATAATTATACAAAATATGACGCAATCTCAAACTATAAAAGCAAAACTCTCTTCAGAAGAGATAAAAAGTAGATTCCTCCAATCTGGAATTAGTCACTTGTCTTTGTTCTGATCGTATGCTCGCAATGAAGCGACGAAGAATAGTGATCTCTGATCTCCTTATCGAACTTTCAGAGAATAATCGGGTAACTCTTGGAACCCTAGAGGATTTACAGGAGATGCTCATAGAAGAATGTAAGGTAAGAAAAGTGGATTTTGTAACCAAACGAAAGCTGAATCCTTATCTGAAGCAGTATATAGAAAATGACCTCATAACGATTTTTTAGTATGGAAAAAGATATCAAATACTACGAATATGAGATGCTTCACGCTATTGATACAATCGAGCGGTATACTCTCGGTATGGACTTATGAGCTTTTTATGATGATGAAAAGACTTTTGATGCTTGCTGTATGCAACTTCAGCACATCGGAGAATGTGGTCTCAAACTTCGTTCCCTCACTTCCAGTGATTATAAAAATATTCCTTTCAATGAAATGTCTGGATTTAGAAACAGAATTTCTCATGACTATGCCTGAATAGATGAAGAAATAGTCTGGAGTAGTATTAAATATTCTCTCCCAGAACTCAAGAAACTTCTTATGTCATAAGCATTACAAAGTATTACTTATTTTATTCAGATTCTCGATATGTTCGTGAAGTCTGATTCGTTGCAAATCAATCGCTCCTTGTCCTGAGAGACTTTCGGTGGTTGCTACTTGTTTTTCGAGTTCTTGCTCGACTTCGAGGAGTTCTTTTTGGTGGAGAGTAGTCCAGGATTGAATGGAAGTGGTGAAATCTTTTATGAAAGAAATAAGTTCAGTTTCTTCTTCTTTCATAAGCAAATTAACGTTTTTTATATACTCCAAAGGAGAATAAAAGATAAAACAATATCATCTTTGATGTTTCAATGTATTAAAAATGATTGAGCATTCCGTTATATTGCTTGAAATTTCCTGCACGCGATATTTTATTCCCATAATCACCATAGGATTAATTCATGAAATATCCCTATCACTATTAATAAGTTCGGAAAGTTTGTCATTATTCTCATAACTCTCTTTCTTGAGAGAACTTAATTCATCAAGAGTTTGTATAATATTCTTATGTTTATTTTTATAGCTAATTCCAAAAATCATTTTTATCATAAAAATTACTGGAAGTATAATGATATAGAAAAACAAGGCAGAAATAATCACTCCAGTACTAACACTCTCGAGAAAATTCAAAAGTAACATAGGAATAAGTATATAAATAATGAGAGTTATTATTATTCGAGCCTGAAATACTCTATCTAAAAGAAGATATTCAATATAAGGCATGTCACGTATTTTATCCATATATGTAACATTAGTATATTGCATATTTCACAATCCTTAAAAAACTAAACTTTCCTCACCTTACCACAAATCCCCTTAAATATCCAATTATTCTAGTTTTTCCAGATATTCAATCAGTATGGGTTGATTTCTTTCAAATCCAACTATCTGCTCCTCAATCCGCAGGAGTTGAACTTCCAGCGATGCTCTGAGATTCAGATCGACGGTTTCAGATATCTGTTCAGTGAGTCTCTGTTTTGTCCCATCAAGAATCTGAATGTTATCTTCGACAAGCTTCAGAATCTGTTCCAATGGTTCACGAACTTGTTTCCGAATCCATGAATGGTAGATTTCAAAATCGAATATATCGTGAAACTTCGAGTTTTTCAGTAATTTCTCTAGTTTATAAGAATTTTGTATGCTCACATCCGCTGATTTGGAGAGAAGCGAGAAAGTCTTCTGAAAATCATAAAACCCCTTTCCTGCCTCCAGAGAATCCAGAAGTTTTTGTTTCTGGGATTGGAGAATATTGGAAGATTTTTCGATGGAAGAAAAAAGAGAATTGATACGGTTTTCCGTATAGTGAATAAAGAAAGTGATGGGTTTTAATATTATTAGGAATAATATACATAATATTAAGAACAACACTAACGAGAATATTGCTATTGTTGATGATAATATTACTCCAATAATAATTAATATCTTATTAAAAAGATTGCTTGCCCTAAAGAAATCGGCTTCGAATGGTCCACGTGATCCGCCAATACTTTTCCAAAAATTTTTTTCTATAAATTGTCATTTTTGAAGAAATGGTCGATAAAAAATATTTCAAATATTTATAGTTTTCGTAGATATCCTTATTCATTTAAATGCTTCATACGGGAAAGATGTACCATGATTTGTAAAAACAAGCGTAGAAATCTTCAAATATAATCAAGCGTATTCCAATGGTTTCTTGAAAATCATATTATATATAATATATATCGTGATACATACAAGAATTAATAATGCAAAGATACCAAGGAGCTTATCAGAAGAATAATTTACTACAGAAGAATAATTTATTACTCTCAATCTTTGAAGAGCAGTAAATGATATCATTATAATACCATATGTGAAACCAGCTAAAATACACATTCACATAAATCCAAAAAACAATCATGTTGTATTTTTTGTTGCAAACAATACTAATGTCCAAAAAAAATCTCATGGACTAATCCACTCATACAAATAAAATCCTCTCTCATTCACGATCTTTTGAATCTCTGACGGGAGAATGATACTGGAAGTTTGCTCTTCGGGAATAGTCCTTGTTTCTGACATAATATTTTATTATAGAGTATTACTTATTTTATTCAGATTCTCGATATGTTCGTGGAGTCTGACTCGTTGGAGATCAATCGCTCCTTGTCCAGAAAGACTTTCGGTGGTTGCTACTTGTTTTTCGAGTTCTTGTTCCACTTCGAGGAGTTCTTTTTGGTGAAGCTCAGTCCAGGATTGGATGGAAGTAGTGAAATCTTTTATGAGAGAAATAAGTTCTTGTTTTTCTTCTTTTAAAATGAGATTAAAAAGAAAGAATCGTTGAAATAAAAATACATATAAACTATTAAGTTTTATTGCTTCGAGAAACATTGAATATGCCTGAATACTTTCGGAAAAATAATATATCCTACTTCCTATATCTAGAACTAGTTCATTATCTATTCATAAATTACCTTTATCTTTTTCAATAAGATTAATAAACTTATTGTATTCGTAATAAATATTTCTAATGTGAATAGTTCACCGGATCAACCTATCTCTCATTTCAAGTTGGATATGTTCAAAAATACCAATCATTAATATAATTCACAAAGCAATATATTCGAAAAATAATACCCATTGCTCTGCAATTAATGTAAGATTAAAAAAGCTAATTCACTTTATAGATAAATATACGATAAAAGATAGAAAAATTACAGGATATATCATATCTCAAAATTTGAGTGCATAAAGCTTTTTAATATTTTCAGATTCTTTATATTCCAACTTTTGCATTTTTTCACAATCCATTAAAATTTAAATTTCCCTCACCTTACCATAAATCCCCTTAAATATCCACTTTATCGCATCTGTTTAGAATCAGGATGCTTTTATAAAGTATTACTTATTTTATTCAGATTCTCGATGTGTTCGTGAAGTCTGACTCGTTGGAGAATCAATCGCTCCTTGTCCAGAAAGACTTTCGGTGGTTGCTACTTGTTTTTCGAGTTCTTGTTCCACTTCGAGGAGTTCTTTTTGGTGAAGCTCAGTCCAGGATTGAATATTATCCTGAATAATCTTAATGGAATTAATAAGTTCTTCTTTTTCTCTCTTTATAAGAGAATTTATGTATGAAAGATAGACTAATGGCTTTCGAAAAATAAAACAATATTGTTTTTGTTTTTCTAATATCTTAAATAAAAGAGGATATTCTCCTATAGTCTCTGAAATATTTTGTACTGAATTTTTTATCTCGATGACAAGCTTATTATTAAGTCATACCATGACTATATCTTTTTCTATGAATTTCTGTAAAGTTTCTATTTCGGAATATCGTGCTTTACTCAAGAAAGAAACATCTTCTAATGCAGAAAATATTTGTTTTTTTATAAATTTTTGTAATAGAAAGATAGGCTTATGATGCAATATAATATATGCAATCAAAAATGGCAAAGCCATTGAGGAAATATATAAAAGAGAAAAAAATATACCATAATCTGGAAAACTTTTTTCAAGGAAATCTATAAATGCTAGCCAAATAGAAATATACAATGGTACACTTATCAAAGAGGTAACTGATAAAATATGAGAAGTATCATACATTCTCAGATTCTTTATTTTTTTAATCAATAAATCCTTTTCTTTTCGTGTTTTCATAAAATAATGATACTTGTTATTCAAAATTAAACTTCCCTTATCTTACCACAAATCCCCTCAGATATCCACTTTATCGTACCAATTTCCCGCAACTGTGTATACGTTTCCAGCCGAGATAGCTTCCTCTCAGTGCTCCGTATTTCTGGACTTGTTCTTTGGTGAATTGACTACAACTTGGTTGCATCTTGCAAACTCGGTGAGTAGTGGAATTTCTCCAAAAAGAATGATCCCGACTGAAGTAAATTTGCCAGATTTCTATGAGAGAGATGGTGAATTGTTTGAACATACAAAACATGAGACAAAAAATACTATTTATCCCCCTCTCCCTCTGGGAGAGGGTTGGGGTGAGGGCTTCTAAAACTTCCCAACGACAATCTTCGCTCCCACTCCTCGCCACTGATCCTGCATAGATTCAAGTGGTTTTCGTTGCATTTCCAGTCGTTTGAGTTGTGTCTCGAGTGGGATAGAAAGTGCTGGTTCGGAAGTCTCCCCTATTTGTTTCTTGAGCTGGAAATAATCGTTTCATCAAGTTTCTTGAGGGAAGTATTGAGAAGTTCTATCATCTCATTGATGGGTTCGAGAATCTGACTCTTGGTCCAAGTATCAAAAGTTGTATAGTTAAAAATGGTCGCATATTTAGAGTTCTCCAGAGTTTTCCTGAGTTTTTTCACAAGACTGATTCCTGACCAGGCTTTTCCGATGGTCATATCGAAAGCATTGACCACTCCAGAAACTCCCGTATCCCAAGATCCTTCCGTCGCGTTGTTGAGATTTTTTATAATCATATTTTTTGAAAGAATAAGTTCATTAGAAATCACCTCAAGTTTCTCAAATAATCGCTGAATCTGCATCTCTTCGCGTCATTGAAGTGTGACAATCATCTTCATAATACCGACAAATGTATATCCGATGAGGAAAGAAAATATCCATCCAATCGCATAAAAGAGTCGAATAGAAACCCAATATATTACCACAAGAAAAAAAATAACAAGCACGATACCGGGAGCACGATCAAATGAGAAAGAAGAATTAATATCAATATTTTTAAATTGCTTCAGAAGAGATTTTCCTGCTTTTTTCTTCTCTTTACCCGATCACCAAGCAAACACTTCTGCCTTGAATTGTCCGATTTTCTCATCGAGTTTTGATGGTTTCATGAATTCTTCTTCGAATTCTTCTCACCAATTTTGGAGTTTTTTCGCCATGGTATCGTATTTCTCATAGGGAATTATTTCCCCGCCAATTCCTATGTGTGTATGAGTAAAAACAATATTGGAAATATGGAGAAAAGTCCATGATCTCGCAATCATCCGGAAAATAATCACGAGGAAAATGAGAGCATAGATTCCCGAAATACCAATAAGCGTCCAGATAAATCGTATATCTCCGAGGATATAGAAATCATAGAGTCCTCCGAGAATTATGAGTACACCAAAAGGTATCAGCATCTTGGAAAGGAGCCAAAGATAATCTCGTGCCACGGTTTTTCGGAGCTCCTCAAACGATATCCAATTATAGAGATAAAATCCCTTGGAATCGACCGATGGTTGGATGAGAGGATTTCTCTCTGCGAGATCATCGGGTATATTATTATGGAGAAACATAAAAGTGCTTTTAAAAAAATAAATGGTTGAAATATTTATATCCTCACCTTCTCCAATCTCTTCAAATGCTCCTGAAGGGAGATTCTTGAGAGTTCCAGAGCAACTTTTCCGCTCTCAGTTTCGGTCGCAAGTTCCTGAGATTGAATCTGTTTTTCGAGTTCTGCAAGTTCAAGAGCATGGTGAGAGATCCAGGATTGGACGAGAAGGGTGAATTCCTGGGAATAATTTATGATCCACTGGAGTTCAATATCCATAATACTTTTTATTTTTTCATCTACACGACTCAAATAGCAGAGATTATCTTGTAAATATTTATGACAACTAATCGTAGATTTGTATCAATCCAATATATTTCGCATATGATCATGAATACTCATTATAATATCTGGGTTAACTCAAGGAGTTTCTAAATCACTCCGAATACTGATATTTAGTATTTCTTTTGAAGTTAAAATATCATTTTTATCGGAAAAAAAAGTGTCAAAGACTCCATATATTGATAATCGTTTTTTTGCAATGAACCATTGAGATAATATACTATATCAAGATATGAGCAATATACATCATATCAAGAAAGCTAAGAATAATTGTACATCCTTTTGATGATAACTATTGTAATATACAATACTTCAGATTATAGAAATAATACCCAATAAGGAACCGACAATTCACTTTATTAATTCGTTTAAAATAATCCTATTAATAATATTCATATGGACATTTCCAGAATATATGTACCTTCAGCCATCAAAAGAATTTATAGCACCCACGATTTGTGCTTTCAAAAAAGCTTCAAATTCTATCAATGAGTATTTATCACCTCTATTCTCCATACCTCATAATTATTATTTTCTAAAAAAATATCGCCCCAATCGAAAACTGGGGCGGAAATATTACTTTCTCTTAAAAGCCTCTTTATAAACATCCATTTTCTCTCTTTTCCCGACGGAGATAACGTATACGATAACTTCCTGCTCCTGAATCTTGTACACGATTCTTTTCTTCTTCCCGTCAAAGTACATCTTCTTATATCCACTCAAATCTATCCCTCCAGTGTTTCGGAGGTCCTTTCAGAGTTCTGGCGATTGGCAGATTTTACGAAGAGTTTTAATAAAAAGTTCTCGTGAGGTTTTATTGAGTTTTTCTAAATCTTTCTCTACTTCTTTGTGAAATTTTACAGTGTACATAGCGGAGAATTAGAGAGATACATTAAATTTCTTCAATACTTCCGCTCCATCGACAAAATCTGCCTCTTTTCCATCCATCCTCTCTTTTATCTCCTCATATATCTCATAATTTTCAATCATCTCGTCCATATAAGATCCTATTTTTTCATAAATTTTCCCCGGTATAATCACCATATCTATTTCATTATTCTTGAGAACTCACATTTTTCGGTATTTCATATCTTTCATCCCCGTCATATAGGATCAGAAATTCCTCGAAAATTGTGTGGAGGATACGAGCTCGTCTGTTGAAAATGTTGCCATGTTTTGGAAGTTAGAAATATTATGTGTATAATTGTATGGAAAATTATACGGAAATCAAGTTGATTTTTTACGATCATTTTCCAATTACACTCTGGTATAAAAACTATACAATAAAAACGATTCTGGCCCCAAGAAAAATCATAAAAAAAATATCGCAGATTGTGCATTTACATGTATTTTTTCATCAGATCATTGAATATAAGATACATCTTCCGATTCTCATATTGCTTGAATGAACATTAAAAAAAATAAAAAAGGATAAATTATTCCTGATATAATCAATATAGGAAATAATATACTCGGATTAAACGGGTATTGGATACCAAAGAAAACTTCCAATAATCTTATGTATCATATATACCACACAATAAGCGTAAGTATATAAACTTTGGAAAAAAATCTAAGTACCGTATTTAATTTCAAAATCCATCTATACACTTTTGCTGGAATATATATTTCAGCAAATTTCTTGGATACAAAATAGACTGATAACAAATATGTTATTGCAATAAAGACCTCCATATTTATAAATATAATTATAAAAATATTACTTTTTTAAAAATCTCTTACATCCTCACTTTCTCCAACTCCTTTAAATGCTCCTGAAGAGAGATTCTTGAAAGTTCTAGGGCAGCTTTTCCACCATTGTTTTCAGTTGCCATTTCTTGAGACTGAATCTGTTTTTCGAGTTCTGCAAGCTCTGTGGCGTGATGGGAAATCCAAGAACTCAGCATATTAGATATGTTATATGAGAGAATTATTAATTCTTGCTTGTGTTGTTCTTGAAATTGATCAAGAAGTATTTTGAATTGTATTGTATCATAAAAAATAGAGGCATATTTGTATTGTGCAGAAATCTGACCAAGTGAACTAGAAAAGGAATGGAGGCTCAATGTAATTTCTCTAACCTCCCTTTGAATAGAAATAATTTCTTGGAAATCGATTTTTGGATCTATAAAATCAGCCATCGTCATTTTATAAAGCTCCTTATATCGTTCTCTAATGGCTTGTTGATGATTGTTTATATCAGAAAGGCGAGTAATAATAGAAGAAGCAATATGAAAGTCCTTTTTATCAACTAAACTCGGTTGGTTGATGCATATCATGTATGTACTTCATCAAATGATACTTAAATTCCTTACTTTATCTATAATCCCATCTGTAATAGATTGCATATTTTCCCTCTTTTCCATACCTCAAAATTATTATTTTCTAAAAAACTCCTACATCCTCACTTTCTCCAATTCCTTCAAATGCTCCTGAAGCGAGATTCTTGAGAGTTCCAGAGCAACTTTTCCACCTTCATTTTCGGTCGCAAGTTCCTGAGATTGTATCTGTTTCTCGAGTTCTGCAAGTTCCATTGCATGGTGGGAAATCCAAGATTGAACAAGAAGAGTGAATTCTTGAGCATAGGAAACGATCCATCGGAGTTCCGTATTAATAACATCCCGTCACTCTTGAGGAATCTTTCCAAAATACCACATATTGTTCTGTATATATTTATGACACTTTACGATCAACCTATATCAATCCATAGTGGATATTATATTTTTCTTGATATCCCATAAATTATTTACATTCATTCAAAGTTCATGAATATCATTTTGTATAGAGGTTTCAAGTATTACTTTTTCAGAAAAAATTGTATCTTTAATATCAAAGAATTTTTCAAGATTTTCATATATTCAAACTTTCTTATAAGAAAAAAAACTTTTTAGAAAAAGCCACAGTCAAAGAACTTGAAAGGTAATCATCATCGATTTAATCAACTGCATTTCATCTTCCATTGGCTTTTCCCAGAATGGAATACCAATAAGAAACAGAAATGCTCCGATAAATATACATATGATTGCAAGACCTTTTGTAGCAAAGACATTTGTTTGATCTTGGAATTCATTTGTCACTACTTTAGAGCGTAAAAAAGAAAGGGATTGCTCTCTTCAAGATCATATATATTTTGACATGAAATATGGAAATCTCTTTTTATCAAAAATTTTTCATGAGTATCCTTTAGGATTTCAAATAAAATCATAATTTATTTTTCATATTAAATCTATTCTTGGTGTTTTTTTCAAATGAATGTATTTTTTATTTCCCATACCTCAAAATTATTATTTTCTAAAAAATCTCGCCCCAATCCGGAAACTGGGGCGAGAGAAAGTTTCTTATTATGCAGAAATTTGTTCTGCGAGTTCTTCTTGATGGGCTTTGGAGATTGTTTTAATCCCATCGAGTTTCACTTTTGCATCAGCAAAGAGTGCTCGTTCTTTGTCAGCTTCGATCTTTACTTGTGCTCGATAACTATCAATTTCTTCGAAATGATTCTTGAGTTTAGTTACATTATCGATGAATACAGACGTGGAAAGAACGGGTTTTGAAGACATTTCCTCTGCTCGACGAGATGATTCGATCGCTTTATCAGTCAATCCAGAAGACATCTTATCGATGGTTTCTCCCATAACTCCAATGGCTTTAATACTTGCTTCGAGAGCTTTCTGAGAAGAAGTCTCGATGAGAGCGGTTGAGAGAAGAGTTTTAAAAATCGGTCGAGAGGAGTTCATCGCAAGAGAGAGCTTCGCAGCACTATCGAGTCGGATAAGGAGACGTTTTCGAGCGAGTTCGAGATTCCCGATGAGAACTACGAGATTGGATTGGAAAAACTCTACATTTCGGAGGAACATATCGTATTTCATCTTCTCATCTTCCGTTGTTGCCAATTCTCCTTTTGCCTTAAATTCGATGATTTTCTCAGCAAGGAAATCTTTGTAGGCAACGACTTTTCCGATATTTGCTTCGATTCCATCGAGGAAGGATTTCTGCATATCGATGGAAGTATTCAAACTCGTATATGCCTGGTCGAATCCAGAGAAGATAACCTGAATCTTCCCTTCGAGAGATTTTACATTGAAACTTGCTTCGTCCCATTTTGCATCGAGTGTTTTTGCAAGACTGCTGATAAGTGGAATGCTTTTTGCAATCTTCATAATCGTTCCGTCATTGTCGATGATTTCTTTGTATACTGCCTGAACGGAAGTATTCATAGCCTGAAGTTCCGCATTTACATTCATAATCGGGTCGCGGTCTATAATCTTCGCTGTCTCGGAGATAATACTATCGAGTGGCGCAGTAATCTTCTCTCCGATGGATCGAAAGTCCTTTGCTTCTGCAAATGTCTGTTCTACCTCTGCTCGTTCGAGAGCTCCAAGAGCGATAACTTTTGCATCGGTTGTAGCTACCCCAGTAGCGGGATCTTGTGTTTTTACTTGTGTATCTGCCATAGAAAAAAATTTTAAAAAATAAGTAAAATGAGTATACTCGATATGAGAATAATACGCAAAAGTTTTTATCTTTCATTTTTTTACTTTTTATGCAATCTATAGCAGATATTTCCATATTTAAAACTCCATTTGAATCAAGTGAAACCTTTTGAATGAAATTCGATCGTATCAAGACGATGTTTGAAGATTACATAGCAAACGCCTGAATGGAACTTCTTTCTGAAACATCAGAGAATGATCATTTTATAACAAAACGGTATTTCGATGCCGATAAACATCTTGTGGAAATATCGTTCTCATTCCAGAAAGATTTCAAAAGTGTCTCTTATTTTCCCGTGGGGATTATCAACTACCATTTGAATCCTTTTATCTTTAAAAAAGAAAACATCGAACATTTCTTAGATGATAATATTGCCTTCATCTGGAATGTCTTTGCAGCTGAGTTTTTCATAGATTATCATTCTGATTATAAAATAGATGACCGGAACAAGGGAAAGAAGCTTGATTATACCAATCTAAAGGCTTTTGATATGGAGAATCCTAAAAGTCATGCAAATAAACAACTCCTCGATTCTCTTATGTATATATATTTCGGACTTATGAAGAGTATATTTAATCTGGAAAACAATGGAGAAAAACTTGACCAATTTCTAAAAAATACTACACTCTCGGACATTGGAGCGACTTTTGAGCTTTTTGCCAAACGGTGAGATGGAACAAAAGATGCTCTTATATCTCAAGCGAAGCTGATTAAAGGACAAATTGATACTTTTATACAACTCATTAAGTAAAAACATTTGTCATTCCGACTGCAGTGGAAAGTATAGTTCCCCCAGCGAGGGGTGACAAAATAGATCTTGCACAATGTAGATTACTTTATTCTTTATTACTTTTTCTTTTATGGAACACCTTATATCTCCGTACATCGTACTTTTTGGACTTTCTTATTTTATTATTGGGATTCTTCTTTTTGTGTTGAATCTCTATTTTTTTGAGAAAGCGTCACCTTTTAGTGTAAAAGATGAGGTTTTTGGTACTCAAAATAAAGCACTTGGACATATCGTTCGTGGGCAACTTTTCGGACAAGGAATCATGATTGCAACACTCATTTATTTTCTCGGAGCAACTTATGACCATAATTTCAGCCTCGATATTCTACTCGGTTCTATTATTAGCATTGTCAGTTTTGGTCTTGTCGGTATCGTTCTTTTTCAGGGATCAATTTATATCATCGGAAAAGTGATTCCTCTAGAAAAAGAAATTATTATCGATAACAATGAAGCTCTTGGATCGATCATCGAAGGATTTCTCATCGCTATTGCTCTCATACTCAGTGTTTCTCTCTACTCATACTAATCAGTAACTCCCCCTAATCCCCCCTCGGCTGAGGGGGGAAGTGAACGATGGTGAACAGGGGGAGCTCATAAATAATAACCAATAACCGACCTTCTATGTCCAACAATATCATAACACGTTTTACTATTCATAAAGATGCTCATGAATATCTTGCAAAAGAAAAAGGAGTTTCACCGGGATTTGCCATTTGTAACAAAGATCAATTTACTTTTTGATATGACGGTGATGCTGATTTTAAGAAATACTTTCGTGGGGATTTTAAGAAAGTAGAAGATTTTTCTAAATATTATACGAATCCAGAACTCTTTCTCCAGAATATTCACTGGGATCCTATTTTTCAGAGTGCCGAGATGTCCCTCCAAGAGATTCTTACGAAATCTATCAAAGCACAATGAGATGATACGAGTCTCGTTATCATCAATGCACATCCTCTCGAAATGGTCGTTATGGGACAGATTCTTCAATCACTCGGATATCTCAATACCATTTATAACTTCAATAGAAATCCTCTTCCAAATAGTCTCGCAAAGACCCTCGAAGCATACCTTCTTCTTGCTGCATGGAAAAATTCACCATACTTTATAGAACAAGCAAATAAAGTACAGGAAAATTTGAAAACATTGGCTTTAAAAATTCAAAATGATAAAGCTTCTTTCTTGTTCGATGAAAATAATGTATTCATCCCCTATGAATATACGAAAATAGATACCTATCTCAAGACTCAGATTGGATATAAAGAACCAAAAAATGTCTATCGACTCGACAAATATCCTCAGATGGATTTTCTCCTCCAAAAAGGAATCAAAAAAATAATCGCTTTCGATAATGATAATGATTTCGGCGGAGGAATAGAATCCTATAACGAGATGATTCAAGGAGCAAAAAGTGGTATCACTTTCGCAAAGGAATCATATCCTTCTATTAGTATCAAAAACCCTGGGATACTATGAAGATTATTTGGTACTCAAAAATAAAGAATATACTACCTATCGTCAGACGATAGAAGAAAACACTTGAAACTTCCCCGGTTTTTCCGAGAAGAAAAAACTTGCTGAATCTCGTGAATATCAATCTCCACAATTTCAAAAGAAGAAAAATACTCCTGGTATCGCTTCCACAGAAGAATATGTAGATCGAAGTATTGTTCCTTACTTGGTGCTTTTTCCAGTTATTTTCATCGCATTTCTTGCCTCTGATCTGGGAGCTTTCATCCAAAACCAGCACAACTCGAACAGGAAGTACCAGTACTCTACATCCGGAAGTAGTTTCTTATACTGGGAATGAGGCGGAGGGAGTTCTTGGTCGAGCAGTAGTAATAACGGAAGTAGTGTAACCAAATCTTCATCGAGCAGTAGTTCTATTATAAAATCATTCGGCTGTTGGAGGATTCAGTAAGGGGGGTGGAGGGTAGTAAAACTTCTATACATAAAGTGAGTTAAAAATTACCAATTCAAACATATGAAACAATACTTCTCCATAGATTCCACAATCTTTACTATCATCTCGATTGGATTGATTATTATTTCGATCTTCTGGATGGCTCCTTTTTTGGTCAATATTAACAGTTATTTTCATAATCTCCAAGGATGGTAATTCCAAAGGACAAATTGAAGATGGTATTTGGACACTTTTAGGTTTGCTGTTTGTTTTCTGAGTGTGATTCTGACTGGTTGTATCCTTGATTATTCTCTTTTTATTTTGGTTTGCTATCTTTTATAGTGAATTTATCGCATAATTTTCACTCATGCACCTACAATCCTACACTCCAGCTCACACTACCGAGTCGCTCCAAACCATCTTCGAGGAAAAGTACCAACTCGAGGATTTTGAAGACCGGTATTTTCGATATATGGACTACGATAATGTGGTTGAATTTAGTCGGGAAGAATACGCAGAATTTATGGATATCCTTGCGAAAGGAAATGTTATTTTTGTGAAAGCGTATGAATTCTATAGAAAAGATCTTACAAAACCTTCCCTATTTTGCTTTTATGGAACCTCTTTTTGCGAAGAAATTTCCACTCGGAGAATACTTTCTCGGTCGTTATGACGTCATCCGTGAAGCAGAAACTGGGATCTATAAATTCCTCGAAACCAACGCAAATACCCCCGGGGGATGATTACGGAGAGTTGTCATGTGAGCAAATATTTATTTCCATCTTCCCCTTTCACAACAAACAGCCCTCACCCTAGCCCTCTCCCAGAGAGAGAGGGCAATAAAGGTACTTTTGATAAAATCCTCCCTACCCCCCTTTACAAAGGGGGTTATAAGAGCTCTGGGGCAGATCTCAGAAAATACATCCAATCTATTTTTGCACGCCATCCGGGAAGAAAATCGGAATACTCCTCCCCTATTCATTTGAAGATGAGGACTTCCTTACTGGACTCGATTATCGGAGATATGATCGCCGAAATCGCTGGAATGGAGAATATCGTCGTTGCGGATATTTTTGAATCTCACATCGTGGAGGAACGCTATTTCACAATGAAAGGAGAAAAGATTGATGTAGTATTGGATTTCTTCCCATTTGAGTTCTTCCTCACGGACCTTGATTTCTGTGAGAATTTCTTCCAATTCTCAAAGCTCGGAAGTGTGCAGTATATAATCCTCTCGAAAGCATCGTCCTTCAAGATAAACTCATATTTGCAGTGGTATATGAAAATATTGAGGAATATTCAAAAGAAGAGCAAGATTTTATCCGAAAGCACATTCCTTTTACTACTCGAGAATTCCAGGAAGATAGTAGTAAATTTCTCGCAAAATGGCGATTTGGTCGATATGGTCGAGAGATTTATCAGGAGCAATTCTATAGTTCTATCCCCAATTCCAAAGATTTCATATTTCAACAGAAGATTATTCCAGAGAAATGTGATGACAAAGAGAATTTCCTCGTATTTGGAGCCTATACCAACTTCCAAGACGGACTCGCACCCATTACCCGCAAACAGAAAAAACTCACCACGGCGGATGAAGAGTAGAGTAACTTTGGTATTTGTGAATCCCGAAGAAAAGAGTGAGGGAATTACCCTTTGAGGAACAGGCGAATGAATCCTTGGAATAATAGAAATTGCTGGGGGTGGCATTGCCGCCTTGAAAAGCAATTGGATATATTTCATAAATAGTTTTTAACGTTAAAATTATT
>CAVVTN010000010.1:0-62335 GCA_963751115.1 uncultured Candidatus Altimarinota bacterium
GCCCCAAATTTTATATTTCCCGATTTTCGGCATATGAATACGAGTAAATATTTATGGAAAATAGTATTTTTCAATATAATCCAATGGTCTTAGTTATTACATAAAAAATAATATCAATGATAAATACGATTCAAGCTCTTTCCGAACCAGTATTACACCATTGGTGATACTGGATTATTTTTCTTGCTTCCATATGAGAAGCAACTCCCCTTATTGGAGCATTTATTCCTGGACACACGATAGTTATTCTTTGAGGATTCTTCGCAAAATTGGGCATTCTTCATCTATGAGGTGTACTTATAATTTCCGCTCTTTGAGCAATCATCGGAGACTTTCTAGGATACTGGCTCGGGAGAAAATATGGACATAATTTCATCACAAAATATGGGAAATATTTCTTTTTTAAAGAGAAATATTTCGAAAAAACAAAAAAACTTATCGCCCATCATACGGGCAAGACAATTATCATTGGTCGTTTCAATCCAATTATAAGAGCATTGGTTCCATTTGTCGCCGGATCATCCAATATAGGTTTTTTAAAATTTGCTTTTTATAATGTTATCAGTGGTATAAGTTGGGCAGTCTCTTCCGTTTTGATTGGTTTCATATTTGGAAAAAGTTATGAAATTATTGCCAAATATATTGGAAGATTCATAGCTGTCGCTTTAATTATAAGCATAATACTTATTTTTCTCTATCGATTCATAAATAAGAAAAAACATATTTTTCTGAAATACCGCCCCTATTTACTGATTCTGAATATCGGATCGCTCTATCTTTTCTCTAAAATGTTAGAAGATGTTCTCGCCTCAGAACTTATTACCAAATGGGATATGTGGATACATTTGCATATAATTTCGCTCTGGAGTCCTCTACTCAATAAATTTATGATTTCCGTATCAGATATCGGAAGCCCTCTAATACTTGGAATACTTTCGATAGTAAGTATCTACCAGCAGAGCTGGTAGTATTAAGCGAAGAGCCCCTAGAAGGGGCTAAATATGGGGCATTCTGTTCATTATAGGGAGTTACCAGTTAAAATCAAGCTGAGATCAGTCTGTATATTTATCACGTTTCCACTGGTCAGCAACATACTTTTTTATCATCTCGATATCGATTCAGACGGTGGAGACAAAGTATCATCTACTCCAGAAACTTTTCTGACTTATCATTTTCTTCTTTCCAAACCGATTATGTACAATGATAGCACTCTTTCATTTGAGTTTTCCCATGATATCAGCAACGGAGTATTTTGGTGCAATTCTTGCAATCATGTGAATATGATCTGGTCAGACGTTTCATTTTACAATCTCGAAATCGAATCTTTTGGAAAGTTCTTTGAAGAGTTCTCCTATTTCTTTACGAATTCCTTGAAAAAGTATGTTTTTTCGATATTTTGGTACTACCACAATGTGGTATGTACAATCCCACTGAACATGAGATTGTGCTTCATGGTTAAGAGTTTGCATAGATTGGGGGGCGTTATGCCCCTTCTATTTGTTCCTCGCTAACTTGAAGTATATACACTTTACGCCGAAATGGTAGAACCTGGATGGTTCCACCAGCAGAGCTGGTGGTTTAGTGGGGGTTAATTACTTATCATATTTCTTGTACATAAAAGACAACGATACGATTCCTTCATTGTATTCCTTAGTATGACAGGAGGATGGATATTTGCATCCCTCGTAAAAATATATGTGGAACGACCAAGACCAGATACTATGCTTATCGCAATTCCTCATAGTTATAGTTTCCCGAGTGCTCATGCAACGATAGCAATTATTTTCTTCTCACTCCTGATGTATCTTTTTAAAGATGAAATACAGAATCATTTGATGAGAATTGTCTTTATCATTTTCAATATTTTAGGATTTCTCTCCATAGGTTTTAGTAGGATATATTTGAATGTTCATTGGATGAGTGATGTACTTGCCGGATTCGGACTCGGGATGTTTTGGCTCACATTCAGTATATTGGTACTTAAAATCATAGCATCATTCGTACGAAAGAGAAAAGAGAAAAATAGCGGGAATAGCAAATAATCCTCTTCACTTACATTCCACTTACAATCATTTCATATAATACCAATATTTGTTTCAATAATCCTATAATTGTCCGTATGCTCGCACAACTCTTTGAACTGAACAAGCACCTTTTTCTTATCCTGAAACAACTCGGAGATATAGAGATCATTCGAAACATAGTTTCCATATTTGCCGATGCACCGATATTCCTCGTTCCACTCTTTCTTGTGGGATTTTGGCTCTATTACACAAACAAGAAAAATATCTCTGGAAAGGAACGATTGTTGCTCGTATTATACGCGACTATTCTCGCTATTCTCTTTAATATCATCATTCAGAAGTTTATCCATATTGATCGTCCAGCAGAATTCGCGAAGAGTGCCGGACATTTTCTCCTCAATCATATCCCAGATGTATCATTCCCTTCGGATCACGCTTCGGTATGAGTTGCGTTTATTACCGCACTTTTTCTGTTTGGTTATGAAACAATCTGATATATCACAATACCATTTTTTATTATTATGTTCATTTCTCGTATCATAGGAGGTGTTCATTGGCCTCTTGATATTATCGGTGGAGCGGTGGTTGGGATAGTGTCAGGTTTTACCATTGCTTCCATAAAGGATAGCTCATATATCAAGAAATGTAATGATTTCATTATTAGAATTGCTCGATACTTCAAACTCTAATGCTTATGAAAATACTGGTCGTCGAAGATAATTTCATCCTCGCAAAAAATATCGTAAAATATCTTTCTCTCCAAGGAATGAAGGCGGAATTTGTGCGGACTGGTGAAACGGCGCTTGAAAGGGTCATAAACGAGAACTTTTCGCTCGTTCTTCTTGATCTGAATCTTCCGGGGATCGACGGTCTCGAAGTGCTGTCGAAAATCCGCAAGGAATTGAAAAACGCGGTCTTCGTCATCATCCTCACCTCTTCGTCCACGAGCGAGGACATTATCCATGGACTTGAACTCGGAGCGGATGATTACATCGCGAAGCCCTTCGATTACTCCGTACTTCTTGCACGAATAAATGCCGTTGTGCGCAGAAGTGCTTCGGATAAAGGTGATAGTATAGAGATTGATGATATCGTTGTGGATTTTTCACAGAAAAAGGTATGGAAAGCTGATAAAGAAGTCGTGCTGTCCAGTCTGGAATTCGAGCTACTCCGATACTTCGTCCGAAATCCATGAAAGGTGCTTTCCCGATCGGACATATACGAGAATGTATGGGGGGAATTTGAGAGTTATATGTTCTCCCGAGTGGTCGATATCTATATTGGGTATCTTCGGAAAAAACTCTGAAAAGATTTCATCCTTACAAAGAAATGAGACGGCTACTATATAAAATCATCAAATCATGGATAAACACTTTATCATTCTTCGAAAGAAACTCTCAATCCTCGCGACAATCGTAGTATTCCTTATTACCTTGTTCGTGGGTATCGGATTCATTTCCTACCAATACTACCGAGGATATACGGATACTTCCCAGAAGACGAAAACATATCAGGCGGAAGTCTTAAAACTCGATCTTATCGGAAAGGATCCAGAACAACTCAAAGACGATCCGAAGTTTTCGGGTCTTTTCAAGAACTTCTTTCTCCTCCTCGACGCAAGTGGAAGCATCCGATACAACCATTCTCCGTATCCAAGCGAAACGGAAGGACGGGAATTGGTTCGAACACTCAAAGAATGAGGGACTTTCGAGGATGACGGGTATATGTTTGCGCGATTCCCTTTAAGCGGAAAAGAAGAGTTGGTCTCCATTGTGTTTCTTCCGTATTCAGAGGGGGAATATGCGAAAGATGTGGCGGAATACGTTGGCTTTCTCGTCTTCCTGTCCCTCCTTATCTATCTCATATTATTCCGCCTTGTCGGTCATATTTTGAAGCCTGTTGAAGAGAATATGAAGACAATGAAATACTTCGTGAAAGTCGCGGGGCATGAACTGAAAACTCCGCTCGCATCCATTTTGAGTAGTGTCCAACTTCTCTCCGAAACGAAGGTTTATGATGAAGAAACGGTGCATGATATAGAGAATGAGACTAAGAAAGCAGGGGAACTCATCGAAAGTCTTTCGGAACTTTCCAGTATGAGTGAACAAACACCCAAAGAGGAAATTTACATATCGGAAATTCTCTATGAAGTCTTGAAATATCTGGATTCTCAAATCAAGAAGAAACGGCTTGAAGTGAAGATGGAACTCATAGAGGATATAACTGTATGTGCGAACAGATATTACGTATTCATCCTCATATCGAATCTTCTTTCCAATGCCGTGAAATACAATAATATTGGAGGTAAAATATGCATAGATATTGTTAATGGAAAACTTCACATCAAGGATACTGGTATCGGTATTGGGAAGAGCCAACTCTCTAAGATATTCGATGCTTTCTATCGTGTATCATCCCATCGTGAACGCTCCGAAGGACTTGGGCTTGGATTGGCACTCGCAAAGAAAATCGTTGTACTGTATGGATGGGATATTGTCGTTGTTTCCGAAGAGGGGAAATGATCTGAATTCGTTGTGAAATTCAACTCATAATATCCGCATCAGAAAAGAGATAATAGACAAAAAGAAAAAGAAAAATAGAGAAACTTACAGCCGACTTACAGTAGATGAATATATTGGTCGTGTACCTAATGCATGAGGTATAACTTTATATAATTTATCATTTACTTTTCTTTTATGAAAAATACAAACATTTACAAGGTCGCTCTCATAACGGGGGCAATGGCTGCGACTGGTTTCACTTTTGCTTCATATAGCGGAGCTATTACCTTACCAACACAAAGTACTCCTTCATATTCTCAGACTGCCATTGAGCAAAAGGATATGGGAAAGGAGACGAATAGTAAGGTGGTAAAACTTCCTGTCGGAGCGATCAGTGAAGATACTGCAAAAAAAGCAGTTCTTACTGCCAATCCACAAGCACAGATTGTCGGAGTCGAGACAGAAGATGAGAATGGAACTATTGCCTACAACATCTCCCTGAAAGATGGGACCGATGTCAAAGTTGACGCAGTCAAGGGAACTATTCTTGCAACCGATAAACGGGGGAATGAAGGAAAAATTGATTCCGATAAGGAGACAAATGATGATTCGGTTGTTAATTCCGACAAGGAGACAAAGGATGGTTCTTCTGAATCAGCTGAATCAGCGAATGATAGTGATTCACAAAATGAGGACTAATCTGGACTCTTAATGGAAGTGAAAAACAGGACATACACTCTCGTAAAATCCCGACTGTCACTAAATGAGCCGTCGGGATTTTTTTATTTACATAAAACTCGTGAAACTTACACACCACTTACAAGCAATTTGTATTCTATTCCAGACAGCTTTAATTATTTTTACTTTTTTAATTCCCTTTTATGAAAAACTATAAAAATTTAATTCCGATATCTTTATTATTTTTCGCTATATTATGACTGGCGAGTTGCAATCAGAGTGTTGTATCAAATCCTTCTGGTAAGATTGATACTGGAAAAACTTCTTCTGCGACGAACAATGTCATTGTGAATAATAGCACAAATGCTACTGATTCTGATGGAGACTGAGTTCCGGACAATGCAGAAAAATTACTTTGAACCGATCCGAACAATCCCGATACCGATGGTGATGGGCAAAATGACAAAATAGATACAAATCCGACTTTGGCTGAAAATTTCGTTCCTTCTGTGTGAATAGATGGACTGAAAATAAAGGAGATCCTCGTAGAAAATAACGTTGATCCTATTTCTAAAAAAATTGCATCCGATCATCTGGAAGTATCTTTGAATAATACCAGTTCGAAAGAAATTAAAAACCTTACTGCTTATTATAAGCTATCTGATTTAAGCGGAAGTACAGTGCAATCCTTTATTGTTCCGCTGAAAAATTTTGTCTTAAAAGCAAATTCCACTGAAAATATACATATAGACATCAAAGACTGACTAAATCATTTCAGAGCGGATCCGAACAGTTTGTACTATTTTTCAAAAAATCCTCTGAAAGTGGATGTTACTGTCAATGCTGTATGATACAAGGCTGCAACGCTCAGTATCAATAAAGATGCTGGATGAGCAGAACTTGCGGACTAATCTTTATTCACAAAAATATATTTCCTATGAAAAAAATTATAGAGGTAAAATGATTATCAAAAGTATATGAAGATGGCTTCAAATCGCTTGATAATATCAATTTTAACGTAATGGAAGGTGATATCTACGGTTTTTTGTGACATAATTGAGCGGGGAAAACAACAACTATAAACATACTTACCACTCTCTTAGAGCCAACAAGTTGAGATGCTTTCATTAACGGAAACGGGATCATAAAAGATCCGTTTGAGATTAAAAAAATAATCGGTTATTTGCCGGAAAACGTACAGATGTATTCGAATTTTACCGTATATGAAAATCTGGAATATTTTGCAAAACTTTCTTGAATCGAAAAACCAAAAAAAAGAATCGATGAAGTTTTGAAATTTTTAGAAGTTGATTATGCGGATAAGAAGGTTTGAGGATTATCAAAATGAATGAAACAACGGATCGGAATAGCCCAAGCGATCCTCCATGAACCGAAAGTACTTTTTCTGGATGAACCAAATACCTGACTCGATCCCGTATGAATGAAACAGCTCAGAGATATAATTATCAAGTTGAACACAGAGAAGGGCATCACTATTTTTATGAATACGCATTTATTGTCAGAAGTCTGAAAACTCTGTAATAGAGTTTGAATCCTGAATCAAGGAAAGATTATCTTTTCGTGAACGATAGAAGAATTAAAACAAAAGTATCCAGATGATAATTCACTGGAAAATATTTACTTAAAGATAGAAAAAAATGGCTAATATGAAAAATATAGTTGCCCGCAAGGAGATTCTATATCTTTTGAGAGAAAAGACATTTGTGTACGCCGTCTTTATATTTATAAGCATGGCTATATTATCAACCGTAATATGATGGTCTACCCAGCATACGGTTATCACGGTATATAATTATGCATCTCATTTGATACAATCCCTCTGACAAGTACCGCCAGTATTGACTCTTAAATCGGAAAGCTCTCTTCTGATAGTTAAGAATATGATTATATATAACACCCTTATCGCCACACTTGTGGTATTGATAATGGGATATTATATTTGAATGAACGACAGGATTGCCAACGTGACGAAACTCATATTTACAAGACCTATTAAAAAAGGTGAATTATTTTTATGAAAAACGATAGCACTGTTGTACAGTTTGTTTGTGTTGATATTGGCGTCGCTTATAATTACCAATATTTCCCTCATGATTTTTGGGGCATTTTCAATCGTGAATTTATTGAATGTGTTATGATTTTATGCCCTCTCATTTTTTTATATAGCGTGATTCTGATTCGTGGGGTTATGATTCAGTCATATATCGAGAGACAGTTGAAATGCTCTTTTATACGCTCTTATTATTTGGATAATCGTAACTTTTGTTTTACCGGAATTAAGTTCAGCACTTAACCCAACCAATTCGCTTAATCCAGTGCTTCCTAATACAAATATTCTGCAATCAAGCACTTTGCAAACCATTCATAACCTGAGCTTTCCGTTTTCCGTTTCGGAGCATTATAAAAACATTTCTTCTGAATTGATTTGAATCAGCGATCCGACTGCCCCAAACTACTACAAGAATGATTTCTATGATATTTCAGTACTGATAGCTTGGATGCTGGCATCTTTTGTTTTTTCGGTTTTTTGAATAAAAAAATTAAATACAAATAATTGAGATATTTATTAAAAAATAAAAAATGAATACCATTATCATAATTGCGATGAAAGAGTTCAAGGAGGTTTTTAGAACGAAAACCTTCTTATTCGTACTATTTTTATTTTTAATACTGATAAGTATATCAATAACGATATCTTCTCTTGTTTTTAATGATCAAGTAACCCAATTCAGGCAATCTTTGGAAGTATTAAAAAGTCTATGAAGAGCATCCAATATCGTTCAGCCAGATTTTTATCCTCTTAATTTACTCAGGGGAGTTGTAGATTACATAGAGATTGTCGGAGCCATCCTATGAATTTTTCTTGGATATATTAGCGCTTATAGAGAAAAGATATCGAAATCTCTTTCCCTGATACTATCAAGACCGGTAAAAAAAGCTCATGTCATCTATGGGAAGTTATTATGAAATTTTTCATTTATTTTTCTATTGATGATTTTTGTAAGCATTTTGATCGTTGTTCTACTGTATGCAATAGCCTGAACAAGCCTCTGATGAATAGAGTTTATGAAAATATGAGTATTCATATTCACATCTTCTTTTTATATCCTGATTTTCTTTATGCTGTCATTTTTGCTTTGTTTGTCTCAAAGAAACACTGTGAATGCACTTATAATATCTTTCTTGGTATGGCTTATTTTTGCTCTGATTATCCCTCAGATAGGCGATACTATGGATACGGACAATCAGATATCGTGATGATTTTTCAAGTCTATGAACTTGTCAAGAACTGATGAATTTAAGGTTATGGATCATTTTAAGACCTATGAGAATATAAGAACCTGAGTGGAACAGTTATCTATTACGAAGCATTATGAAAGATTGGAATTCGCATTATTTTGAATCAAAAAGGATTACGCGGACAAAAATCTCGGTTTCATTTTACAGGACAAAAGTATAGATATATTCGTACTTATATTATTTTTTGGAGTGCTTGTTCAGATAAATACCTACTATCTCAGAAAAAATTTGAATTATAATTAGACTATATATTTTTTATCCCTCATTCTTTTCATCCATGCAAACACCATCTATAAAAACGAACGGTACGCTAACACAAATGCTCAATAAGGTCCCGGAAGTGACACTTTATTTCTGGATCATCAAGATTCTCTGTACCACGGTAGGAGAAACGGCTGCGGACTTCCTCAATACCAATCTGAATATAGGACTGACCTATACGACCTATATCATGGGTACACTATTGCTTATAATCTTATTCTTTCAATTCAAAGCAAAGAAATATATTCCTTCCATCTATTGGATATCTGTTGTTCTATTGAGTGTGGTCGGTACGCTCATAACGGATAATCTGACCGATAATTTTGGGATATCTCTCATAACTACTACGATTATATTCTCTATTGCTCTTGCAGTGGTTTTTGCATCTTGGTACCGAGTAGAGAAAACATTATCGATCCATTCTATCATGACAAAAAGACGGGAAACTTTCTATTGGTTAGCTATTTTATTCACCTTTGCTTTAGGTACAGCATCTGGGGATCTAATTGCTGAACAGTTTGGCATCGGATATTTGCCATCAGTATTCATATTTGCGGGAGCTATTGCGTTGATAACTATTGCTCATTATATTGTTAGAGGTGTATTGACACTGGAACATCGTCATCAATCTACGAATGCGGTTCTCACTTTCTGGTTGGCATACATATTGACCCGTCCACTTGGTGCCTCCATTGGTGACTATTTGTCACAAGCAAATACCAATGGTGGTCTGGGACTCGGGACAACCGTAACAAGCATTATATTCCTTATTACTATCTTATGTTTGGTAATATACCTTACTCTCACAAAACGTGATCAGATAGATTCTATTAAGACATTAGGTATTTAATGTTATTTTCACTTAAAGCGTTACTTTCTATACTAAATAAATAAACTTTTTATTTTAAATTTTAAAAATATCTAAGAATTGAGATCATCCTTCGTGAAAACGAGGGATTTTTTATAATCATAAATTTTCATAGGAAATGTAACGCAAATGTAACTCTCGATAGCTATAAAAGTTTTGTTTATTTATTTAACAAAACTTTTATGGAAAAATGTACTTCTCATGAAATAAGAATTGAGGCGGTAAATCCTCATATTCTGACGGTATCAGATTTTACTGCTATTAATGAAGTTACACAAGATATGTGGGCATATGGAATAGGTGAACTTGCGCAATGTCACACATGTGAAAAAATGCTTTCAAAAAAAGATGTCTTTGGAAATCTTTCAAAAGACATCTATGAAAAAACGGTTGCAAAAATCATGGAAATTCTTTGAATAGAAAATATAATATGTCCGTCTTGTAAATGAGAAACGAAGCTTATTTACGGACCAGACAATATTCTAAAAATACAAGAAAGGCTTTTAGAAAGTGATTCATTTCTCCTTGTTTGTAAAAACCAGGAAGATGAAATTGTTGGATATATGGATGGATATATAGATAATCTAGAAACTATATTTCGGAGAGAACTTCATTATCACTATTCTGAAATAGGATACACGGTCATAAAGGAAAGAGTCGAAACTATTCTTGGATATATTCCTCCAGATATAATGAGCTTTTCTTCTATGGGACTATCAGAAAAATATACGAACTTTTTTATAATATTTCAGATGCTCAATGCATTTGCAAAAATCATTCCAGAGAAACACCTCATACCAGGAATTACCGAACTGGATAAGAATAATAATTTATACGACCTATATGGTGTTATGGGACGAAAATCTCTCTGAATTGGTGATATACCAAAATTACACGAAAAAATTAGAAATACTGGAGAAAATTATGACAGTGATATTGTTGTGTACGATAATCCTGTGAAAGATTTCAAGGAAAATTTCGCCATGGGAATAAAAGATTTTTTAAGAATCTATAAGCAAAAAAGGCGTGTGAAATAATTTTTATTTCTTATACAATCAAAAATCTATATTATATTTTAAATCTCTCTCTATCACATTACTTTATGAGCATGAGTTACTATTTTATTATATATGTATTTTCAATTGTTCTCTCTATCATTGGATGAGTACTCATATTTCAACGATATAAAAATATCTCGGGATTCTTTTTCCTTTTATTTACTATACTTTTGTCGATTTGGTTTTGTACTTATTTCCTTTTCTTCTCAGGGATTGAAAATACAAATATTCTTCTCTATTTATCGCGATCTGCATTTGGTACATCCATCATAGGAATTTATAGTCTTCTTTTCTTTATAAAAAACTTTCAACAAGCAAAAGAGAAAATATTAACGAGGAGAACTATTTTCATACTTTTTTCTTTTATCTTATTATTACTGATATTCATATTTACGCCCGCTATAGTTTCAGACCTTCAATATGACTCAGTCAATAATGTATATAGGGAAATATATGGAAATGCCTACATTGTTCATATTATTTTCAGTATATTATTCGTGCCTCTATTTGCATTTTATAGTATCAAACAACTAAAATTTCAGAGCTATCTCAACAGAATACGTCTAAAAAATATTCTCTTTTCTGCTTTTATTCTTGTGATTTGTGGACTGACTTTACAGCTCATATTGCCACTATTTTGAATATGGATTTTTGAAAAAGAACTCATATTTCTCTTCCTGTTTTTTGTCTTGTTTGTTCTATATACTGTGAAGCGCTACTATTTCTCCTCTCTCGAGTACGGTATCGGGAAAATATTTATCGCATATCTTTCTATTATTCTCTCGATCATTTCGATTAACACTATTTCTTTTCTCTATCTTCATTTTAAAACGGGACCGATCAATAACTACTGGATGTTTCAAGATCATTATTCCATTATCGATACGATTGTTTGAGTGATGGTGTTTTATATTTCGTATACCTATCTGCATAAGTTTTTCCTCGGAAATCATCTCCTGATAGAACTCAAAAAAAGTGTGCAAAAGCTGGAACAAAATATCTCTTATCTGACTTCTTTTCCAGAGCTGGAAAGATATCTTTCTATGGAAATGAAACGGGTTTTTAAAACCAATTTTTGTGTACTTAAAATGTTTCATGCACTTGATGAGAAAAATGAAATTCAAAGATATTTCGAAAATAATCTCACGGATAAGATTTTTATAAATGACGTCGTTTTTATAGAGGAAAAGAAAAACAAATTCGACAGAGATCAGTTACTGAATGAACTTCCCGAGGAAACCTTTCTGGTTCTGCCAATTTTTGATACCGATGGTCTCGTCAATATGGGAGTTTTTATCGTCGGAGCCAAGTCTTTTGGGGATTTCTATACGATTAATGAGATTAATATTCTCCGAGAATTTATTACATTTCTCGAATTGCATATCAAGTATATAAAAACCTATCAGCTTCTGCAGGATTTTTCGATGAATTTGGATAAAAAAGTAGATGAAAAAACCATCGAGTACAATATTCTCGTAAACAAACAAAAAGAGTTTATCAGCATACTTTCCCATGAGATAAAAGCACCGATTGCGAATGCTATTTTTCAAGCAGATAGCATCATCGACGATATCGAAAATGCAAATATTTCCAGAGATACCATAAAAGAGGAATTAGTAATTCTAAATGGAGAACTTCTGAAAACAGGAGATCTCACCACGAGACTTTTTTCTATGCAATATTTTGATACTCGTTCTGTAGAACTTTTCAAAGAACGAATACAGATAACCACTCTGATGAAACGAGAATTTGAAATCTATGCGCGTATGCACGAAGATATTACGTTTATAGATCTCATCGATGTAAATATGTGATTTATGAAACTCGATAAAATACAATTTCATCAGGTGCTCACAAATTTATTACAAAATGCTATAAAATTTCTCGACAAAAAAGAATCTATTATTATCGTTGAAGCTTATATTCAAGATGGGATTTTTTATATGAATATCGAGGATAATGGGAGGGGTTTTCACGGGATAAATACCGAACATTTATTTGATCGATATTCAACCGGAAGTGGTGAATCTATCTGACTCGGAATGGGACTCTATCTCTGTAAGAAAATCGTAGATATGCACGGGGGAAATATAACTGCTGACATAAGCAATCGCCTCGGTTGAGCGAGATTTAGTATACAAATTCCATTAAACTAGTTCATTATAAAGATATAGTTATATGAATATTCTCATAATTGAAGACAATGTATTTTTGGCAAATAGAATAGCGAAAATATTTGAGTCCAAAGTTATAACGAATAGAGTTCGAGTCACGCATTCATTCCTCGAATTCCTCCAAGAACTCCCGATAATCAACTCTTATGATATCGTGCTCGTGGATTTGAAACTTTCCGAAAATACACTGGAACTCTGCGGATATAAAATTATCCGTGAAATTCGTGCGAAATGACTCACCGTTCCCATCGTAGTTATCAGTGGATTTAGCGAAATTGATAAACTTCGTCTCGCTTTTGAATACGGAGCAAGCGACTATATTATAAAACCCATTCGACTTCGAGAGTTGGAAATAAGAGTTCTTAATTGGTTTCGGAACTATTATCTTTCCAGTATCAATTCTATTGGAACAACTCATTTTTATAAAAATCTCCAGTACAACCTCGCTAAAAATGAATTCTCTATAAACGAGATGACTATTCCTCTTACGAAAAATAATAAATATATCCTTTCTCTTTTCTTCTCCCATCCAGAAAAACTCCTGATGGAATCATTTCTCGTGGAGAAAATTTGGGGTGATGTATGTATAAGTGTAGAGAGAAATCTCCGCATCAATATTCTCCGATTGAAACGCGCACTCTCCCCTTTTGGGATCGATACTTGGATTCATAATGTCCGCTGAGAAGGGTATATATTCTCAGAAAAGTAAAATACTCTCTTCAAGAATCGAAGAGAGTATTTTATTAAGTGTAAAACAGTTCTCATTATTCCAATATATATCCCTGATTATATATCGTCTTTGGTATAAAGCTTCCCTCTAGTTTTTTGCGAATATTCGAAATAGTAACATTAATCGTATTATCAGAAACATCCCCGAGTCCTGTTCAACCCCAAACACTTGATATCAGACGCTCTCTGCTGATAATCTTTTTTTGATTCACGAGAAACATTTCCACAACCAGTGTCTCATTTCTCGTCAGATACACCGGTTTATTTCCAATTTTTGCCTCTCTGGTTGCAGTATTAAATGCTATATTTTTATACTTAACTACTGGTGCAATCATAGTAGTTCGGGGGCGACGGAGAATGGCTTTAATACGAGCAATAAGTTCATCGGGGACAAATGGCTTAGTAATGTAATCATCGGCGCCAATATCAAGTCCATAAATAACATTCTGACTATCGGCATATCCCGACATGATAATAATCGGAGCGAGAGAATGTTTTTCTTTTCTGAGCCAATCTATGATGTCGAATCCTGATCCATCTCCGAGAGAAAGATCAATAATATAGAGATCAGAATTGGCATTTGCATTTTTCATAAAGTCTTGATATCCACAAAAAGCACTCGCGGAATATCCGTTATTTTCTATCTTTTTCAAAATCTTACTCGAAAGAATTTTTTCATCATCAATGATCGATATATGCATATGCGTATGATTGATAAATTATTATACGAGAGGATTATAGATATTTATCTCCGGTTGTAAATACTTTTTATATCTCATATATAATGTATTGCAGCGAAAATAATATTTTCCATCTCGTTTTTAATACATTTTTAATAATTGGTTGTAATATCCTTATATCTTATTTATAAAACTCACCGAAAGTTTTATTATTTACATCGTAAATCTCTATTTATGAATGCTTCCATACGACCAGAATACCAAGCACCTCAGGAGAGAACTGCTGTTCAATTATTAGCCGAATGACTAGAAACTGAAGAAGAATTGTCTATAGTTCGTGCAGTAAAAGAAAGTGTTACTACTCAGAGCAATATTATCCTTCATGGTCAGGGAATATTTGATATAGCAACAGGGCGGATTAATAAAGTAGAGATACTTGCAAGGATTTTTGATAAAAAGGATGAGCGCATCCTATCTCCATTCGCTTTTTTACCATTCGTAAAAAAATCTTGACGAACCGCAGATTTTGATATAGGAGTTCTCGAAAAATGATTGGAATATATTTCTACAGCTCCAAACTTGGGTACAATACATTCCATCAATTTCTATAAATCCACTCTTTGCGATGAAGTTCATCAACATTCTATTCATGAATTACTAAAGTTTTACAAGATACAAGCAGGGAAAATAGTATTTGAATTGTTAGAAGATGATGTCCAACAGGAATGTCCCAGTCAATTATCAAGTACTTCTCCACTCAGAGTATTTCCCATGCAAAGACAACAAAGGATTATCTATAATGAAAAACTATCTGCTCCTGAAAAAATGTATGATAGACGAATCTGTCCCTGCGAGGAAATGCCACATCTTATTCTCAATGAGAGTATGCGCAGAATTCAAGCAGCATTTGGGATTTGATTTAGTGTGGATGATTTTCCGAGTGGAACTAATTGTATGTACAATATCTACAAAATGAAGTGAATAAGCTACGCGAAAATAGATGGTATCTGGCTTCGAAATATGTTAGAGAATTTTAAAACTGAATTCCATGAATCTGAGTGGGAAACGAAGTTCCTTATGGAATTTCATAAAATCCTCTGAGAAATCAGGAAGATTCATCCAAATATTGTCTTTATCGTAGAGCGTGTAGAAGATAAAGAACTCTTCGATTTATTTAGACAAATACCAGAGATTCGTTATTTTCAAGGATACTATTTCTCAAAAACAAAAAGTATTTATGATATTACATGAGAAATTGCTGAACATAATAGTACGATGCTACGACAATAATTACATGGATTTCATTTTTAAAAATTCCTTAATCATAATATTGAGGAATTTTTTAAAGGAATCATATTTTATATTTGAAACTCCGTTTGACTTCCCTGCTCTTTTTTATACACTGTTTGCATCTTTTATCCTTCCACTACTTACCAATGAAATTTAATCTCGATAATCTTCTTGCAGAATATAGTAATCTTGAACATGAGCTCGAAAATCCAGAAGTATATAGCGATCCGAAACGTCTCAAAGAAATTATGCAAAAGAAGAAATCTCTCGAACTTGCAGTAACACTTTATCGTGAATATAAACAACTTCATGAGAATTACAACGAAGCAAAAAAGATGCTTGATACCGAGAAAGATGTTGATATGATCGAGATGGCAAAAGAAGAAATGCTCACGAGCGAGACTCGAATAGTCGAACTTGAGGAAGAAATCAAGATTGCTCTCCTTCCAAAAGATCCCAACGATGAAAAAAACTTAATTCTTGAGGTTCGAGCAGGTGCAGGTGGTGATGAAGCGGGACTTTTTGCTCGCGAACTTACTAACGCTTATATTCTCTTCGCCAAAGAAGAAGGATATAACCTCGAGATTATCGATCAATCAGAAAATGATGGAGGTGGACTCAAAGAATGTATCATGAAAATAACAGGACATGGGGCATATTCCCGATTTAAATATGAAGCAGGAGTTCACCGAGTGCAGCGTATCCCAGAAACAGAAAATAAATGACGAGTTCATACCAGTGCGGTAACGGTTGCAGTTCTCCCAGAGGTTGATCCTGTTGAGATCGTCATCCGAGATGAAGACCTCGAAATTATGGCATGTCGTGCGAGTGGAGCAGGAGGTCAGAAAGTCAATAAAACTTCTTCCGCTATTCGAATGGTTCATATACCAACCGGTCTCGTTGTCGAGTGTCAAGATGAACGAAGTCAACTCCAGAATAAGATGAAAGCTCTTGATGTTCTCCGCTCTCGAATCTATGCACAAGCACAAGCAAAAGTGGATGATAAGCTTGGGGCAGATCGTCTCGCACAAGTGGGAACGGGAGATCGAAGTGAGAAGATTCGAACCTATAATTTCCCACAGGATCGTGTTACTGACCATCGTATCGGACAGAACTTCTCCAATATTCCTGTAATTATGACAGGTCGTCTCGCTCCTATATTTGATGCACTTGCGATTGCTGATCAAAGTGCGAAGCTGGAAGCTGCCAGCAAGGCAAGTCGTGAATAGTGAGAAACCTCTGAAAAACTCGTTCTTCACACTCAAAGACTCCGTTCCTCGCTCATCGTACACCAGTACGACTCGCTTTGGTACTCGCTTTTCGTGCGAGTTACTTCGCTTTTGAGAGGTTTCTAGAGAAGCCCTAGAGTACTTTGTATTTGTATTTTCCTGAGTTTGAATATAATAAGGATATATTATCTTTAATGATTACATATATGGTAAAAGTACTCGATAGACAGGATGATACGATTATCGTAAAAGTCCCTGCTACATACCTCCCTTATCTGAGGAGAATGGAAAGAAGCGAGAGAAAAACGCAACTTTTTCCTGATTCCAATATCCAGAGTAAAACAGATTTTACTCTCAAACTCAAGCAAAAATGAATGACCGATGATTTTGCAAATAATTTTCTGAAATCTTATGAATAATGTCATCATTAAGCCATATATAGAGGAGATAGTAAAAATGTTTCGGATACAAAACAAATTCCATAAACAAGTAGAAAAGATAAAAAATGGAGTCTTCGATAAGTGACTCGGATTTGAGAAAATAGAGGTGGAGAACGAGATAATCCTCTATTCCTTTCGAATTGATATCCATTTTAGAGCTTATGTCCGCAAAGAGAACGGGAACTTCATAATCTTTGACGTGAATAATCACGACTATAAAACGATTCTAAAGAAACTAAAAAGTAGATAACTACTTCGCTTTTGAGAGATCTCTGGAGAATCTTTTTAGAGGAGTAATTGACAAAAATGAAATAGTCTTTTTATTTGACTTCTTATAGAAATGATTATATTGAAGAGGATTTATCTCCTATATTTTCAATATGGCACTTTTATCAAGCGAAGAATTTCATGAATTAGCTGAGTGCTCTAACGAACTCGCGCTAGATCGTGATAAGGCTGGACCTATACTTTATGCAAGTCGCTACTCTCTTGATATACTTCGAGCAAAACAAACTCAAATGATTGAGATATTTAGTGAAACTCTTGAAATAAAAAGAGAATTAGATAGAGATGAGCAAGAACGAAGCTATTTTGCTAGAAAAGATGGAAAAAAGCTTACCAAAAGAGATCTAGATATTATCGCAGAACTCACTATGCTCAACAATGCAATAAAGTCTTCTGAAGAATCACCAAAACTTTCAGGAAAGTGATTGCAACCAATTATTGACTATTATTGTAGTTTGGTTACTGATGTTCACAATACAATAAAGACTTCCACAGACCCTTTAGCTAGTACATTATTAAAAATAGAAACAAGACTCACATTATCTCCTCTTTCAGAACCACTTGATGTTATTGCAGATATGAGAGGCTTTATGACAAGCGCACAAACAAAACAATTTCGTATACATTGAGAGATATAGAAATTTAAATTCACAAAAATAAGTGGTTATCCAAAAATCTTTTGACTTATAATTTTTTTCTATACAATGTCCCCGTACTTGTAAAGAGTACATCTGTCGCAGACAGTAGGTTTCCTCCATTTGGCGGACATAAAATCCTACCGAGACCGAGAAATCTATAAAGTCATCAATCTTTTTTAAAGATTATGTTCCTAAGAATTCCTCACTCTCCGCGACCATGTCACGGAGATTTTTATTAATTATTCCCTATAAAATATGGCAATCAGCAAAGCAAAGAAAGGTGAAATCCTCGCCGTTCTCGAGGCACACCTCAAAGCGTCTACTTCTGTAGCATTCACGAGTAATACAGGTATGACTGCTCTTGATGTTACAACTATGAAAAAAGAACTTCGAGTTCAAGATACAACTTTTATGCTCGCAAAGAAAACTCTTATGCGAATCGCATTCAAGAATGTATTCAATGTAGAACTCGATATTGATACACTTCCAGGACAGGTTGCTATCATTATCTCCAAAGGAGATAAAGTTGCAGGTCTCGCGGTCGTAAATAAATACGTAAAAGAATGGGCAAAGGAAAAGAAAATGGTATTCGTTGGTGGGTTCTTCGATGGAGTTATCCTCGATGCTGCTGCTATCGGTCGAATCGCTGGTCTCCCATCTCGAGAAGTACTTCTTGCAAAACTCCTTGGTTCTATGATGTCTCCAGTTTCTGGACTTGCTCGATTCTTCGATGGAGCTAAGAAAGATATGGAAGCAAAAGGATTGAAGACTGCAAAAGATCTTATCGGAGCTGCTGCTGTTACAACCGTAGCAGAAGTGGTTGCTGCAACTCCAGAAGTTACTGAAGCTCCTGCTCCAGAAGCAACACCTGAAGTTACTGCATAATCGTCATTTTACGTGAGGATCATCTCAATTTTGTCATTGCGAGGAACGAAGCAATCCAGAGATTAAAACAATCTTTTAAACCTTTATAAGAAGGAATAATCGACCTGGATCGCGACGCTCCGCTCGCGATGACGAAAAGTAAGGTGGTTCTTCGCTAGATGAAGATCTAGAAACCACATTTTTAATTTTTTATCACCATTCATTATGTCTGATGTTACACTTAGTGCAAACGCACAAAAAGTTATGGATCTTGTAGAAGGTCTTACTATTCTTGAACTTGCTGATCTTGTTTCTGCTATGGAAACTAAATTTGGAGTTTCTGCTGCTGCACCAGTTGCTGGAGCTGGA
This sequence comes from uncultured Candidatus Altimarinota bacterium, assembly GCA_963751115.1. GTDB lineage: Bacteria > Patescibacteriota > Gracilibacteria > BD1-5 > UBA2023 > UBA1545. The sequence goes on from CAVVTN010000010.1 coordinate 19,410, forward strand.
GCTGCTGGAGCTGGAGCTGCTGAAGTTGAGGAAAAGACAACTGTTAATGTTGTTCTTACTTCTGCTGGAGCTGCTAAAATCGCAGTTATCAAGGTTATTCGTGAAATTACTGGTCTTGGTCTTGCAGAAGCAAAAGGTCTTGCAGACAATGGAGGTAATGTTAAGGAAAACGTTGAAAAAGCTGATGCTGAAAAAATCAAAGCACAACTTGAAGCTGCTGGGGCAAGTGTTGAACTTAAGTAATCAACAATTCTCTTATAAAAAAACCTTCCTTTTCGAGACTGTCCCAAAAATCCCGAACAAACCTGTTCGGGATTTTTCTTTGACGGAAATATGAGAAATATTTTCGAAAATATTGGATTTTCTCCCAATTTCCTTCAATGGGTATCTATACTGGTCTGAAACTCATAATTTTCTTCAGATTGTGAACCATTGCTATCAAATTCCATTCAATGGTGACTCATTGGAGTCATCGTAAAGAGAACCTCTCGAATTTAAGGTTCCGCTTGATGTTTCAGAAGACGGGCTCGACTGAGTAGCACCGTTTCTTGTAGAGTTCTTTTCCGTGCTCGGAGGAAAGTTTTTCATCCTGAGACTTACAGTGGTCTATCCAGTTTTTACTCATCTGCAGGAACTTGTTTTTCCCTTCTTTCGTTTTCGTCTGATAGACCTTCGATTTGAAATCACTTTCCTTTGTTGGCTCTGTAAGAGTCGGTCTTCCTCTTCCTCTCTTGGTTTTGCTTCCGGAATACTGCTTGAAGGTGTAAATATTTCCATCGATATCAGTGTATTTGTCAAGTCTCGTTTTTTTAGGACACACAAACTATGAAGCTCATGTGGTTACAGGAATACTTGTGAGTTCGCCAGTTTCCTGAGCGAAAACGAACAAGGATTCCTGTGGAGTAGAACTAGAATGGGTCATACAAACTTCTGGAATACTTTGTTTTTTAAGAATTTCTTCTTTTTCCCGTATGATGAATGTAAATTTCTTTGGTGGCATTTTTAGGGCAGTATGAATTCGTTCGTGATTGTAATAATAGATTCGATAATGAATTGCTGCAATGAGGTCTTCAATACAAGCATAGGCATTTGGAGAATCCAGCTCCAGTTTAAATTTTCCATAATAAGACTCTTGACCTCCATTCTCCCAAGGAGATCATTTTTTACTCATGGATATTTGTATGCCTTGTTCTCTGAGATAATTCATAATCAAGAAACTTCTGTATTCACTTCATTGGTCTGAGTGAAAGATCTGTGGGATAGCCTGTGTATATTGAAATGCCATTTTAATTGCTTCAAGTGCAAATTCTTTGGTATGCACAAAAGATATGGAGTATCCAATGATTTCTCTTGTATACGCATCAAGAACAGTTGCAAGATACAGATGAATTCAGTGATAAATAATATGAGTAAAATCCGTTCTCCATATAACATTGGCTCGTATAGGAGACTGTCCCAAAAATCCCATCGCTCGATGGGATTTTTCTTGTCTTTATATCGAACTTTCGGCTTGTATTATGGAAGAAACGAGTATAATGATCTTGTAATATTCTTCATCTCAAACCATGTTTAAGCCATACGATCAAAAACAGAACTTCCTTCTTCCACCGAGCTTCCAGAACTTTCTCGGAGAATGACACAAAGCCGTTGTTCTTAGTGAGATAATTGATGGACTTGAATTTCGGGAGCTTTTTTCAAGCTATGCGAATACCGAACGCTGAACATCTGCATATCACCCTGTCATGCTCGTGAAGATTCTCTTCTACGGATATATGAACTCTACTTTTTCCAGTAGAAAACTTGCCGACAAGACCCAATCGGATCTCGCATTCATGTTTCTCTCATGAGGCAACAAACCTGACTTCCGAACCATTGCCCGATTTCGCAGAGAGAAATGAGGTTTCCTTACCTCTATATTCGTTCAGATAGTCAGAAAAGCACAAGAACTCGGTATCATCTCATTCAGTGTCGTCAGTATCGATGGAACCAAGGTTTATGCCGATGCCTCCAAAAATAAAAATTCTGACCTGGAAGCGCTTGAGAAACAGATGAAGAAGTTCCTCAAAGAAGCGGATGAAATCGATGCGATGGAGGACGATGAACTCGGAGCAGATGATGACGGAAGTTGAATCCCCGAGGAACTCAAAACAAAGGAGGGGCGAGAGAAAAAACGCAAAGAGATTGAAGAAAAAAAGAAGAAAGTCGAGTCTAAGAAAGAAGCAGTAAAGAAAGAGATTGAGCACAAGGCAAAAGAAGGAATCAAGATGACTCGTATCAACTCCACTGATCCAGACAGCCGACTTGTGCAGATGAAACGAAAGGATTTTGCGAACGGCTACAATCCGCAGATTGCGACCGAGAATCAATTCATTATAGCAACGACGATGAACAATGCCACGAGTGATATACGAGAGCTCATTCCAGTACTCAAAGCCATAGAAGAGAAGTACCAAACAAAACCAAAACAGGTACTCGCTGACAAAGGGTATGCGAGCGAAGAGAACTATGATTACATGGAGAAACAGGACCTCGATGGATACATTCCGCATCCAAAACTTCAGCAGAATCTCAAAGGATGGAAGTATAGCGAGAAAAAAGACGAATACACTGATATCGATGGAAATATTTACACCTTCAAGCAGTATTCCGGAAGCAAAACCAAGAGAGGAAGAGGAAGACCGACTCTTACAGAGCCAACAAAGGAAAGTGATTTCAAATCGAAGGTCTATCAGACGAAAACGAAAGAAGGGAAAAACAAGTTCCTGCAGATGAGTAAAAACTGGATAGACCACTGTAAGTCTCAGGATGAAAAACTTTCCTCCGAGCACGGAAAAGAACTCTACAAGAAACGGTGCTACTCAGTCGAGCCCGTCTTCTGAAACATCAAGCGGAACCTTAAATTCGAGAGGTTCTCTTTACGATGACTCCAATGAGTCACCATTGAATGGAATTTGATAGCAATGGTTCACAATCTGAAGAAAATTATGAGTTTCAGACCAGTATAGATACCCATTGAAGGAAATTGGGAGAAAATCCAATATTTTCGAAAATATTTCTCATATTTCCGTCAAAGAAAAATCCCGAACAGGTTTGTTCGGGATTTTTGGGACAGTCTCTACTTGAGCGGTCTTTTTTTTGTCTATTTTCCAAGATACAAAACTCGGTTTCTATTGTGTTCTTCGAGTGTTTTCCCATAGTGAATATTTCCAAAATCGTCATGAAGGTAGTAATAATACTTGCTCGGTTCAGAATTGAGTGTCGCTAGAATCGTTTCAACACTTGGGTTCGCAATCGATGTTGGTGGAAGATTGAGAGTACTTCTCGTATTGTACGGATTTTTCTCATAAATATGTTCTCCGATAAATGTCGGTGTGCAATCCGTCATTGTTAGACGGTATCCATAACACACCGTTGCATCAGCTCCGATAGGCATTTTTTCCTCAAATCGTTTCTGGAGAATCCCTGCAACAATCGGTTTATTGGTACTATTTTTCTCCTCTTTTTCTAGTATAGAAGCAAATATAAGTGTTTCGTATAATTTCTCATTTGAAGTGAAATTATATTCTTGATAGATTTTCGCATCAAATGCCTTCAGGAGAATTCTTATAATATCAGTTACTCATGATTCTGGACTGATGCGATAGGTATCTGGAACAAGAAATCCTTCCAGAGAAACTACTGAAAAATTCGTTTTTTGAATTCATCATTCCGTTCCTCCTTCTCCGTACTGATTTCGTACGGTTCAGTTTGGTACTCATTCTTTATTCAAACTCTTTCATTTTTGAGTAGTTTCTAAAATTGATGGTTTGCCAAGAAATGGGAACTCTTTCCGTAACTCTGGAGTAATATTTTCTGCACTTTTCGTAAAATCTCCTTTTTGAATAATTCCTTCTCTCGTCAGATACGCATCCATATCCCATATATTCCAACCTGACAGAAGTGTGATAGTGATATCTTTGGAGGTAGGATTCCGCAGAACCTGAGAAAAAAGCGATGCAATAGTCGCATCTCTTTCCATAGAATATGTTCCTGCCTGAAGAGTGAAATTCTTCACAAATAATCGAGTATATATCTTGAAAAAAGTAGTATTCACTGGTACCCCGAGTTTCTTCGGAATACTCGCAGTCGTGTCCCCACGATTCACGATAAAATCCTGTTTCAGAACCACGGTATTTGGGAATATGAAAGCTATATAACCCACAAAAAGAAGCGAGAGAAAAACGAGAAAAGAGAGAAATTTCATAGAAAAAGAAAAAAACTATACCGATGGAGTATAGTTTTTTTTGAGATTTTTCAAGAGGAAAAGCGAATTTTCAATTCTTTGCTATAGACCCATCTTTTTTCTCCGAATAATTACATACGCTCCAGAAAATACGAGAGATAAGAGAATCCCAGCGGAAGCAGAGGCTTGGAGTGGAGAAATTTCTTTCTTATTCAATACTGGTGGAGGAAAGAAATTCTGTCATTTTATAACGAGTGGTTTTTCTACTTTTGGAGAAATTACTTTTGGCACTTTTTCCTTTTTTGAAGTCACAAGTTTTTTCACGATGATAGAAAAGATTTCTTCGCGAATATTTCCCGTCTTGACGTCATATATTTTCAGACTAACACTATGTTTTCCGATGGGAAAAGTCCGAGCTGGTGGATTTGCTCCGTATAGAGTCTCACTATCTCCAAAATCCCAGAGATAAATCATATCTTTCAGGACTTTTCCTGCAGACAGATTCACACTACAAGTAGTCTGCGTCTGACAAGTAAATATATTTCCCGTCAGCACTCGATTCTTAGAAATAACTCCTTGGAGAACAATATGAATATTTTCAATCGATTGAGCTCCAGCAATCTCAGTAATTTTTTGTGCTTTGGAAATACTCTTTTTCACTGATTCATCATCAAATACAAAAAGATTTTCGAACACCATTATATCCAGTTTTTCTGAAGATATATTTTCATCATCGGCTGCGAGTTCTAAGAGATCAGAGAGAGTATTTTCATCCTGGTATTGTAATAATCCGATTTCTTTTGAAACGATAAATCCTTCGGGGATGGAATCATCCCAAGAAAGACTACTGACTAACTTTCCTCAGCACGAGAGATTCACAGAATCGCCCGTATTATTGAGATTCAAAAGTGTTTGGAATTTATAAAAACGCTTGGAAGAATTGGCTCGCATCAGAGTAAAATCTCCAAAAATATATGGATCACTCCCCTTTTCTATATCATCGTCGAGACTACAACCAGCAAGGGAAATATCCATTCCGAGTGGATTACTGATTTCCACCCATTCTGCAAAATTATCACTCCCAATCGGATTCGGATTGGCACTCGTTATTTTCAGAGAAAAAACATTTTCATCCAGAGGTTTCAGAGGAGTTTTTTCTTTGGGGTGTTTTCCTGAAACTGATACACTAAAAAACTGTTCGTTCGAAAGTCCTGTTTTATCCGTTACTCGGAGAGTAATTGCATATTCTCCCGTTCCATATTTCACCGATGGAGGATTCTCTTTCGTACTCGTTTCACCGTTTCCAAAATCCCAATGATACGAGGCGATATCGTTATCTAAATCATAACTTTCTTCTCCCGAGAGATTGATGCTACATTCATCCACTTCCACGCATTTCACGCTATTTTCTTGTTGTATTTTCGTTTTCCCGAGTGTTCATTGGAGTTTTATGAGAGCCACGGGCGGATGATTTCCTGGATGCACTTTCGCTTCTTGTATTTCTGAAATATTTCCATTGGAAAAGTGGAGAGTTTTCTCCCGATAATTTCAGATATTTCCCTGCTCAAAAACCCGAAGAGTCACACTAAATTCTCCGATGGGATAGTGAACATATCCAGGATTACATTTATTCTCCGTACCAGCCGCAAAAGAACCACCAGAGAAATACCAATGACATGCTTCTTTTGGTCCGAGAACCTTATATTCCAAATTCAGCGAACAATCTATTTTCGTACAATGATTACTCGAATCCAATCCGGATTGGACAATAATATTTGGATCGGAAATAGTTATCATAGGGATAGAATAAGAACTCGATCCAGCGCCACCAGAAACTACAGGAATATTATTGGAAAAAGTAAGAGTTTTCTCGCGATAATTCGAAGTATTCCCTTTCTCATACACTCGCAAATTAATAGTGAAAGCACCAATCGAATAATGAATATATCCCGGATTACAACTCTGTTCAGTTCCCAGACTATAGGTTCCTCAGGTAAAATCCCAGAGACACGCTTCTTTTGTGTCTTTGGGAATGTATTCCAGATTCACGATACAATCAATTTTTGTACATTTGAATAAGGAGTCTATACCTGATTGGATAATGATTTCTGGATCTGCGATTGTTAATATAGAACCAGTCAATACACTTCCAGTTTTGGTGCTCATTCCCGTATTTGTCAGAGTTCAAGAATTGTTCAGAACTCCTGAACTACTCAATGCTCCAGAAGAAGTATCGATTGGATTATTTCAGGAATGTAGAATAATAGTTCTCTCGGAAAATATATTTGCATCGGCCTTTTGAATAATCTTGGCACGGATGGTATAATCGGAACTTCCAGTAAATATAACCGTCGCTGGATTACATTTTGCTTCTTCTCCTGTTATATTTCCTATTCCAAAATCGAGTGAGCAAGTATAATCAGACGGGGAAAATCCACCCATAAAAGACGAGGAAAAATCGAAATTTATTTTACAATCTGGTTGCGTACTGTCACATGTAAATTCTGAAAGAAGCGGATTTTTATCAGTTACATAACTCGGATTCTGAAAAATGAAAACAATATCGGGAACGAGTTTCGGCGATGAAAGTGTATGAAAAGTTCCCGTATCCGAGAGAGCTTCCAAAGCTCCAGAATATGAAAAATATCCTATGCGATAGAGATAATCGGAGTCAGACAGTAATCCAGAAAATGAAAATGACCCATCGAAAATAATACCACTCGAAACCAATTCTCCCGTTCCATAGTATACATTTCCCGTCAGGGTAATTGGTTCAAAAATAACTCCAGAGAGCAGGGCACTCGTACTCGTGAGCAGAGAAATATTCCCCGTGGAAACCAATAATCCGATTTGATTGAGAATCCCAGAATTTGCAAGTATTCCAGAGTCTGTGAGAGTTCCGGTATTATCGAGAATTCAGGAATTTGTCAGTGTGCCAGAATCCGAAAGGACTCCACTATTGCTCAATGTTCAGGAATTTGAAACACTTCCTGTGTCACTCAATACTCCAGAGGAAGTATTTGAAATAACTAGTGGAGTATATCCAGAATGAAGAATCACCGTTTTTTCGGAGAAAATATTCACATCCGTTTTCTGAATGATTTTGAAACGTATCGTATAATCATAACCTCCGGTAAATACAACCGTATTCGGATTACATTTCGCCTCTTCTCAGGTCAAATCTGTAAGTCAAAAATCAAGAGAACAATTATACTGAGACAGGGAAAATCCACCAGTAAAAGAAGATGAAAGGTCAAAATTTATTCGACAATCTGGCTTGGTAATATCACAGGTAAATTCGGTAAGTAATGGATTCTTATCAGTAATATAACTGGGATTCTGGAAGATGAAAAGCACATCTGGAACGACACCCGCCGATATAACGATGGTCGTAGAGAAATAGGAGGAAAGTACGAGAATGAAAAAAGTCAGAAACTTCTTCATAATCCATAATATCAGGAGATAATACGAGCGAGTATATTATCAAATATTAAAAATGTATTAAAATTGAAGGGGAAAATAAAATTTTCTTTTTAAACTGATTATTTTTTGTAAAAATTTTCCACTTTTCCCTTGCACTTCCCTCTTTTTTCTCTATAGTGTCGGCGTTTATTTTTTTACGCATATTTTATGTCCATACTTGTTTCTGGATCCGTGGCCTTTGATATCATTATCGGAACTGTTGGAACTTTTAAAAGTCAGATTCTCCCAGAGTCGCTCGATAGTTTCAATATGTCACTTTTTGCCCCAACTCTCCGTCGTGAATACGGTGGAACGGCTGGGAATATCGCCTATAATCTGGCACTTCTTGGGAAAAATCCTGAGATTATTGCGACCGTCGGTGAGGATGCTTATGAATATATTGACCGACTGAACACACTCGGTATACGAACCGATTCTATGAAAGTTATCCCGAAGACTTTCAGTCCACAGGGGTACATTATCGGAGATGAGCTGAATCGTCAGATTACCGCTTTTCACCCAGGTGCAATGGGGGTTTCTGGGGAATTATCTCTCCGGCACAAGGATTATACTCATGTGATCGTTTCTCCCGACTCCCGAGATGGGATGATGAATCGCCTCCAGGAATGTAGTGAAAATAATATATTTGCCATATTTGATCCGGGTCAGGCAATGGGGATATTTTCTGGAGAAGAACTTATAAAGATGGTCGTTCAGGCGGATTTAACAATCATGAACGAGTACGAAAATGAGATGTTCAGAGGACTTACGGGGAAATATTTTACTGATATCACAAAGCCATACGGGAAAATAGGAATCGTGACACTTGGGGAAAAATGAGCTCGGATAATCCTTGAAGAAAGTGAAATACATATTCCCACTATTTTTGTCCACACGCCTATCGATGCAACGGGATGCGGAGATGCTTTTCGTGCAGGACTTCTCTATGGTTTGTCGGAAAAATGGGATATCGAAAAATCTTGTCGCCTCGGAAGTATCCTCGGAGGTATTAAGATAGAACATATCGGAGGACAAAATCATACTTTTAGTAAAGAATCCATTACAACTCTCGGGGAAAAAGAATTCGGAGAAAAATTTTTTGCTTAATTGAATATTTCCAATACAATACGCCACTTGTGCATTTTGCACGAGCAAGAACTTTTCTTGTCATAAATCACTCCCTTCGTCATTGCGAGCGAAGCGTAGCAATCCAGGATACTTATTCCGTTTTCTCAAAAGGATTATTTCATCTAGATTGCCACGTCGTACCTCCTCGCAATGACAAACAAAACCATTATGCAAGTAAAAAAATCCTTTGTATTATTCTAAGTAATACCAAGGAAGAGATGACAAAATATTTATTTTTTTAAAAAACTACTATTATGACTATGACAGATTACAAAGTTGCAGATATTTCCCTCGCTGCTTGGGGACGAAAAGAGTTGGAAATCGCAGAAACGGAGATGCCGGGACTTATGGCACTCAGAACAGAATACGGTGCTTCTCAGCCACTTAAAGGAGCTCGAATCGCAGGTTCACTTCATATGACCATACAAACTGCCGCACTTATCGAAACTCTCAAAGCTCTTGGAGCCGATATTCGTTGGGCGAGTTGTAATATATTCTCAACTCAAGACTATGCAGCAGCAGCAATTGCAGCAGCTGGTATTCCTGTATTTGCCTACAAAGGAGAATCTTTGGAAGAATACTGGGAATATACTCACAAGATTCTTGACTGGTCAGACGGTGGAACTCCCAATATGATCCTCGATGACGGTGGAGATGCGACACTTCTCGTAATCCTTGGTTCGGAAGCAGAGCAAGACCTCAAAGTTCTTGCAAATCCTACTTGCGAAGAAGAACGAGTATTGTTCGCTTCTATCAAAAAAACTCTTGAAACCAAACCAAATTTTTATTCCAATATCAAGAAAAATATCCGAGGAGTTTCTGAAGAAACAACGACTGGAGTACATCGACTCTATCAGATGTTCGAAGCAGGACGACTTCCATTCCCCGCTATCAATGTCAATGACTCAGTAACCAAATCTAAGTTTGATAATCTCTATGGATGTCGAGAATCTATCATCGATGGTATCAAACGAGCAACCGATGTAATGATCGCTGGTAAAATCGCTGTCGTTTGTGGATATGGAGATGTAGGAAAAGGTTGTGCATCTGCTTTCCGTGGAATGGGTGCGACTGTTTGGGTAACAGAAATCGATCCTATTTGTGCACTTCAAGCAAGTATGGAAGGATATCGTGTTGTTACTATGGAATATGCCTGTAATAAAGGAGATATTTTCGTAACTGCTACTGGAAACAAAGACATTATCACACACGATCATATGGTGAAGATGCGACATGAATCTATCGTTTGTAATATCGGACATTTTGATAGCGAAATCGATGTGGTGAGTATGCGAAAATATACTTGGGATAATATCAAACCTCAAGTAGATCATATCACTCTTCCAAGTGGAAATAAGATTCTCCTCCTCGCAGAAGGACGTCTCGTAAATCTCGGATGTGCCACTGGTCACCCATCATTTGTTATGTCCAATTCATTTACCAATCAGACTCTCGCTCAGATGGAACTCTTCAATAACCCAGATTCCTACCCAGTCGGAGTATATCGACTTCCAAAACATCTCGATGAAAAAGTAGCACACCTTCATCTCGGACGTATCGGAGCTGAACTTACTATACTTTCTCCTGATCAAGCAAACTACATAGGAGTCAGTAAAACAGGTCCATTCAAATCAGAACATTATAGGTACTAATATATTTTTTATAAACTCACTTTCTGTATCCCAGATGGTGAGTTTATTTTTTGTGAACGAAAGCCTTTACTTTCCTCTCGTTTTTCATACAATTCATCATATCATAATTCCTTACCTTCTCTCTCATGTACCCAATCCCTCCAACAGAAAAACTCATAGAAACTAAAATCTGTCGTCATTGCCAGACCTCTTTCCCTATCACCGATAAAGATCTGGAGTTCTATGAGAAAGTGAGTCCAATCTACCCTCTTTGAAAAGAGGGTGCCGAGAGAATCGAGGCGGGAGATTTTGAGAATAATCCTCTCATCCGAAAAATCCCCCCTACCCCCCTTTGTAAAAGGGGGTCTGTAAAATATCTCATCCCCACTCCGACTCTCTGTCCTGATTGTCGCCAGCAACGTCGTCTCTCTTTCCGAAACGAACGCAAGCTCTACAAACGCAAGTGTGATGCTACAGGGAAGGATATAGTTTCTATTTATAGTCCCGATAAACTTCTCAAGGTCTATCATCAGGATTACTGGTGGTCAGACAAATGGGATCCGATGGATTACGGGCGGGAGTTTGACTTTCATAGATCAGCAATGGAGCAATTCAGAAGTCTTATAAGGGACGTTCCAGAAATGAGCGTTCTTCAAAAGATGAATGAAAACTGTGAATATACTACAAGTGTTGGGGATTCAAAAAATTGCTATCTTCTTTCGGATAGTGACTTTTGTGAGGATTCTATGTATTCTGCAATTGTGAAGAAATCTAAAAATGTGGTGGACGGACTTAATATTTATATGTGTGAAAATGTGTATAATTCTATCAATTGCACGGATTGATTTAGACTTATAAATTGTTTTGAATGTGATAGTTGCCAATTTCTCTTAGGCTGTTCTCGGTTGACCAGTTGCTCGTATTGTTACGAATCATCAAATCTCGTAAATAAAAAATATATTATTCGAAATAAGCAGGTAACGGAGAATGAATGGAAAGAATTTATAAAGCTTGCGCCAATTCCACCCCTCCGAGATTTTTGAATTGCCAGAAATCGCTACATTATCGACTCGGAAAATGTTATAGGAAATAATATCTACAAGTCCAAAAATATTGTCACATCATACAATATATGAGAATGCGAAAATGTTCGTTATTCAGCACTCCTAGGATGGAGTAAGGATTGTTACGACGTAGACGCTTTTTGACTCCAGCTTTCTCGTTGATATGATTCAATCAGTGTAGGTTCGGATTCCGATCAAATATGCTTTGGGGACATTATTACCTCAAATTGTTCATGAATATTTTATTCCCATTGTCTCGTGGCATGTAAGGATTGTTTTTTGAGTTCTGGTCTCCGCAACAAATCCTACTGCATCCTCAATCGCCAATATACCAAAGAAGAATATGAGATTCTTGTTCCAAAGATCATAGAACATATGATGAAACCACTACCCCGGTCTTCGACCACCCCTTCATCTGAAGGGGAATGCGAGTGGTGAGAATTCTTCCCTTCTTCTCTCAGTCCATTCGGGTATAATGAAACTGTTGCTCAAGAATACTATCCACTGACAAGAGAAGAAATACTGGGAAACCTCCTTGACAAAGGGGGTGACGAGGAACGAGTCGGGAGATTAAGTCAGAAAATCCCCCCAGCCCCCTTTGTCAAGGGGGAGGTATTCAACTACTCAGACTACGAAGCTCCATTCCCCAAAGTAGAGAAGATTATCCCAGCATCTAAACTCCCAGATGACATCACCAAGATACCAGATGATATACTCAACTGGGCAATAGAATGTGAAGTCACCAAGAAACCATTCAGAATTATTAAACAAGAACTGGAATTCTATCGTAAACATCATCTCCCTATTCCGAAAAGACATCCAGATCAACGGCATCTTGATAGAATGGCACTGAGGAATCCGAGAAAACTATTCGAGAGGAAATGTGACAAGTGTCACCAAGATATGATTACAACGTATGCTCCAGAAAGACCAGAAAAAGTGTATTGTGAGGAGTGTTATAATAAGGAGGTGGTGGGGTAGATATTTCATTATTTGTAATATTTTCTCCTATGATTCTCACATCACAAGAACTCCTCCTCGAGAAAGTACAACAACTTCGAAAAGAGGGGAAGAAAATAATTACTACTAATGGTTGTTTCGATATTCTCCATCCAGGGCATATCGAGACTTTTCGAGATGCGAGAAATATGGGAGATGTTTTGATAGTCCTCGTGAATAGCGATACAAATCCCTATTTCAAAATGAAACCGGGTCACCCTATCAATATGGAAGATTCTCGGATGATTATGCTGGACGCTATCCAATATATTGATTTTGTCCATTCATTCTCCGAGGAAACTCCCGTTTCACTTCTCGAGCATATTCAACCCGCCATTCATGTGAAAGGTGGGGATTATGTGAAAGAAAATATTCCCGAATATCAGGCCGTGAAAAAATATGGGGGCGATGTAGTGATAATACCAACCATGAGCGGATATTCTACCACACAAACCATACAAAAGATTTTGGAGGTATACGGATAAAAAGATTTTGAAATCCTCCTGTTTTTCATACAATCCAGAACATTATACTTATACCAAAAGGCATTTTATTAAGTTAATTGAATAAATATTAATTATTCTCTCCTATGAATACGAAAACCATCACAGGAATTATTACGATTATAATAATTCTTATAGGATGAATATCCTGGTATCTCACAAAAAATAAATCTATACAAGAAAATACTATTAACAGTAACCAAACAATACAAATGGCTACCACAAACACCGGAGTAAATACATCAGAGATTACTTCTCAGATACAACAAGAAAAACATACAAACTCTATTAAGAAACCTGTTGTTACAATTTCTACTGATTTTTCTGGATGTAAATATGAAGTCAGAATCAATGATGTGCCAATTGTTTCTGATAAACATGGCTTGCAGATTAAAGCGGCTCAGTCTGTGAATCAGTGGGTAAGGAATGGAGAAAACAAGTTGTATGTGCATATTTCCCCTGTTCCGGGTTCGAGCATAGAGGAAATGGAGGCTACAGTAACTGTTCTCGTAGAACCATTGGAAGGAAATACGTCATCAGAAACAACCGTGTTGAAATGGCACTATGACGGGAAAGAAACTAAGCATCAGCAAAGTGTGGGAGAAGCAATAACAAATCAGCAGGAGTTTCAATTGTCCTTGCCTTTTCCAGAGTGGAAATGGTTTACGAGTGATGTCATATCCAGTGATGAAAATACGCGCAAAGATTTATTTAATGAGTATCAGAAAATACTTAATGCTCTTAAAAATCGAAACGTGGAATATATTTTGCCTGATTTCAGAGAGCGATTCACCGAACTTGCCGCTTCAACATTCAAATCGGCGGATGTAATGGCCAAATCTTATGGTTTGGCAGCTGCCACAAAAAACCAGCAACTCGAATTGTCTCCCATTGACCCAAATGATTCACCGTTGGTTGTATTTGGCGATGGTCATCTGGCTAAAATAACCTATTGGGATGGTTCTCCTTTAATCGGAATGAATTTTAAGGATGGTAGTGGTTCTGTAGCTTACGATATCATTTTTCGTAGAGAAAAAGGCAAGTGGATTATAACAAGATAGATATCTTATTGAAATCAGAAAATAATCGAGAATTACGATCATTTATACATTTTAGTATATGCACATGAAAATAACCATCTGATTCTCGTGACCAGCAGGAAGCGGGATTAATACCTGCGGGACCGTACTCGGGAAGATTCTCTCTGAATATGGATTCTTCGTCTATGGGGACAAAGAATATTCTTCCATTATCAAAGGGGGGAATAATCTTTTCACACTCTGTATTTCCGACACGCACCATTTTATCAGTCATCATATCGATCACTATATCTATTTTGACGCATTTGCTCGGGAGAAAAATAGTACGGTCTATACTTTTGGACAGGAATATTTCGTCGACCGGAAAATATATAAACAGCAGAATACTTTTGCCATAGGACTCGCAGCGAAGATTCTCGGAATCGAGCAGGAAGTTATAGAAAAAGCATTTCTAAAAAGACTTCCACCACTTGTACAGGAAGACAATCGCATAGTTCTCGGACAGTGATACGATTCCATGGAATCTTTTCTCGACCTCAAGCCACTCGGAATAACGAAAAAATTCTATTTCGGAAATGAGGCCGTGAGCAAAGGAGCGATAGAATCAGGACTCGAGTTCTATAGTGCCTATCCGATGACTCCCGCAAGTTCTCTGATCGATGTCATATCCGAAGACTCTCGGGTAACATTCTTCCAAGGAGAAGATGAAATCGCCGTTGCTATGTCTATGCTCGGTGCGAAGTTCGCAGGAAAACGTTCGATGTGCGGAACCTCTGGCGGAGGATTCGCCCTCATGTCTGAAAGTATCAGTTTCTCCAATCAAGCAGAACTTGGTGGAGTGTATGTATTTTCCCAGCGCGCTGGACCATCGACGGGAACTCCAACATTTACGGGACAAGGCGATTTGAACTATGCACTCAATGCCAGTTTCGGTGATACTTTCCCCATCGTGCTCGCACCGTACACATTTGAAAACGGCTATAACCTCATCGGAAAAGCGCTCAACTGGAGCGATATCTATCAGCATCCCGTTATTTTCCTCATAGACAAATCTTTCTCCGAGAGTTATATGTCGGTCGATACAAATGAACTTATCGCAGAACCGATTCAGAAAGGAAAACTCGCCACCAATCCTGCAACAGATTTTGCACGATACGAAGTAATGGATGATGGAATCAGTGCATACAGTATACCAGGTACGGAAAATGGTGAATTTATCGCCACCTCTTATGAGCACGATATCTACGGAAAAGAGACCGAGGATAATGAAACTAAGATGCAAATGGAAGCCAAGAGGTTTCGGAAATTAGCAACATTTGTAGAAAAAGAGTTTTCTTCTGAATTTTCTGGATATGATATTATCAACCCTACCGCCACCAAGTTTTTCATCACTTATGGGATTAACTATTATGCACTGCAAGGTTTTATCCACGATCATCCGACGGAAAATTGGGGTATTGTTATCCTGAAAGTTATCCAACCACTCAATCCACGCCTGAGAGAATTCCTCGAATCTCAGAGTCAAAACATTGAGAAAATCGTATTTGTAGAACAAAACTATTCTGGACAACTCCAAACATTTTTAACTCCACAACTCGAGCTCTATAAAGACATGTGGCAAGGAAAAGTATCCCATATACGATCAACTAGCTTATATCCTATCTTTGAAGAACAAATATGCGAAAAGGACTAAACCTCATACAGTGGTGTGCCGGATGTGGCGATTTCATCATCCTCGGAGCTATCCGAAAAGCGTTGCAAGAACTCGGAATCCCGAAACAAGATGTGGTCATCGTGAGCGGAGTCGGATGCTCTGGGAAGATTTCCCAGTATATCGATGGTTATGCAGCAGAAACTCTTCATGGACGAGCCATCCCCTTCGCGCTCGGAGTCAAACTCGCGAATCCCAAACTCAAAGTTCTCTGCATCGGTGGAGACGGTGACGGGTATGGAATCGGACTCGGACATTTTCTCCATGCCTGCCGTCGCAATAATCCCATCACCTACTTGGTACTGGATAATGAAAACTATGCCCTCACTACAGGACAAGCTTCTGCAACGACCCCCGAAGGGACCAAAACAAGAACGACTCCTACGGGAAATACCACTCCCCCATTTGACCCGGTGGAACTTGCAAAAACAGCAGGTTGCCAATTTTCCCGAGGAGCCACCGATACAAATCTGACAGAACTCAAAGAGATTATTAAAGAAGCTATTATGTATGAAGGATTTGCCCATGTAAATATCAAGCAGGCTTGTCCGAGCTGGAAGAAGTGGTAAAATACATTTGATTTTATTTTTTATTTCGATATACTGGAAGTAACATATTTCAATTACTTACAGTATATGGATATACTATTTCAACTACTCAGTTCAAAAAATACTATTTTTACTTTTGATGAGTTATTGTACATCTTTTGAAGCACCAATACTCAGATGTTCAAGAATAAATTATCACACTATGTAAAAAAATGAATTTTGGAAAGGGTTACCAGATGAGTATATTCTCTGAAAGACAAGGAAATCAACACATTTGAGCTCGCAAATAAAATATACTCACCCAGTTATATCTCATTTTTCTCGGCACTCTATCATCACTGAATCATTTTTCAATATGAAAATGATGTCTATCTCGCTTACAAGAAATCAGATACCAGGAACGTGCTTGATTTCGATATCAAACTCAAATGCGTTAAAAAAGATATTCTCCTCAATCCTACTGGGATTATAAATAATGGATTTTATTCCATTGCATGACCTGAGAGGGCTTTCTTGGATACGATTTATATTTACTGAGATATACACTTTGATAATATTTCAAAGCTTGATTATGAAACAATCTTAGGGCTGTTGCCCATATATAAAAATACGAATCTTGAGAAAAAGGTGAAATCTTATTTCATAAAGCAATAAAATTATGAATGCGATGATAGCAAGACTCGATAAACAAACACATAAAGTGATGCTTATGTCTCTTTTGCTTGATATCTCGAAAAATGAGATCTTAAAAAAATCACTCGTCTTTAAGTGATGAACTGCTCTATTTTTACTCTATCATCTCGATAGATTTTCAACAGATTTAGATTTTGATCTTATTGGCGATACCTCAAAAGAAACAATTCTGAGCGAAGTAGTCAAGATTGCGTCAAAACATGGAAATGTGACAAATAGCTTCATAAAAAGAAATACTATTTTTGCCATCGTATCCTACGGAGATATAGACCATAACATAAAAATAGAGATATCAACGAGATGAGTTTCATGAAAATATACTCTCAAAAATATCCTATGAATGACTCTACCAGTTCTCGATATAGAGTTCATAACTGCAAATAAATTTCTTGCCCTAACGATGCGGGATAAAATCGCCAACAGAGATATTTACGATATTCATTTTATCTTACAGAATCATTTTGGTATCGACCGCCAACACATTGAGAATATTTCTCTCAAGAGTTTTGAAGAATATATTCGATACATGATAATGTTTTTAGAGAAACTCTGAGATGCCTACAATATCCTTGACTGACTGTGAAGTACTCTGGACGAAAAACAAAAACTATTTGTCAAAAAGAGCTTGCTCCAAGAAACCATATTCTTGCTCCACAGTTTTATCTAAAGGATAATTGATTTGCCTATGTAAATATAAAACGAGCTTGTTCGAGCTCTCAAGAAGTGGCAAAAAAGAACTTGGTTTGACTTTATGAGGGGAATCTTTAAGATGACAGGAAAACATTTGACTAATTTATAAAAAATGAAAATATATTCTTTGTTCGAAAAATATATCTCATATAAAGATGAGATTATCTCTATAAATTGCTGTGAATTCATCGATTCTTTTGATGCCTTTGAAGCGCTGGAGATGTATTTGTATATACTATCTACTCATCAATGAAAAAGTATTAAGCAAATAATTATAAATGGAGATTGTGAAATACACAAATACTTGGAAAGGATAGGTTTTTTGGATGTTCTTGATCAAATGCTCTGAATAAAAAATAATTCCCCTATTTACAAACCGAGGAATAATCCACTGGAAGGAATAAAGCTATTTTCAAGTAAAAATGAGTTCTATTGAATAAATCAGAGTATATTGGATATTTTTACTCAAATATGATTGAGTGAGGATACATCCTATCTCGTTCTCTCTTCTCTATGAGAAATAATAGATAACAGTTTTTTCATAATCTCTGAAGGTGGCAAACGAGTTTCTGACCCTTATGTGTATTCTTGGCTCAAAATGATGCAAAAAAAAGACAACTCTCTTTTGTTATAAATGATCTATGAGTATGATTTTCTCATACCCTAAAAGACAATTATCCATGACTAAAAACAGAAGCAGAGTACATTGAAATCGCACTCAAACCATGAGTAACCTGAAGATATCAAAACAAATGATGAAATTGATTGGTATATCTTCAGAAAAATATATTCAATGGGTTTAAATGAGAGCTTATTATACGGAGTAATAATTCACTTATAAAAGTACAAGATTTTTGAAAAATTCTAGAACTCAATTCCGAGATAGATATGATTGGAGCTTGTATATATTTTAGTTTATTTTATTAAAAACAAACTATGGAGAATATCATCACCTACGATATGTGAAAGCTTGGAAAATTCCTTATGTGAAGAGAAGAGTGAGAGAATGCATACTATGTCATAAAAAGAGACGTATTTGATAAACTCAAACAAGATGAGATTGTAAAATTTACCCTCATTTGACAGGTTATCATGAATCCAACTTTTGCGGATGAAACTATAGCCAGGTTTATCAAAGAATATCCAGGAAAAGTTTTTGTAGATAAAGATGTATGATACGGCGTTAAAAAAGTATTTGAGACAATAGAGTTGACGACAGGGTTAAAAATTGAATATAAATAGGAATAATAAATGAAATATTCCAAGGATGATACAACGAAAAACTTCTCCGGGAACAACTGTGTTATTTTGAAGATATCGATTATACGGAAGAAGTAGAATATATGGACGAGAAAATAGAAGATACAGAAATACAAAAATATCTTTGCACCGTAGCTATACATGAATAAGGAAACCTGGTTTGCTTTGACCACAGAAATCTCATACGGGCGAACCTGTGTGTTCGTCCGTCGGTGTTCGTCCATCTGCATTCGCCCGAGGGTTGGAAATATCGTTCGGTGAAGATGAGAGATTGGAAGGAGGGATTGAGGGAATATTTGAAAGAAAGGAGATAATCTTTTACAAGAAGTTCATTAAGATTTGATTTTATTTTTTATTTCTATATACTTATATTATCTTTAGTTTTTAGAAATAAAAAATGATAAAAGACCTTGAGGTTCTACCGTATTTTACACTATCAAATCTTGCATCTTATTTAAAAGATAAGAAAAATGCAGGAGTTTATGCTTCCAATTGGATGAAAAAAAAAGAGATTATCAATATACGACATGGAGTATATGTAAGTCATGAGAAATTCAGAGCGATTTCAGCGTCCTGAGAGATAAATAATTATAGCGAATTCATAGCCACCAATCTTATTTATATACCCTCGTATTTGAGTCTAGAATACGTATTGTTCGAAAATGGCATACTCAGTGAAAATGTCTATAATTTCACTCTCGTCTCGACCAAAAAGACGGCCAGTTTCCAAAACTCGTTTGGGAAATTTAATTATAGTTCCATAAAATCCGATTTTTTTTGAGATTACAAAATAATAGAAAAGAATGGTCTTATTTCCTATAAGGCAACACCAGAAAAGGCATTGTTTGATTGGTTTTATTTTAAGAGAAATATTATCTGGGAGGAATCCTATTTCAAAGAACTCCGACTCAATATGGAAAACGTACATATCAATAAATTTGAGAAACTCTTAAAAAAATATAAAAGTAAGAAGATAGATCGAGTACTTATATTTTTAAAAAAACTCAAATGATCATAGAAAATATAAAAAGAGAACTTGAAAAACATAAAGATAAACCAGACATCATCAAGATTTGATATATCAAAGAATATTTGCAAACCATTGTTTTGAGGCAAATATATGAGCTCGATGCAACCAAAAATCTTGTATTTTATGGTGGAACTTCTTTGAGATTTTTATTCGGACTCAATAGACTCAGCGAAGACCTAGACTTTATCGGAAAAGATTTCCAAGGTTTCGAGGAAGTTACGACCCATTTCCAAAGCTTCTTTCAGTCAAATAATATAAAGATACAAGTGAAAATACAAAAATTTCGGGTGATACTCAATTTTAAGGATTTTCTCTCTCATTTTTGAATAAATTTCTGAGCCTCTAAAGATCTCTATCTGAAGATTGAAATTTCTGAGCATTTTTCTTTCTGTAAAAACTACCAAATCAAACTCTATCCGATATTCAAATACAATCAAAGTCTTGTAATTAAATCACTCGATAAAAGCTCATTATTTTCCACCAAACTCAATGCTGTTCTCTATAGAAACTGGACGAAACAAATCTGAGAAGAAAAAATCAGTGTCAAATGAAGAGATATCTATGATCTCTTCTGGTATTTATCTCACTCTTTCGTGCCAAATATCGATTGTATAGACGGCATAAATAATAAAGATGATCTCAAAAAAGAATTAAAAAATGTCATCGAAAAAATCAATTTCAATGAAGTTATTCTAGACATAGAGAACTTTCTTGAAGATAGTACTTTGCTCGAATTTATGAGAAATAACGGTAAGGAATATATATTGGAACAAATAGATGGACTATAAATTTTAAAATTTATCACCTAAGCACAAATCACTATGTGATCCTATATCTATATAGAAACCAGTACTATACAGGACGTCTGATTAAAGGAGTATCTTAATAATTCTTGTGTCAGTTCCTGATATATACCGTTTTACTTCGAAAAATCCGAATTTTTTACACGTTCAAAAGATGAGGAATATACTATGGTTGCTTCCCTTGAGAATATTTCTCATGCAAGGCAGGCACTAGAAAAATCATTTCGAAAAGAACAAAAAAAGCTTGATAATGAGCTAACGATCCTTGAGCGAATACATATCGAATGATATAGGAATAATACAAGCGGACCAGGAGAAGAAAATACTATTACCAGCGAGGTACGAACACTTCGTGGAGTTCTCGGAGACTTTGAAAAAGAACTTTCCTCATATTTTGAAAACCAAAAAGATTTCAGTCCCCTTTTCGAAAAATATGACGAACAAATAGACATGATCAGTAATTTTATAGATACTATCCTCTCGCGTTTTCCGAACAAGTACACTACAGAAGACACTTCCGTGACCGAAACAGTATCAGACAATTTTTGTGAGATATATAATCTTTTTCGGTTAAAATCACTGTTTGCACTTGCAGAAAAGCATGGAGTAGTGGTGAAATACGGATAGACCCTCCGTTTTTTTCAAATTGTCTCAAATAGAGAAGAGAAGAGACTTTGATTTTTACATCAAAACAAATACAATAAATACATCCTCACTTTCGTACTTATGAAATCAACATTCTATACACCATCGGAAGCAAGAGCTCATGCTCGCGAGATAGTGAAAAAGTGAAAGATACTCCTTGCGACAGAAATTACAGAGCTACAATCTAAATAAATATGATAAATAGGTGGATTCCCTCATATCAAGATTAAGTAGAAGTGTCCGAGTTATAAGAGAGAATAGGGATATTTGGTTTGACTTCGCAAGCGAAATCTTTAAGATGACGGGCAAAGAAATAAATCTTATTCCTTGTACCAGTGCAGAATATATCACCAAAGCGATTCGACCGAAGTTCAGTAAGATGAACAATAATAGCTTAGTGCAGATGAGAGATTGAAAGGAGGAATTACGGGAGTCTTTGAAAGAAAGAAGATAATCTTTTACAAGAAGTTCATTAAAGATTTGATTTTTATAAAAAATAATTATAATTCTGTTGGTTATATTTTTTCATATCTAAAAGAAATGAAATATACGGAAATCCAACATAATCTTGAGACGTTGCAAGTCTTTGGAATCAGTGATCTTAAGATACTTGATGACAAATTCAACAAATCAAAACTTTCAGACTGGAAAAAATCTGGATACATCAAGCAAATCATTCGAGGATTCTACCTCTATGGAAATAGTAAAATAAATCAGAATTTATTGTTTAAAATATCGAATACGATATATACTCCGAGTTATATATCGCTCGAGAGTGCTTTTTCCTATTACTGACTTATTCCCGAACAAACCTTCAGTATCACAGCCATTTCTACAAATAAAACCACTCGTTTCGATAGTGATTTCTCTCGTTTTACTTACAAGAAAATCAAACCCACTCTCTTTTGGGGATACCAAATAATCACCGTCAGTCAAACAAAATTCCTCGTGGCAGAACCAGAAAAAGCGATCGTCGATTATTTATACCTCAATACTCACATAAAACGAATGGAAGACTTTGAGTGACTACGATTCAATGAAGATGTTTTCAGAGAAAAGATAAATGAAGAGAAACTTATGAAATATGCCAATATGTTTGATAAAAAAACACTCATAGAAACAGTATGTCTTCTCTTAAAATTCATACAGCATGATAAATCTAGAATATATTAAATCCTTTTACCCGGGCAAAGAAAGAATCTTTGAACAATTTATTCTCAAAGAATATCTTCAATACACAATATTGGATATTATTTTCTCATCAAAATACGGTTCGCATCTCTCATTTCTCGGATGAACCGCTATTCGACTCATTCACCATTCTACGAGATTTTCTGAAGATTTGGATTTTGACAATTTTTCTTTATCGGAAGAGGATTTCGAATGACTCTCTGAGGTTGTAAAATGAGAACTCCAGAAACTCTGATACGAAGTGGAGATAAAGAATGTGTACAAATGAGCTTACCGGTGCTATATACGACTCCCGAAAATTCTCAGAGAACTCGGATTTTCTGCACTCGATGACGAGAAAATCCTCATACAAATAGATACGGTGAAACAAGATTATCAATATGCATCCGATAAGAAAATCATCGATAAATTTGATGTCTATAAGATGATTAATGTATGTCCCATCGATATCATTCTCTCGAAGAAAATCCATGCTCTCATAGATCGAAAGAGAACGAAATGAAGAGATATATTCGATATAGTTTTCCTCTACAGATTCACTCAACCCGATTTTGATTACTTGTGAGCCAAAACCGGAATCAAAGATACTATTGAGCTCAAAAAAACACTACTTGATTTTTGTAAAACGATATCTCTCCCAGAGATGGCGGATGATGTCAGTCCATTTCTCATAAATCCAGCTGAAGTACAAAGAGTATTGGGATTTAAGGAGTTTATAGAAGGATTGTAAAAAAGAAACGATTCTCTTCGATAGATTCCCTCATATCAACATCAAGCAGAAATGTCCGAGCTCTAAAGAGCGAATAGGGATATTGAGTTTGACTTTGGAAATGGAATCTTTAAGATGAGGAGGAAATTTAACCCTATAAAATATACTATGATCTTTCCGCGGACGAAGCAAATAGTTTTCACCAATAATAAGTGAGGAGTAGGAAAAACCACTCTTGCCTTTAATATAGGGAAAATGCTCGCCAATCAGTGATACAAAACGGTCCTCATTGACCTCGATCCTCAGTGTAATCTTTCCAGACTGGCTCTCGGAGAGGAATTTCTCGAAAGAGATATCGATGCAAAAAATAATATATTTTGAGTGATCGAAGGACTCATTTCCTGAACTGCTGACATCAATAAAAAAATTCTATTTACACCACTTTCTGAAAATCTCTCTCTTCTTGAAGGAAGTCTCAAATTATCTGGATTTGAGACCATGGTTGCAAGTGGATTCAATGAGGCAGCATCAGGGCTTGCTCGATGATATAATATCACTTCTGCCATCGATCGTTTTCTGAAAGAAAAATGACTTTATGAAGAGATAGATATCTTTATCATAGATACGAATCCGAGTCTTTCTCAGCTCAATAAAGCGATATTCTTGGGTACTGATTATTTTGTAGTCCCTATGATGCCCGATACTTTCAATCATCAAGGAATAGAGAATATCGGGAATTTTTTTGAACAAGAGCGCAGAAATTGGAATATGACTGCGAAGATACTTTCACGCACTCAGAATATATCCGCAGGAAGTGTATTGACTGGTGAACCTGTTTTCCTCGGTTATATTATCAATTCCTATAACGTCTATAGCAAGAAACCGATTACTTCCCAAAGAACATGGATAGAAAGGCTCCCCAATCAGATCAAGCAAAATCTCTCTCTCAAACACTGTAAAAATGGGCTCGTGGAAGTGAGTTATACAGAGCCTCTCGGGCAAGTACAGGACTACGGACAACTTTCTACTCTCTCTCAAGATAAGCGTAAAGCTATATTCGAGATCACCGAACAAGAGGCACGAGTCTACGGGACTCAGGAGAATCTCAAGAAATCACAGGAAGAGTTTGAGACGATCACTGCCAATTTGATCGAGAGATTGAAAAAGTGGTAGTTTGATTTTTTGTCTCAAGGTTCATAAACAGAATGTGAATCTTTTAAAATAGGTGGATTCCCTCATATCAACATCAAGCAGAAATGTCCGAGCTGGAAGAGGTGGTAAAGATATTTTGTTTGACTTTAGAGGGGGAAGTCTTTTTTTAAAAACGGTAAAATATTCTCACAAAATTTCACTCTTCCTTTTTGACTTTTATTCCAAAGTTCATAGGATGACAAAGATTATTTTTTAAATTGAATTTATTTTTATGAAAACAATTAAACATTATATATTTAGGATGATAAATAAGTTAGTTAGTCCGTTTTATGGTACATGAATATGAAGATATCAACCATTCAAATGAATAAACTCTATTTATAAAAGAACTTTAAAAAACCACATTAATTTAGTGAATACTAAATTTGGCTTTGAAATGGAATTAAGCGTAGGAAAGTACATTGATGATGAAATCATTCATAAATGAGTTTGGGAGGAAAATATAAGTAATCTTATAAAAGATAATCTCAAAGAATGAGATGTTTTTTTAGATCTTGGAGCAAATATTGGGTATGACTCGTTACTTGCATCAAAACGTGTATGAGAATCAGGGAAAGTTATAGCTTTTGAGCCAAATAAAAATAACTTTGAGAAATTTCAGAGAAATATAGAAATAAATGGTTTTACTAATATTCAAGCCTATAAATTATGAGTAGGTAAAGAAAAATCTCACTTTGAATTGTTTTATGATGAGTGCAATCCTGGTGCAACCTCTCTTATAAAGAGAGAAAACCATAGTTGTAAATGAACTGAAATGATAGAAGTGGTAAAAATGGATGATTTCTTACACAACATCAAAATTGATTTCATCAAAATGGATATTGAAGGCTTTGAGTATAATGCTATTCTTTGAATGAAACAGATATTTAGCGATAATAAAGATATAAAATTATTATTTGAATTTAGTCCAATTATTTATAAGAAAATAGATTCAGATTATCGTTCTTATTCAATAAGGATTTTATCTACGTTAACTGAATTTTGATTTCATCTTTTTCATATAGAATCGGATGGTGCGCTTACTTGAATCAAAGATTTTCAACAATATTTTGAAATAGTTGATAAAATCTGACAATCCGATATCTTTTGTACAAAGAGATAAGAAATTTAGGGCAGTCTATCTATTTACTATTTTACTCATGTTTTTACAAAAAATTTTCTTCTTCCTTCATGGTGATCGCATCAACCCTGGTATTCTGAATTTTTCAAGAATAACATTCTTATCCCTTAAAAAAGCAATTTCTTTTTTCGTTGATAAACATGTAAAAAAATGAGATAAGGTGTTAGATTTCTGATGTGGAAGTATGCTTTACAAACCCATTTTTTTAACAAAATGAATCACGGAATACACCGGTATAGATATTGGAGATTCCCCAGAATACAATAAATGATATACTATCTACTCTTGAGGAAAGTTACCAGTGGATGATAATGTTTTTGATATAGTTATATCAACTCAAGTATTCGAACATCTTGAAAATCCTGAATTCTATGGTCAAGAGCTAGAAAGAGTAATAAAAAATGGGGGGTATATGCTTATTACAATTGCTCATGTTTGGGAATATCATGCATATCCAAAACATTATTATAATATCTTTCAAGATGCAATTCCTTTGATTTTTAAAAATAGTGAGATTGTTAAAATAACAGGAGATACAACAAATATTCAGAATATCATGCAAATGTTTACAGTTGCTGTGTACAGAAAAAATAAATACTTTTGAGCAATTGTCGCCTTAATAGTCAATATGTTATTTATTTTTATAAGACCACAACCAGTTTCTTATTTAGAAAATCCTATGACTTGAAATATTATTTTAATCTTGAAAGTAACCAAATAAAAATATGAAAATATTAGATCTTTGATGCTGAGAAGCTAATAATAAACATGGAATATACAATAAATCTAATCATGTATATGGTGTTGATATTAATCAATCAAATATAGATGCGTGCATCAGGAAACATCCATCACACTCTTTCATTAAAGTTGATTGAAAAATTTTGCCTTTTGAAGATGAATTTTTTGATATAATACAATCATTGGATGTTTTAGAGCATGTAGATAATCTTGATATAGTACTATCAGAAGCAGTAAGGGTTTTAAAAAAAGGAGGGGAATTCATTATTGAAGTGCCATACTGGAAATCTGAAGAACGTTTTTTGAAGATTAATTCAGAATATTGGACAACATTACATCATGTAAGAATGTTTATGGATGGGGAACTAGAAAGTTTATTAAGGCAATATGGGCTTTCTCTTTGTAAAAAGCAATGATTAAAATTCTTTGAAAATATCACACTCTGATACTCCCTAAAAAGAGGTAATTTATTAAATCAAAGATGAGAAACAGAAGTAAATCCACCACACATACTTTCTTATATAAATTATATTTTTATTAGAGAGGCTGCTCTTATGTCACTAAAGGCAAAATTCATAATCCTTCCTTTATATCTACTTACATCCCCAATTCGTTGGGTTATGAATAAAATTTTTCCAAAGAGTATATATTTTGTTTTTCAGAAACTGTAGTTTTTCTAATTATATAACCTTATGCACAAAATATTTTCATATTTATTAAAATATTTCCATAAGTACTTTATTTTTTTTCTTTCCATAAAAGCTGGAGGGTTCTTGGTGAGGTATATTCGATGAATGAATAAAAAAAAGGGGGTTGAACAGGAATTATATAAAAAAATCATATTAGCTCAAACCATATATGTTCCTAATAAAGATTCTCTTTATACCCAGCTGGAGTCCATAAGATCTTTATCTGAATATTTGAAAGTTTTTCCTTGTGAAAATATTATTAAAATTGGGTTTTCCGGCTGGACCTTTAATGAAGATTCTTGGAGCAAAGTGGAGAGTGAGATATATGCTCATTTTTGAGATACAGTAAAGATTGTTCGTTTTTATGAAAACAAGGGTAAATCAACCTATATAAATACACTCGTGGATTCATTATCATGACTTTCTTTTCATGGTATATTTACTTATGATAGTGATATCTTATTTTCTCCACAGGTTCCATTCTTTTTTCAAAGACTTTTATTTTGAGTAAAAAAACTTGAGGAAAGAAAGGAAAATATGTGTGGGATTTTGTGAGTAAATTATTTTTGATTGCCAGCAAATCTATTTCTTTTTTGAGAAGAATTTCTTGAAACGTATTTTTTTAAAACAAATAATGGGTATTATCAAGAATCTTTATATTTTCCTTCATACCCTATTGGCATAGCAGGAGGGGCATGGTTTTTATCGCGTAGCTTCTGGGAAGAGTCTGGATGATATGAATATGTAGGAACTTATGGACCTGATGATGGAAAGCTTTTATTAAGGGCTGGAAAATTAGGATATTCCTATGGAATTCTCCAGACCATACATGTTTATAATACAAATTTATATCATAATATATCTTATTTTGAAGAAAAAATGCATATGCATAATTCTTTATAAGCAATAAAATAATGCCCCTAATCTCCATCATTCACACCACCTATCGACAAGAGAATTTCACAAGATCAGCTCTTGATTCTATTCTTGCTCAATCTTTCACCGACTGGGAAATTCTGATCGGAGATGATTCTCCGGCTAATGCAACTTGGGAGATTATCCAAGAATATGTCGCACAATATCCTGAAAAGATTCGGGCTTGGCACCATTCTCCCAATAAGGGATTAGCGGAAAATATGAAATTCCTCATCAAACAAGTGAATCCAGGGAGTCAATACATCTCTTTTCTTGAGGGGGATGATATGTATGCTCCGAATAATCTGGAAGAGAAAATGAAAATATTTGAAAAATACAAGGAAGTTTGAGTTGTAACAACTGGGGTGAGTTTTTGTAACCATACAAACAAGACAAAAGAAATACTCTCCATATCTACTCCGGAATTTTTCCAAAAAGAAGGAAAGAAAAAGTATACGATTGAGGGAATGATTATGTGAATACAAACGCCTATTCGATCATTTGGAAATGTTATTTTTAAAAAAGAACTTCTCAAATATACGGAGAATATCGATCTCAAAGAATACAATGGCGATAAAATGTTCATACCGTTTGATTTTGTGTTCTGGCTCAGTATATTCCCCGAGACAATCGTATACCACACCAAGAAGAAACTTCTTATTTATCGATTTCACGAGAATAATAATTCATCACCGAAGAATTTCAAAAAATGATTGGAGCAAATGATATTCGTTTATAATCTCTTCAAAGATATCTATCCGAAAGAAACGCTGTATCTCACGAATATAGTACGAAGCAAAATAAGCGCTTTGGAATGAAAAAACCGAGAAGCCTTGGATTTCTTTATGCAAGGGATGAAAATCTATCCGTTCAAACATTTTCTCTACAAGACATCGATCTTTTTAGATATACTGAAAGTAAAAAATATCATTATGAAGATACTTTTTATACTTTGAAACAAACAATAATGCCCAAACTCCATATCCTCAACATAAACCTCATCGCTGGGCGAACTGGGTCTGCGAAGCTCTTGCGAACGATTGCCGAGTGATTGGATCCGAAACGGTTCGAGTACCATACAATCGTCGGGTATAATTTCGGCGAGGACGGAAAAACGGTTGGTATCTATAAAACCGGTGATTCATGGCTCTATAGAAATCTCCGGTACAAACTCGCGGTCGGGCTCAATTTTCTCTTTGATTGGATGACGCCCGGTCATATGGATTTGCGATATCTTCAATCTCTCCCCTACTACGCAGATATCGATATCATCCATCTACATAGCATTCAAGGCGGATATTTCGATTGGAATATATTGCCGGAGCTCAGCAGGACGAAGAAAATCATTATGACGGTTCATGACGATTGGTTGGTATCCGGAAACGATGAAAATAATCTATTCCCATATAAAACCCATAAATCCTATCTCAAGAGAAAAGAAATCTTCACCCGTTCAAACATAGAATACGTCGGGGTTTCAAACTGGGCGACGACGAAGATAAAAAACAACGAAATCATAGGGAACAATACCGCGAGAACCATCTATAACGGGATAGACATAGGCGTATTTCAAAAGAAAGACAAAGCAGTGATAAGGAAGAAACTTGGTCTCCCGAAAGACAAGAAAATCGTCATTTCCATTGCCGGAAGCGGAAATAAGAGTAATCTCAAGGGACTATCCTTCGTTCAGGATATGGCGAAGGAATACGAATCAAGCAAGGAATTGCTTTTCATAACCGTCGGAAATCATAAGGAAAACAAGGTTTCTGAAAACTTCTGGGAACTCGGATGGATCGCGAGCGATATGATGGCGGATTATTTCAGTGCAGCGGACGTATTCCTCTACCCGACTCTCGCGGACAGTTTCGGACTGGTGGTTGCGGAGAGCCTCGCTTGCGGGTGTCCTGTCCTGACTTTCAATACCGGATGAGTTCCGGAACTCATAAGACACCGGGAGAATGGATATATAGCGAAATACAAGGATACTGAAGATTTACAAAAATGATTCGAATACATACTCGAAAATCGAGAAAATCTCACTGTTTCTCTCGACGAGAAATTTAAACAAGAAACGATGGTACGGCAATACGAAGAGCTTTATACATCTCTTTCGGTCAAAAAATCTTAAAATCTCTTATTCGCCGTGGCGAATAGGTTTTTCCATTTCTGCACAAAATGTATTCTACCAGCTACGGGCGAGTAGGTTTTTGATTTTGACAGGAGAGTGTTTTTTCATACAATATTGACTCATAAATCATAACATATCACATTATGAAATTTGTTCGGAGTAAGAAGCTTGTTTTCTTCAATAATAAATGATGAGTCGGAAAGACAACCATAGCCTATAATACGGCTGTAAAGTTTGCTGAAAAGTGATATAAAACTGTCCTCATAGACCTTGATCCACAGTGTAATATGTCAAGATTAGCATTATGAGAAGATTCTCATATCTTGTTGCAAAGTGAAGACAACATCTACTGAGTACTCAAGTGAATTATGGACTGATGAGCCGATATAAATCTCAAGATATGATTTCAAAATATACAGGAGAATCTCTCAATCCTCCCATGAAGCATAAAACTATCCCGATTTCAAGACTTGCTTATATCAGCATATAATCAGGCTGCCTGATGACAGGAAATCTGATACTTTCAAACCAGTGCCATCCAGAGATTCCTTTTAGAAAAATGACTCAGTGATCAGATAGATATATTCATAATAGACGTATCACCAAGTTTGGATTTACTCAATAGAATTACTTTGCTTGGAACCGATTATTTCATAACTCCTCTCATGCCTGACATGTTTTCTCTTCAGGGCATCGAGAACTTATGAACAACTCTTGAGGGGTGGAAAAGAAACTGGAAGAATACCTGAGAAGCACTATCATGAAATATTCAGAAAAATAAAGTCTTATCCTGAGAATGACTCTTTATCTGATATATAATAAATTCATACAATCAATACCGAAAGCAACCAATAAAAAGTCACCAAGAGTGGATTGATAGGATTCCACAATCGATAAAAGAATTTCTGTCTGAAAAACACTGTAAAAATGGACTCGTAGAAAAATCTTGGAAATCTTCACTTATGGACATAAAAGACTTTTGAGAGCTTCCTGCCGAATGACAGATGAAGAGTAAGGCAATTTTTAACCTTATTCCTTGAGAGGATTTCCCAAGCGTTACTGGAACCCGAGAAAATTTAGAGATTTCAAAAGTACAATTTGAAAAACTCACGGAAAATATCATCTCTATACTAGAGAGATACTAAGATAGATGGCATATGAAGTAAGTATCTACCAGCAGAGCTGGTAGTATTAAGCGAAGAGCCCCTAGAAGGGGCTAAATATGGGGCATTCTGTTCATTATAGGGAGTTACCAGTTAAAATCAAGCTGAGATCAGTCTGTATATTTATCACATTTCCACTGGTCAGCAACATACTTTTTTATCATCTCGATATCGATTCAGACGGTGGAGACAAAGTATCATCTACTCCAGAAACTTTTCTGACTTATCATTTTCTTCTTTCCAAACCGATTATGTACAATGATAGCACTCTTTCATTTGAGTTTTCCCATGATATCAGCAACGGAGTATTTTGGTGCAATTCTTGCAATCATGTGAATATGATCTGGTCAGACGTTTCATTTTACAATCTCGAAATCGAATCTTTTGGAAAGTTCTTTGAAGAGTTCTCCTATTTCTTTACGAATTCCTTGAAAAAGTATGTTTTTTCGATATTTTGGTACTACCACAATGTGGTATGTACAATCCCACTGAACATGAGATTGTGCTTCATGGTTAAGAGTTTGCATAGATTGGGGGGCGTTATGCCCCTTCTATTTGTTCCTCGCTAACTTGAAGTATATACACTTTACGCCGAAATGGTAGAACCTGGATGGTTCCACCAGCAGAGCTGGTGGTTTAGTGGGGGTTAATTAAAAACTTTCAAATCTCTCATTTGCCGAGGCGAGTAAGTTTTGTTTTTGACAGGAGATATTTGCTTTGGGTATAATTTGATTTTTTATAAAAACTCATATAATAAATTTATAGATAAAATATAACTCCTCAGACTTATATGGTAGCAAAATTCTATACTCCACAAGAAGCACGAGATATTACTGCTCAATATATCCAGGAACAAGGAAATATTCTTGCAAAAAATATGTCGAAAAAAGAAAAGCATCTATCTACTATAGAGTATGTATAAGATTCTTTATCGACAACAACCCATAGACCGTATCAATGGATATTCCAAGCGATATCGAGAATATTATGAGGAAAGATTTACTGATACAGGGATTTTTAGTGAGTCGATTTTATGTGATATGTATATCACTCAATCTCTCGAACGAAGAGAAGAACTTTTTACGCTCATAGAAGAGAAACTTACAATTGATAATATATTCGGTCGTACTCAGGACAATACTCTGTGAATTCCATGGAGACAAAAAATGTTATACATTTCATGGGAAGACACAATTGATACTCGGATTATCACAGATCTCATGATCCGATAATGGTCTGTTTCCCCCCTCATCTTTTGGAACAAAAATCTTAAAATCTCTTATTCGCCTCGGCAAACGAGGGATCTATTTATTTTACAAGCAGATATGAGAAAAGTTTCTGTATCATCGGATTCTCTACTTTTGCATCGAGAGAATGAATTTTATTCCCAAATATACGGAATGGAAAACGTTCAATCTGTGCCATCAAACTGAATGCTCAGACTTTATTCAATGCTGGATAGAAAAGTTTTCTCTGGATTTCAAACCCAAGAACCACCAAACTATAGAGTGAATATCCGTGAACCTGGATAATTCGGCGAATATTTGCCATATTGAGTTGGAACCATTTATAACTATAGTTTCCATGTGCTCATTTCACGATATGAAGTGCGAGCGGATCGCGGAGATTATGGATTCGCTTCTGTCCTGCGCAAAGCGTCTGTTTCAGGAAATATGCATCGGTCATATATGGTATATTCGCGTCATAGCGGAGGTTTGGACGATTTCGGTACACTATGCTCGGATGGAGCGCATAATCGGTCTTCTCGCCGAGATAGTATTCGAAATACTTCCTATCCGCTTCATAGTACATAACCATCGTGCAGGCACATCCGACGTACTCATTATATTCATCGAGGAAATCAACCTGTCGTGCAAGCTTCTCTGGATGCCAGATATCATCATGGTCTTGGATGGCTATATACTCCCCTTTTGCCCTTTCGAGCAAGTAATTCAGTCCCGTATATGGACCGATATTTTCCTGACCCTCAAAAAGTACGATTCTTGAATCATCGAACTCTCGAATATTTTCTCGCGTTTTATCAGTAGAATTATTATCGAGGATAAGAATCTCGAAGTCAGCATATGTCTGGTCGAGACAACTTTGTATCGTGCTCGTTATGTATTTTCCAGCATTATAGGAGCAGATGAGAATAGAAACTTTGGGCATAATTATTATTTAGTCACAATTACAAAATTATTCATCCCGAATTGAAAATAAGAATGTTTGATATTTTTTGCAGAAAATCCTGCTTTTTTCAATATATCTTTTAATTTAGATCTATCATAATATTCTTTATGATCCAAAATCTCTTCTTCAGAAATCACTCAGAGTTTATATGCGAGAAATTCTAATACTGGTTTAGCATATATAGATGGAACTGTCATAATAAGTGTACCTTGTGGCTTCAGTATTCTGTACACTTCTTTCAAATACTGTTCCGGAATATTCAAATGTTCTAGGATCGCCATAGAAGTAACTATGTCGAGCGAGTTATTATCGAGTCAAATCCTCTCATTTAAGTCTGATTCAACTATCTCAATATTATCAGGAATATTTTCGTGATTCAAAGAAAGATCAACCGCATATCATTTTTGGATTTTTGGTGCAATGGCTCTCAGAAACTGAAAATCATACCCACAACCCGTATCAGCAACAATCTTATCAGTAAAATCAGTACCTCCGAGTATTCGAGAAAGACGCATTTTATAGATAATCTTATCGAGAAATGAAAGTTTTCTTTGTCAAAAAGAGGTTCCGCGTTTTTCTGTATTATTTCAATCGTTCATACGTAAGATAAGAATAAAAATATAAAGTACTCATCATTATGACAAGGAGTGTACGATTAATAGTCGTTTGATCAAGGAGAAATTGATAATTATTCGTAAATGAAAACACTAAAAATATTGCAAATATAAGACTACTGATAGAAATAGTAATACCTCTGTATTTCTCTTTTATAAGATCACGAAAAAAGAAAATAGTCAAAATCAGAAATATGTATCAGAAAATATTATAACTCCCCCATTGGGTAAAATATGTGTAATATAAGTGTAAGGAATCTGAATGAAAACCATAACTTGCTTGAGCAGCAGTTGGATTGAATGGGAGATGATATATTCATCGAAAAATCATATGCGGAAGAATAAATAACATCGGTAGAATTACATACCAGAGTTTTTTTAAAGAATGCTGAGTAAATAGATAGTATCCTAGTCCGAGTATTATACTTGGAACGATAAATATCATCCCCTCATTCTTTGTAAAAATTGCAGAATATAAACATATTCCTATAACGATAAGAAAAATATCATTCTTATTTTCAATATACCGTAAGAAAAAGATAATAGAAAGCAGGTAAAAACAAGCATACATAAGATCATAATATGATGCCCCAGAATGCCAAACAATAAGCGGAATCGAATATATAAGATAGCCTACAATTATTCCAAATACTCTGTCATGGAAAGAAAAGATCAACAAGATAATAGTAAGATTAAACAGAATCCATGTAATGAGGTTAATATAAGAATCATTCCATCCTCCCATAAAATCAGCAATATATGATTTATAAAGGATAAAATTCAATGGGTATTCTATATGTGTACCTCCGCCCATATATGTTTCAGTCCCCGAGGAAGTATTAATCACACCTTCGTGGTAAATAATTTTCGATTTAATATTCCAATTTCCCCTTTCATCATCGAAGTATGAAGGTACATTGACAGAATTAAAAAGGCTAAAAAATGCTTTGAAAAGAATGAGTATGAGAAAAGGGATAATAATAAGATCTCGTTTTGTAAATTTTGGTGTCGTAAATGTTACTAGTATCAATCTCTTCCAAAGA
This sequence comes from uncultured Candidatus Altimarinota bacterium, assembly GCA_963751115.1. Taxonomy (GTDB): domain Bacteria; phylum Patescibacteriota; class Gracilibacteria; order BD1-5; family UBA2023; genus UBA1545. Next base: position 54,554 of record CAVVTN010000010.1, read on the forward strand.
TTTTTTCGATAATTTATAAATCAAATAATAAGAACAAAGAAGATGTCTATGTATTTTACAAAACCAATAGATATCTGTGCCCATCCAAAAACAAAAAGGAGAAAACTATTAATAGCTATTCCTAGAATAAAACCCATAACATATTTTTCGATAAGTGTCAGCGTATTATTTTTATCAAGCATATTAATAATCCCAAGCCCGATAAGGAGGAGGAGGAGATTTGCAAATATATAGAGAAACATAATTAATTTTTCTTTAAGATATAAGAATTCTGATCAAATCGATAGATTAGTTGTACATTAGCATCGATAAGCTTTCCATCGATAAATAATTCTTTTTCATTTTTCAATTCTACGTTATTTACTTGGAAGATTGCATAATATTTTTTATCTGTCGTTTGCCAAGTAGTCTTCAGTGGGTAGATCTGATATTCATAATTATACTGAAATGGCCAAGCTCTTGGAGCATAGAAATTGACATCTCCTTGTATATATTTCTTAGATTCCTGAATAAATCCGTAGAGATTATAGAAATCATAATAGATTTTTTCTTGAGGGATATTTGGCGCAATAAAACTATTGTATGTTGTTTTTAGTATCGAATATTGATCATATGAATACCGTAAATCAAAAAGTAACCAAAGTATGAGGAGAGAAATGAATGCCCATTTTCGATTAATAAAAATAAGACCTCAGAAAAATAAGATTGCAAGAATTCCAAGAATCATAACAAATGGAGTGGATCAAAATTTTGCACCATACAAGAGATTAATAGTTGATGGTTTTACGAGTTCTGGCGCCATAAAAGTAGTCATCTTGTCAGAAAAATCCTCCTGTCTTAGATCTATAGAAGAAAATGTGATTGATGGATCAAAAAATACAAACCCGATAAAATCAAAGTTATCAAGCGTAAGTGATTGGGGAAGTTTTACTATCCCATTCTGAATAGCAAGTTGCATTTGGTTCGAAGGAGAATATTCCTGTCAACGAACTTTCCATAAAAATACGAGTGCCTGTCATTTATACGAGAAATCCGAAAATTCTGCTATATCAATGGTGTCATGAATATCTCCAGTTTTTACTATCATTACAGATTCCCCACTCCCATTTAATGTAATATTTTTTCACTCCGTAGAAAAAGTACCTGCCTGAGTTGCAAGGTAAGTGGAATAATTTGTTTGATCTATTTGAAATCCAGCAGCCCAAATAGTATTGGCTCCTAGAAAAGAAAAAGATATTCCTATAGAGAAAATAGTCAGCTTTCGAAAAAATGAATAGGCCATAATTATTTGTTAATATTAGATTTTTTCCAATTTCTGTACTTCCAAAGCGTAGCTATAGCTTCCCATCCATCAAACCATTTAATTTTTTTCCCTTCTTCAATCGACCTCGGATAATAATTAATTCAAATTTCAGATATCTTAAATCCAAGTCGTGCAATTTTTGCTGTAACTTCGGGACAAAATTCAAATCGTTCACATTCCAAATCTAGAGAACGAAGAAGTTCTGATTCTATCAGCTTATAGCAAGTAGGTTCATCTGTAATTTTTTGGCGGTATAATACATTTGTGAGTATAGAAAGAATAATTCCCCCAAGTAAAAAAGACAAATGGGAATATTGATTTTGGAATTTCAAGCGTCTTGAGCCATATAATACTTTTAATTTCTCAGAGATGAGCTTTTTGAGCATGGGAATGTAATCTTCGGGGTCATATTCAAGATCTGCATCCTGAATTATTACGTACTCACCAGAAACCGCTGGTAATCCAGTACGCAGAGCAGCACCTTTTCCTCTATTTTTCTCGTGATAAAATATCTTATATTTCTCTTCCAGTGATTTAAGAACTTCTCTCGTACCATCAGTAGAATAGTCATCCACGATAATAATCTCCTTATCTATATTGAAAGGGAGTTCTATATTTTCTATCTTTTCGAGAATTTTTAAAATATTATCCTTTTCATTATAAACGGGTATAAGGATTGAAAGTTTTTTAAACATGAGAATGAATACGAAAAGTAATATATTTATTAGCAAGGAAGTTCCATATGAAAACAAGAAACTTATCGACTATGGCAACATAAAGATAAAAAATCCCTAGATATTCGACTCATACATATAAGATTCAAGAATAAACTCCAAGTCCAACAATATTTACAAGGAAAAAGAGGGTGTATTGTCGCAAACGATCTTCTCTCTTGCACTGAAATGTAAATCGTTTATGAATAAAAAAAGCAATGCTCGTAACAATAATAAATCAAAATACTGTTGAATACAGATAAAACCACCCGAATATATCAGTAAAAATATAGAGAATTACTAGATCCAAAAAAGCAAAAAAACCTCCAATGAAAAAAAATTTCAGAAATTGCGGTGCTTTTTTTATTTTTTTATATATACCGTCTAGCATAGGTGTATTTTATTAACTAAAAAACTTCTTCCAAATCATCTTCGTGACGATTCTCCAAATACCTCCGAGGTGTTGTCATTTGGCGAGAGTATCATCGGTATAGGAGTATATTCTCATCCAAAGAAGACCCTGAAATCGATTTATCCGTCTGTCATAATTACAGGTAGTATATTGAGAAACTTTGGAAGAGCAACTTTCATGAGTTCATCTCTTGCTTTTTTCTTTTCTTTCGCAGCCTGAAGTGGTGTTTTTCTTTTCTGAAGTCTTTGGAGTAACTCTTTTGTGAATTCCTTTCGTAGATGAGATTCCCAGTTAGGAAGTGAGATAAGTTTCTGGTAAGGTGTCATACAGTTCTTCAACGTATAGAGAATTCTCACTTTCCCATTTTCTTCACATACCTTCTCGGGGAAATGACAGGGACGATAGAAATTGAGATATGGGATAAAATGTTCCATGTAGAATCGATTGATTCTTGGAGCAAATACTCCAGGAATATGCCAGTGTCCGAATTCCTTTCGGATAATTGCACCATTTTTACATTCCACAAGTCCATTGTCTGTACTCTTTCTTGCTCTACTCTTAGTCTGAGAAACTCTGAGTTTTTCAAGAAGTGCTGCCACCTTGTAGTTGATGAACTCACTTCCATTGTCCGAATGAAAATTTTTTATCTCAAATGGAAAAGTAGCGAGTGCTCATTTGAGGAGAGGTAAGAGAAATCGTTCGGAGATTTTCTCGACTGCAAACATTACTTCCCACTGAGTTATTTCATCTACAAGATTAACGTGGTATACTCATTTTTCTCCATTCAGATCTCCCTGATGTACTGTATCGACCCGTATGAATCATGGGAGTCCTTCTGGATTTGGTTTCATACGGATTCCGATAGGAATATTCACACTCTTGGTTTTTCCAACAACTAATGATTCCTCTTTGTAATGGGAAGTGGAACGTAGACGATACAACTGAGCAACAGAAATATCTTTGAGACGAACAAATCGTATATCTCCGATAAGATACTCATCTTTCATGAGTGCAATAGTAAGTCCTCAGGATAGTCTTCCAGTCGCATTATCGACTTCAGCAAGAAGTCAGGAATCTTCTCTTGTGTAAGTAATAGGAAATACCCTACGAGAATATGTATGACCAAGTCTCTGTCACACCTTGAAAGCACGGATATATCGATCAACTTGTTTTTCTGCAAGTCCCGTCATACGCCCAATATATTGGATTATTATCCCCTTATCTTTCTTTTTAAGAGTAAGGTATTTAAAGCGTAAAAGACGCTCGAGTATCCAGTCCGATCGTTCTTCGAGCGTTCCCGTAAGTATGACATCCGTCACTACTGGATTATTTAGGAAACTGACCAAGTCAGTAACCGTACGGAGATTATTATCAGTATACATAGCATTCATAGGTTAATGATACCTATGACATACGGATTTTACAAATTTCAAGGTCTTCTTGTGTGAGAATACGAACCCTATTTTGGGGTCTTCTTGTATGAGATAAGAGTATAGGTCACATTCACTGGCACTTCCGTGAAACGACACTTTTGGTGTTTCATCTCATCCACAAACTCAGAACCGTATTCCATACCGTCCATCGTCAGGTAGATATAGTGATATTATTAATGTTCTATATAACTGGATGTGTTATATTCATCAGGATATTTTTTATGTTCTGTGCTGAATTAAATATGAATAGCACCTCAACTCTCTCATTTCTGACTCTATAAAAACTCACATAATTTTTATAGGATAAACTCCGTATCTCGATTCCTTCTTCCATTTCTTCATAAACCTTCCCTGCAAATGGGAAAATAGAGAGCGTTTTATATAACGACTCTACGATTTCTTCGATAAATGTTTCTGCTCTCATTGGATTATCCAAGCCTATATATTCAGCTATACTCAGTAAACACTCATGAGCAGTTTCAGTAAATACTATTTTATAAGTTTTCATCGAAAATATTAATGAGTGGCTAATGTTAATCTGGCTTTTAATTGAGTTTTTAAGTCGTTTATATATTCTGAATTATATTCAGTGATACGACCAGATTCAGTATCGGCGATCCCTGAAAGAATTCCTGTATGGATATCATTTTTAAAAGACTCACTTACCTGGATCATAGATTCAACATCTTGCATAGAGAAAAATATCCCCACAGGACGATTCCGTTTTGTTATCATTACTGGCTCTCGTTGTGCCAAATCTAAAAAACTTCCAAATGAATTTTTTGCATCTTTGGCTGAAATAGTTTTCATATTCATAGTTCCTATAGTAAGAAATTATATTAAGAGCCATTATAGCCATTTCGTAAAAAAGTCAATTTGATCCCCTAACTAAAAAACTTCTTCCAAATCATCTTCGTGACGATTCTCCAGATTCCTCCGAGGTGCTGTCCTTTTGCGAGGGTATCATCGGTATAGGTGACGTTCACTGGCACTTCCGTGAAATGACACTTTTGGTGTTTCATCTCATCGACAAACTCAGAACCGTATTCCATGCCATCGCTTCTATAAGAACATTGGGGAATCATTCTACCTGAGATGCATAGAGAAAATAATCCGCATTTTTCAGATATGGAAATACATTCTTCTGTGCCCCAAGAAAGATAATATGTTCTGTGAGTCAAAATTCTTTCGTCATTTTTTCAAGTTTTTGTCTCTCTGGACGATCTCACAAGATGAGATATATCCAATCTGTATCCACCGTATCATATACCCTTCGAAGAGAATCTATAATCTTCGCATGATGCTTAAACCAAACCAATCTCCCCGTTGTTATGAAAACTTTTTTGCCCTGTAATCTCACTCGTATCTCTTCAGATATTTGTCACTCTACTTGTGTATGAATCTTTACTTCATCAATCGGATTGTATACTGTTACTATTTTCTCAAGAGATATATGGAGATATCTAGCGAGATCGAAACGATTTTCCTCACTATTGACGATAATCTGCCTCGCTCGTGGATAGAGCCATCGTATACCTGCAATATATAATCTCCCGACCAATCCCGTGAAAAGAGAGATATTTGTACGAAAAGAAATAATAGCATCTTTCTTCGATAAGATATGGACAAAGTTCGCAATCTCCAAGAAACTCACTCCACCAGAAAAATCGGTATTTTTTAACAAAGACCGAAAGTGGTACACATACCACGGGATCATAAATATCATGCAAATATTATTTTGAACAGAAGATAGTGCCTTGTACTGCACATGTTCTGGAAGAGTGTAGAAATTCACATCCTTCAGAGTAAATATAGTGACGTCCATATCCCGAGAAAATTTTTCTGCCATATTGGTAATGACTCGTTCTGCCCCACCTCCTTCCAGTGAGTTTATGAGAAAATATATTTTTTTACGCACCATAGATTTTTCCAAGATAGATAATATTACAAATATATGATTTCACTTTTCTCACGATAATTTCTCACGATAATTCAGAGAGATTATCAGTATCTATTTTTTGCCCAGTATATTTTTATAGTCCCTATACATCCTCTCAATATTCTTCCCAGAATCGAATTTCTCCTGTATAGATTCGTAGAATATCCAAGCCCATCCTATATCATGTAATAGGGAATAAAGTAGTAATTTTTTCCACTATATTCGTATATATCGAGGAAATCTTTTGTTATGACAATGGAATATCTTACCTCATCAGCATAAAGTTCATTGAATTTTTTCATCCCCGTTGTAAGTTCTGGTTTTTTGAGATTTTGGTATTTTATCTCTATGGGAATTATTTTGTCATGTACTTTTATGATAAAATCCACCTCATTTCCGCTCTTATCTCTCCAATAATTCATAGAGAGATATGACTCTTTGAGTGTACTGAGCCTGAGGAAAATATAGTTCTCCATGAGATGTCAGATATCGGACCTGACATCCAGATTATTAAAGTTTTTGATCAAATAATTTCTGATACCAGGGTCATAAAAATACTCTATCTTTTGTTTTCTGATCTCATTCAGACTGTTCTTATGGTAGGGATTTATGAGAACGTTAATAAAGGTATTATTCAAATAATTCAGATATTCATTGAGAGTCACGATATTTATTCATAAATCATTGGAGAGGTTCTCTATAACAACCTGCTGTCAGATGATGATGGATAAGGTAAGCATGAGATTTGAAAACTTATCTATATTCCGTACTTTCAGGAGATTGACTATATCTTTGTTTATATAATTTTGTGTAAAGTTACTCAGTACCATATTCCTTTCTTCATGACTATCCACTTTCACGATAGCGGGCATTCATCCCCAGATAATATACTCATCTACTACTTGTCTTATTTGAGGGAGAAATAAGGCCTCTTGGAGTTTGAGAAAAGCATCTTTTTTTATCACGAGATCAAGTATATTTATACTCTCATGCAGTTGAGTTTTAGTATGGTAAAAGGCGGTATTTTTATACTTTAAAATCTCATCAACATTCAGTCATTGCATCTCAAAACTAAACATTCTGCCTGTCATTTTTGCTCCTATTTCTTTCAGATGCAGACTCGATGAACCAGTGATAATAATTTTAACGGAACTCTCAAAAGTATCGAAAATAAGTTTCAGTATATTTCCAGCATCTGCTACATACTGAAACTCATCAAAAAATAGTATCACTTTACCATCTTTCATAAGATGTCCTTTTATAAAAGCAATAGGATTTTTCTCAAACTCTCATTTGATAGTAAAATCCTCGAAATTATAATAAAAACTATTTGAGTATCCCTCTTTTAGTTTCTTTATAAAGGTTGTCTTCCCTACCTGTCTCGGTCAAATAATAGCGATGTATTCCTTATGATCCATATATTTTACGATGTCTTCTTCAATGAATCTCTCTATATAATACATAGATATTTTAGTTAAACTAAAAGTAAATTACTAATATTAGTTTAGTCAAACTTTTATAAAAATCAAGTTTATTTTACAATCTGATAAATAATAAAACAAAGGTCTATCTTGATGCATTTATTATACACCAGAAATTTTTCTAAAATAGATAGTATTACAAATATATGATTTCACTTTTCTTCGATAATTTCTCACGATAATTCAGAGAGATTATCTGTATCTATTTTGTGCCAAGTATATTCTTATATTCCTCATACATCTTCTCGATATTCTTCCCAGAATCGAATCTTTCCTGTACAGATTCGTAGGATATCCCAGAAATAGTTTGATGCTTTTCCAGCGCCTCTTTTATACCATCATATAAAGCAGATATATCATTTGGAGCAACGAGAATGAGATCTTCTTTTTGCGATATCTCTCGTGTCCCACCAACCTCGGTTGCTACTACTATACACTTTGCCAATAATGCTTCTATAACGGTTGTAGGGAGTCACTCTTGCAGACTCGGACTTACAAAAA
>CAVVTN010000011.1:0-81577 GCA_963751115.1 uncultured Candidatus Altimarinota bacterium
TCGTAGTTATGCCCTTTTTTTCTGGATGTTTCATCAATTCATCATTTGGTTATTTCGCTGTAATCGGCTTTCTCCTTGCTTTTTTCGGTATAGTAAGTAATTATCCGCATAAGTCTTTCGTCATTTTCCTCCATATGTTCTGCTAATTTCGATAGTGGCATATGTTTTGCGAGTTCCAGTATGATTGATTCGAATAAAAGAGTGAACCCACTTCCTTCCCGTGCCCAAGGAAGAGATATCATCTGAACCTTTCATGAGGTATCTTTAAGCTTCGGGACCCGTACATGAAGATAGGTTGGATACTGCCAGAAGAAGAGATGTTTCCAAATCTTTTGTTCTGTTTGTTCAGTAGTAACCATATCTCCATCATTATTTTCAAACTTTGCTCATTTCTCGAAATCAAGGTGTATATCGAGCCTTTGATTCTCTACACTCAAAGCAAACTCTTTGATATACCAAGGACTCTGGAGTCATAATGCTTTGAGAAATATATCTTTTTCCATAGGGTATATTTTATGAGAGGAGTAATGTTGTGTAGTATATTCTTTTTGAGATATCTACCAAAGCGATATACGGAAGAGCCTTCTTTTTATACTGATTTTCTGTGATTTTTCAAGAGTTTTATACCTTTTCAGAGTACTATCTTGCAAATATGTTCTTGAATGACTATAAAAAACTCTTGTGTAAATGATTGCTAAGAAAACATATAAAAAAATCCAAAAGTTTTCTGTAGGGAAAACTTTTGGATTTTTTTGAACATAAATATTATTTTTTGGCATCAGCCATTTTATTCACCACGATTTGTTGTACGAGCATGAAAAGTGTCCCGATGAGCCAGTAGATTCCGACTCCTGCAGGGAAAAAATAGGTAGAAACAGCAATCATTAGAGGCATTCCATAGAGCATAAATTTATTCATAACACTTGGATCGGGCATAAAGGAAGGCTCCGCTTCACTATATTTTCCATTTTTTTTCTCGATAATTTTTTTCTCCATCTTCTCCAGTTTCGTTATATCATCCTCTTTTGGGAGAGAAAGTTTGATCTGAAACCATTGAGCTCCACCAACGGCGAGAGCGAGAATGATTCCAGTGATTCCACCGATGGAGAGGAGCTGAATGCCAAAGAAAGCTGTATTGATTCTGGAGATATCGAAATCTTTCAAGAAACTGTAGAGATAGTAATTGTTGGAAAAATCGGTAATCCCGAGTACGACCCAGTAGAGAACTATCAAGAGTGGCATCTGGATCAAGAGTGGCAAACAGGATCCGAGCGGATTTACTTGTTCTGCTTTGTAAAGATTCATAAGTTCCATACCAATCTTCGCTTGGTCACCTTTGTATTTTTCCTGAAGTTCCTTGATTTTTGGTTGTATTGCCTGCATTTTCTTGCTGTTCGCCAAGATGTGATGCTGTGGTACGAGGAGAAGAATTCGAATAGTAATCGTCACGAGGATGATCGCAAGGCCGAAACTGTACCCAGGAATCGTTGCTATAAGAAAAGCAAAAAGGTTGTAGATAGGTGCATAGAAGAGATTTCTAAAAAGTGAACGAAGAAATCCCGGTGTTTCACTAAGCGTGTCAGTATAGGAAGTTTTCCCTTCTACTATCAGACTGAATTCATATTTTCCTGGTGTTTGAAAGACGATATAGAGTGAAGAAAGATTGATTTTTTCTTTTGCACCATTTTGAATAGTCATGGTTTTACAAAAATCTTTCGGAGGATTAGTCAGGAGATTATGATCTTTTTTGATATTAAAATCACGACAAGTATCGAAAGTGATACTTTTTGCAGTAGTATTATGTATCTCGATTACTGGGATATCGGGACTGATATATGAAGAAGCTCCGACACTCAAAATCACCTCATTTTGAGGAGTGGTATTTTTCGCAGGATTGGGGAGAATCCAATTGAGTGCGAGAAGAGTGATAAAAAATATGAGCAGAAAATTGAGAAGACGAGTATTCATAAATTGAGAGGTGAGAAGTTAAATAATAGAGATTAAGTTTTTTAAGGTATAGATATTTATCATTTCGAACTTGACACAGAATTTCCTTATTTTATATACTTTTGTAGCCAAAAGTATCAAAAGCTTTCAAGGGGAAAAAACTCGTCAAGTGGCAACAAATAAACTGTTTATCGTCGCTCTCGGGCAGTTTTCCCCCTGAAAACCCCGTTTTTGTAATCGTCGTATAGGTAGCTTCAATGGTGTCCTCGACTGGAATCGAACCAGTGTCTGAGCCTTAGGAGTGCCCTGTTCTATCCACTGAACTACGGGGACAAATGATGTAACTTCTGTAATGGAATCTCACCTTGTGCCTGCAACTGGAGCTAGTGCATTATTTATCACTGAACTACGGGGACAAATGTAAATGATATTTCTTTGCTTTTCTCTGGAAAATCGGTAGTATCAAACACAGAAAACGACCGTACTATATGAAAAATACAAGAAAATGCAAACCATCTTACAGAAAGTGGAGGAATTTCTGATAACTCCTTCTCTGCTCCCAAAAATCATCATCATCTATGGACCGACTGCTTGTGGGAAAACAGCTCTTTCTATAGAGCTTGCAAAACATTTGAAAACAGAAATTATCGGTGCAGATTCACGGCAGATTTATCGGCATATGGATATAGGAACGGGGAAGATTACACATAGTGAGATGCAATGAATTTCTCATTCTATGATCGATATACAAAATCCTGATGAGGAATATTCCGTAGGACTCTATCAGAAAGAAGTATTTTCCATCATTGAGCGGATTCATGGGAACGGACAGATTCCTATTCTTTGTGGAGGAACAGGACTATATATTGATTCTATTGCATTCCACTTTGATATACCAGCTATGGAACCAGATTGGGAATATCGTGAAAAAATGGATATGATTCGACAAGAAAAGTGAAATGAATATCTCTGGGAGATGTTACATATTCTGGATCCAGAATATGCAGGAACGATTCATTCAAATAGTCACCATGCGGTGATTCGTGCACTCGAAGTACTGGAGAAAACAGGGAAGTCAAAATCCGAACTCCGAGTAAAAAAAGAACCACTTTTTGATATACTTTTCTTGACTCCGTATGATGGAGATCGTCCAAAACTCTATGATAGAATCAATGTCCGTATAGAAGAAATGTTCACACAAGGACTGGTAAATGAAGTGAAGAAGATTCTCGATCTCTGATATACCCCAGATTGTAAAGGACTCGGAACTATTGGGTACAAGGAAGTAATCGAATATCTCGATGGGAAATGTACTTTGGCAGAATGTAAAAGTAAAATCCAGCAGGGGAATAGAAACTACGCGAAACGCCAATTGACCTGGTTTCGAAAGTATGAAGAGGAAAATATTTCAGAGGTAATGAATGGAAATTCTAAATAAAAATTTCTTTGAATTTATAGAAAGAGTATCTTTTTTTGAAAAGATACCCTTTTTTTGTTCCCCAAAAGTGCTCATTATTTGTGTTTTAAGCAGAAAAATGTTATCTTGATACCAGAAAATATTTTACAATGTACTTTATATGGAAGAAAATCAATATAATCTCGCAGAAAATGTTCTTCAGATTCTCTATCCACTCAGAGGAGAATGGGAGGATGCTGAATGGATGATCGATGCAATTCAAAGAGGATTACTCATCGGAGATGATCTCATAGAACTTGCCAATCTTCTTGTCCGAGCGACACAATCAGTCGAACGAGATGAACGAATAGTCGGACTTTCAAGAGCATCGGAATTGGTTCGAATAAATCGTGAGAAAGAACTCCAAGAACGCCTCGAAGAACAGAAACAAAGTCAGTATCTTATTAGTTTCTTATAAAATATATGAGCACAGAAGTACAAAAATGACCGGAAAAAAAAGAATCGCAAGTTCCATCTCGTGAGGCTCTTGAAAAGAGTGTTCAGACTTCACAAAAAAAACCACAGGAAGTTGCGAAAGCAATCGAAGTAAATATGACTCCTGAAAAAATCTTAGCGAGATATGAAATTCGACTTAAATGAGTTCAGGAATGAATGAAAAATATTCGAACAAGCCGAGACGAAAATACATGATTTTTCAATGTCATTACAGATGATGTAGTAGGTGCTCTTTGAGGAGATACAGGAAAAGCATTATATGAATCAGCACACACTAGTACGAAAAAACTTGCGAGTGAGGCTATTATACAACTCGATAAAGATTGTAGAAATATAGTTTTCTCGGGTAATGGATATGATCGATATATAGCTATTCGTTCTCAGTTAGAACAATGTGCGTGACAGAAGCTCTGAGAGCCAAATTCATTATTGGCTATAAAAAATTCTGTTACTGATCTACCACAAGCTACTCATAATCTTATGCACGGGGTAGTTGGTGAAGTAAAATGAGGATATAATGTTATGAAAGGAATGGTTACAGGAGTAGCAGACTTGACTCTTTTTATGGGAAAATATATAGTGAGCTGATATCAAAGTATGGGATGAGATACTACAAATAGTGAAAAAATGAATGCTCAGATTGGACAGGTATTTAATCAAATGGGGAAAGTGTATGATTTTGTAGAGCAAAATGGTTTCTCAGGAATGTGAGATGCTGTTAGTAAAGCTCTGAAACAGGAATGGGACAAAATTATGGCACTTCCTCCAAACAAACAAGCTGATGCTATAGGACAACTCGCAGGGAATGTTATTGGAGCACTTACTCTTATGAAATGAGGTATGATGCTTGCTTGAAAAGTCTCGAGTCTCTGAGGGAAAACTGCACAAGCAGAAAGAATTGCAGCCAAGTTTGCTGAGCGATGAGCGACAGGATCGAAACGAGCCGAGCAAGCTGCTGAACTTGGTAAAGAAGCAGCTCGTGCCAAAAATGTATTTCTGGCAGCAGATAAAATTCTCAATGGACCAGCTGAGTCACTTATAGGGATGGCACTAGCGTCTACGCTCAATAAAACACTTATACTTCTCAAAACAGCTGGAGTTTCATCCATAGAAAAGATAGCACAAGTTCGTGGTGCGATAAAAGAAATGGACCAAGCAATAAAAGATGGAACCTATCCAGGCAAAGAAGCGGAGATCCTGAAAGTCAAAGAAATATTGGAAAAAGAAGCAAAGAAATTACAGGCCGAAGCACGTTCTGGAATTTCTCCGGAGACAGTATTGAAAAATGCAAATCTTTCTGATACGGAACGTTTAATAGAAGCTGAAAAAATTCTCAAAGAAAAAGGGCTCATGTCTCCAGAGGCTCATCTGACTTCAATTGAAAAAGCTGAAATACTTGCGAGTCATCATTCAGGGAAATGAGTGTATGAGAATACAACAGCAAGTTTGAAAGCAAAAGTAGATGCTGGTAAAAAGGCAGCAGAAGAGGCGGGATGAAGTAAAAAAGATATGCTCACAGCAGAAAAACGAAGAGCTCTTATGGAAAGTGGAATTATGGGAATGGATGAAAGTAAGGCTCTTAAACAAATTGTAGAAAGTGCAAAAATAAGACCGAGTTCTTTAGAAGAATTAAAGAAAACAAATAGTCTTTTAGCGAAGGATATAGATACGTATCTTAGTGGACCAAATAGTAAAATTAATCTTGATCGCGGAACTGTTTGAGGGGATTGGGCAGATATTATTCTGAAGAAACTTGAATTTCTCGAGAAAACAAATGGAAAGATAAGTCCAGAGTATTTCCAGGAATTACAAGGAAAAGTGCATACGGAAATTAATACTGCATTAGGAGCTCGTCTCCATAGCGCAGTATATGGTAGTGTTGAAAATATTCAAAGTTTAAAAATCTGAGAATGTTTTGAGAAACTAGAAAAACATGGCTTCCATGTGAATCCAGAATCACTTGTTTGAGGTGATCAATTCACAGGGCCACGTATTAGTTTAGCTCTTCAAGATGCACTTCATCGAGCAGAAATTTCTACTGTTGGGGTTTCTGCGAAGTGAAAAGTAGAGGTTTTGACTAAATTACTAGAAACCGAACGTGCCACATTATCAAAACAATTAAAATCACCAGATCTCACAAAAGAGGGTTTTGAGGAGATAAAAATAACACTTCAAAAACAACGAGAATCCCTTAAAGAGAAGATATGACATCTTCAGGTATTAGAAAGTGATCTTGGACTGTTAAAAAATACAAATGCACAAGAAACTGATGCCAAGGGGAAAGTTTCTGCAGCTATAAAATTATTAAATGCGGAAGTAGAAAAAATTGCTCGTATGGAAAAAGGAGATGCATTAATGGCATGAAGAAATATAAATACACGAGAAGTGAAAGGATTAGCTGAAGAAAGTAAAAAAACAGTAATAGACAAAGGAGTGGATACTCCAAAATTACAAACAGAAATAATAGATTCAAGAAATAATCGTCCAATATCTCCTATAAAAAATGAATCGGCAGCACGTGCATTACTACAGTCAAATTGAGAATATGTTTTCAACTTATTAAGTGCACCAACAGCTTTGGTGGAACGTCGAGTTGATATTACTACCGTATTTGATTTTTATCTTCCAAAAATGGCTCCAGAAGAATTAAAAAAACAATTTACTCCAGAGATTCTTGCAAAGTTCTGACGAAATCCAGATTTTACAAAAATAGGTTGATAGATAATTTTTATTCAAATAATCCCCCTGAAGAAATAATTTCTTCAGGGGGATTATTAAGTTTTATATATTATATGATTGATGGTGGGATAATTTCCATTTTCTTTCTGACTCCGACAATGAGTCCACCATTAGGATCATCTTTAAAATAGAGTTCATCTACCAGATTCGTAACGAGTTGGAAAAGTCCACGTCCACGTTTTCCGAGATATCAGGTAAATCCTTCAGATTCTTTACTTTTCTTGAGATCTTCCATTTCGAGACTGGTCTTTGCTTCTATTCCACGCCCTGTATCACTTACTTCCATATTTATATTGAGGATATTATTGCATTTACTAAAATGAATAGTGAAGCGATTTTTATCCAGCGGTAGACTTCCGTACTCGATGGAGTTATTTACCAGCTCATCTGAGATGAGAGCAAAACGATTCTTCCAAGGAACTTCTATTTTATTTTCTCGAAAGAGGAGAAGAATAAGGTCGCGAATAATTTTTGATTGATTATAATCCGTTTTAAAGATAATTTCTAAATCAAAATTTCCAAAATCAGAAATATTGTTATTCACAAACTGAACGAGTTCATCATAGTCCAGATTGGAAATATCTATCTGTAGCATGGATAGGAGAAGTAAATCTATAAATATTACTAGTTTCAATTGTATCAGATATGCATTTAAAGTCAAAAAAAAGACCATTTGTCGAAACAAATGGTCTTTTTCCCTATAAAAACTATCTTACAGATTCCTTAAGAGTTTTACCTGCACGGAATACAGGAGACTTCATAGCGGGGATCATGATCTTAGCACCAGTTTTAGGGTTTACTCCATTTCGTGCTGCACGAGCAGAAACTTTGAAAGCACCAAAACCAGTAATATTAACTTCTCCACCTTTTTTGAGTTCGGCAGTAACTACCTCGATCATAGAATTAAGAGCTTTTCCAGCAGCATCTTGTGAAAGACCTGCAGCAGTAGCAACTGCTTTAATAAAATCCTGTTTTTTCATAAAAATTGTTATTATAGAAATAAAATAACAAGAGGGATTATATGAGGCCTAAAGCAAAAAGCAAATTATTTTTTGTTTTTTCTTTGAAGAAAAGATTTTTTCTAGACGTTAAAGGTGGAAATAATATCAATTTTTGCTTTAGTAGAGAGCTTTATTGTAAATTATGTTTAAATACTATGTTGATTATTTTTTTGTACTATTCCCCTCATAAACTCTGTATCATAGCTGTTCCGGTAAGATATTCTCTCCTTTTAGTAACTTCTATTTTTTATACAAAATCTCCTCTATTTTTAGAAGCAAAATAGAGGAGATTGAATGAGTTTTATTTTCTTTGTGTGAACCATCTGAATCCTCATATACTCACAGAGAGAAGGAGGAATATTCATATATACCAAGGATTCATATTTTTCTGTCCAGATTCCGTTGCGGAGACTTTTACCATCTGATTAATATCTGGAATAGAATGTATCTGGGGCGTTTTATTGATAGTTTTTTCTATCGTGGGAGTATTTTCGTATGTGGGTACAAGAGTGGGAGTAATGGTATTTTTTACTTCAGGTAAATTATTTTCTGGAGTATTGGCAGTAGTAGAAATGATTTCTCGGGGAACTATTTTCGTGGTGATTTTTATCTTCGGTGGTGTTATGATTTTTTCCTCTGTACTTTTATGAGCAAGAATATCTCGTTCGTCGTCATCGGGACTTCTGAGGACGATGGAGCTTGTTCCAGGATAATTAATCTCCACTCGATACTTCTTCCCTGGATAGATAATAGTATGTTCTGGAATTATCAACATATCAGACAACGACTGTATGTACCAAAATCCGATATCTACATTTTCAGATCCACTATTTATCAGATTTACTTGTACTGTACCAGAGCCAGAAATAGATTCGGTGTCAAAATGAATTGTTGCGGGATATTCTAGAATATAATTATTTTGCTTAATCTTTGATTCGTTGTTTGTACTGATAATAGAAAAATAGATAAATGGAGAAGAATGTTTCAAGAGAATAGGTTTTTCGTAGAGAAACGCATCTTGTGGATATCCATCTGGTTTGAAACTATAGAAAGTTTTCGCATTTATTTCTGTCGGCGTGAGTGTTATATAGAGAGGAGCATGATACGTTCCAGAGGGGGGATTTGCGATAACATCCACATTTGCAGCAAAAGTTGCCATGGGCATAATTAAGAGAACAAGAATGGAAGATATTTTGAGCATATAATAGGAGAGTACGAGGTAATATGATAGCTGTATAGTACAATAATATTTTGGAAAATCAATTCGAAAATAGAGAGCGAGAATGAAGAGTTTCGAAAAGACTACGGATTTCCCACGGAGAAAAGAGTATATTCTCATCCAAAGAAGACCCTGAAATCGATTTATCCGTCTGTCATAATTACAGGTAGTATATTGAGAAACTTTGGAAGAGCAACTTTCATGAGTTCATCTCTTGCTTTTTTCTTTTCTTTCGCAGCCTGAAGTGGTGTTTTTCTTTTCTGAAGTCTTTGGAGTAACTCTTTTGTGAATTCCTTTCGTAGATGAGATTCCCAGTTAGGAAGTGAGATAAGTTTCTGGTAAGGTGTCATACAGTTCTTCAACGTATAGAGAATTCTCACTTTCCCATTTTCTTCACATACCTTCTCGGGGAAATGACAGGGACGATAGAAATTGAGATATGGGATAAAATGTTCCATGTAGAATCGATTGATTCTTGGAGCAAATACTCCAGGAATATGCCAGTGTCCGAATTCCTTTCGGATAATTGCACCATTTTTACATTCCACAAGTCCATTGTCTGTACTCTTTCTTGCTCTACTCTTAGTCTGAGAAACTCTGAGTTTTTCAAGAAGTGCTGCCACCTTGTAGTTGATGAACTCACTTCCATTGTCCGAATGAAAATTTTTTATCTCAAATGGAAAAGTAGCGAGTGCTCATTTGAGGAGAGGTAAGAGAAATCGTTCGGAGATTTCCTCGACTGCAAACATTACTTCCCACTGAGTTATTTCATCTACAAGATTAACGTGGTATACTCATTTTTCTCCATTCAGATCTCCCTGATGTACTGTATCGACCCGTATGAATCATGGGAGTCCTTCTGGATTTGGTTTCATACGGATTCCGATAGGAATATTCACACTCTTGGTTTTTCCAACAACTAATGATTCCTCTTTGTAATGGGAAGTGGAACGTAGACGATACAACTGAGCAACAGAAATATCTTTGAGACGAACAAATCGTATATCTCCGATAAGATACTCATCTTTCATGAGTGCAATAGTAAGTCCTCAGGATAGTCTTCCAGTCGCATTATCGACTTCAGCAAGAAGTCAGGAATCTTCTCTTGTGTAAGTAATAGGAAATACCCTACGAGAATATGTATGACCAAGTCTCTGTCACACCTTGAAAGCACGGATATATCGATCAACTTGTTTTTCTGCAAGTCCCGTCATACGCCCAATATATTGGATTATTATCCCCTTATCTTTCTTTTTAAGAGTAAGGTATTTAAAGCGTAAAAGACGCTCGAGTATCCAGTCCGATCGTTCTTCGAGCGTTCCCGTAAGTATGACATCCGTCACTACTGGATTATTTAGGAAACTGACCAAGTCAGTAACCGTACGGAGATTATTATCAGTATACATAGCATTCATAGGTTAATGATACCTATGACATACGGATTTTACAAATTTCAAGGTCTTCTTGTGTGAGAATACGAACCCTATTTTGGGGTCTTCTTGTATGAGATAAGAGTAAAAGTTGATTTTTTCTCTTTTTGCTATATTGTGAGCGCGAATTTATTCATAAAATGTATTACATATGAATATTATTGGTGTAGTTTTTATGCTCTTTGGAATACTTATTATCGCTGAACCAGCACTTATAGCTTACATAATCGGGTTTTTCTTTATACTCATCGGCGTGAATATATTCCTTATGTCCAATGTATTTAAGAATGGAAAGAGAGAAAGTATTAAGTTCTGAAAATATGAAATCTTTCGAAAATAAATCTCTTTATAACTATGGAAATATTCTCACTCATTCCCATCGCTATCATCACTTTTCTCCCCATTCTTTTATGGGGATATATATTTTCATATCTGGATAATTCACCACTTGGAGCTCGAAGATTTGGTCTTGGGATTATTGCTGGAGCGATTTCAGTTGTGCCCGTGCTTTTTATGAAAGAGATTATGGATTTTGCGAATCTGGTGCATTGGAATATATTTCCGCTCCTCATTTCCTGAGACAGTGAACTAGGAATTATGTTCTCACTTTTCATAACCATAGGACTCATCGCCGTGAGTATATTTGCTTTTTCACTCGGATTTTTCTCACTTCATATCGGAAAAGTCTGGAGAATTTTCCTCAGGAATACTGGTATTATTCTCTTGATTGGCGTACTGTTTACTCTTTTCCATCTTATATTATTTAAGCTTGATATTTTTAATGCACCACTTTCTGGTGGAGGAGTGACGATTGCTGGAACCGTTTTTGGGACACTGAAACTGGTTCTCTTTTACTATATCATCATCGCTATTATCGAGGAATCGAGTAAACATTTTTCCGTACTTTCCAGTTCATTTCCGTATATCGATTCGGTGAAAAAATGAGTACTTTTCTCGGTTTTCATCGCTCTTGGTTTTGGCTTCATAGAGAATATCCTCTATCTCAAGAATATAGCAGAACAATTAGGACTTTGGAGTTCTGGAGTTCTGACAACCTGGATATTTCGCTCGATTTTCTCACTTATGACGCATATTATCTGTAGTGTGATTGTTGGACTTTATTTTTCTCGCGCACTTCTGAACTATGCCGCTCTCCCAAAAATGATTCCTTATATAAAAACATTTCTATATGGATTCTTGTTTTCTATACTCATACATGCGATATTTGATATATCGCTCACTGTTGGGTTTACTGGGATTATATTTATCTATTTCTTTGGTTCGTATCTAGGGATTACTCGTATATTTTATGAAGAGGAATAATTTGTCATCCTCACGACTCTCTGCAATAATAATTTCCAGAAACTACAGAACTTTGTCAGAGAGTCGTGAGGATCTACCTTTTATGAAAAATTTAAAAACCTCGCCAATAAATTTCTTTAAAAATTGGAAGATTGCCACATTTATTCGAATAATCCTTTACAGCTTTCAAATCCTCCGTAGTCGAATAAATTCGCAATGACACAATTATCCTAATCCTCTCCTAACTATTTTTCCTTATGCTTTCTATCGTATCTACTCCTATCTGAAACCTCGAAGATATCACGCTTCGGGCACTTCGTACTCTACGTGAAGCGGATGTTATTGCTTGTGAAGATACGCGAACTTCCGGAGTTCTATTGAATCATTATGAGATTAAGAAACCACTTATTTCTTTTCATGCACATTCCTGAGATGTGAAAGTAGAGAAAATCATCGCACTCCTCCTAGAAGGGAAACACGTCGCACTCATATCTGATGCGGGAACTCCCGGGATCTCTGATCCAGCTTATATCCTCGTAAAGCGAGTAATTGAGGAAAATATAACAATCGTCCCGATTCCTGGAGCTTCTGCAGTCCTCTCTGCACTTGTTGGATCAGGAATGCATATGCACGATTTCCGATTTCTTGGATTCCTCCCTGTGAAAAAAGGTCGTGAAACTATGTTTAAATCTCTCCAAACCAAGACATATACCGTGGTTATCTATGAATCCGTTCATAGAATTCTCCGTACACTTTCTGATATGGAAAAATATCTCGGACCCGACCATCCTATTGTTATCGGACGAGAACTGACCAAGAAATTTGAAGAATTTAAACATGGAACCGTGAAAGAATGTCGTGAATACTACGAGAAAAATGTCTGTAAAGGAGAATTTGTAGTGATATTCTAAGAAAGAATAATTCTCATTTTATTGCTTGTTCTATATGAAAAATCGCTCAAAATAAGAGCGATTTTTTTTAAAGTGTTTTTACTTTTTCTCAATATCAGGAGCTGTTTGTAGATCTTCTATTTTGTATTTTTTAAAATGTACAAATTCATAAGGAACGACTATTTCTCCGAGTTCTGGATGGTTCATTTTTCCCAGATAATTTTCTTCGAAAAATTTCGGAGTATTAATGAGATCAGTCATCGATGCGATTTTCCCACAAGGAATTCAGAGTTCTTCAAGTTTTTTAATGAGAGCACCTGTTTTATAACTATCAAAAACATATTCCATATTTTTTACCAGATGTTCTTTTGCTACCATCCTCTCGGAATTTGAACGAAATTTCCCGGCGATATCAGGGATAATATTTTCGCAGAATTTTTCCCACAAGGAATCATTTCCTATGGCAATAGATATATTTCCATCCTGAGTTTTATAGAATCCAAAAGGGAAGATAGAGGTGTCTTGATTTCCAGGAAAGTCTGGATTGAGTCCTGTGATACTCGTCGCGATGATATTTTGTTTCAAGAGTTGAAAACCACAAGAAATCATAGAAACATTTACGAAATCACCTTTCCCAGTTTTTTCTCGTTTATACAAAAGCGAAGCTATTCCCAAGGCGAGAGAATTCCCAGAAAAAGCATCAATCATAGCGGTAGCATTCTTAATGGGTTTATCTTCTCCATTAAAAGAAGCTATTCCGCTTTCCGCTTGTATTATGACATCATAGGCTTTTTTATCCCAATTTTCCCCGTATCCATTCACTGATCCATAGATGAGTCGGGGGTTTATTTTTGAGAGGGTTTCATAGTCTATTTTGAGTCGCTTTTTAACACCAGGAGAAA
The DNA here is from genome assembly GCA_963751115.1 of uncultured Candidatus Altimarinota bacterium. Taxonomy (GTDB): domain Bacteria; phylum Patescibacteriota; class Gracilibacteria; order BD1-5; family UBA2023; genus UBA1545. The sequence goes on from CAVVTN010000011.1 coordinate 13,343, forward strand.
AATTCTCTATAAAAATATCCGCTTCTTTGATGAGAGTATAAAATTCATCGAGTCATTCCGGAGTTTTTATGTCGATATTTCGTGATTTTTTCCCTCTATTCAGCACTTCAAAATATCCACTTTTCCCATTTTTTATCGGGTAAAATCGCCTGGATTCATCGAAAAAATCAGGAGTTTCTATTTTTATAACTTCTGCTCCGTAGTCAGAAAAAAATCGGGAACAAAAAGGTCCAGAAAATACTCGAGAACAGTCTACTACCTTGATTCATTCGAAAAGCTTTTCCATAGTTATATTTCATAGAAGTAAGTTCTCTTGGTTCATACAGAGTAAGTTTATGTAGTGTAGTGAAAATTAATGGAAAGTAAAACAAAAATATGTGAGGCGGAAAATAACTCTCCTAGAACTTTTTCTCCTTGCAAATATCAGGAAAAAATCTATACTAGGGAGTTATTTTTTTACTGTCTCTCATTTCATGTCAAAATTCAAACTTCACTCTAAATATGCTCCAGCAGGAGATCAGCCACAGGCTATTGAGAGTCTTTTGAAGTGACTGGATGAAGGGAAGAATTTCCAGACACTTCTCGGAGTAACTGGGTCAGGAAAGACTTTTACGATGGCAAATATCATCGAGAAAGTACAGCGTCCAACTCTGGTTATCGCTCACAATAAAACACTTGCAGCGCAACTCGCTCAAGAATTCAAAGAATTCTTTCCAGAAAATGCGGTGCATTATTTTGTGTCGTACTATGATTATTATCAGCCAGAAGCATTTATCGTAAAAACAGGAACCTACATAGAAAAAGAAGCAACCATCAATGAGGAAATTGATCGACTTCGACATGCAGCAACCGAGAGTTTATTATCGCGAAAAGATGTTATTATCGTGGCGTCGGTTTCGTGTATCTATGGAATCGGGGAGCGAGACGAGTACGAGGCACAGATTTTGAAAATACACAAAGACGGGAAAGATACGATAGAATCGATTGTGGCAAATTTGGTACAACTCCAGTTTAAACGCACAACAACTGATTTTAAACCAGGGAATTTCCGAATTATGGGGGATACACTCGATATATATCCAGCGAGTTCCGAACTTTTTTATTCTATAGAATTTTTCGGGGATGACATCGAGCGGATGACTCAGAAAATACCTATTACCAATGAGATTGTCACTTCTTTCGAAGAACTTACGATATTTCCTGCGAAGCATTTTATCTCGAATGGCGTGACCATCGAGCAGGTGATTCCCAAGATTAAAGAAGAACTGGAGTGACGACTCGAATTTTTTAAATCGCAGAATGATTTTGTCAAAATCGAACGACTCAAAACGAAGGTGGAGTATGACCTCGAGATGATGCAAGAGGTCGGATATGTGAATGGAATTGAGAACTATTCCATGTATCTTTCAAAACGACTTCCCGGAAGTAGTCCAACCACGCTCATAGATTTTTTCCCGAAGGGATTTATGACATTTATTGATGAATCTCATATCTCGATTCCTCAAATTGGTGGGATGTACGCAGGAGATAGGGCACGTAAAGAAAATCTCATAGAAAATGGCTTTCGTCTCCCATCAGCTTTTGAAAATAGACCACTTAGATTCGAAGAATTTGAGAAAAAAATTGGACAAACAATATTTGTTTCAGCGACTCCGTCGAAGTACGAGGCGGCACATTCTGAGTGAATAGTAGAACAGATTATTCGACCGACTGGACTTCTGGATCCTGAGATTAGTATAGAAGACATGGAATATGTAGCCGATAGTTTGATGAAACATATTACTGAAACCATCAAGCGCGGAGAACGATTTCTGATAACGACTATTACCAAGAAATCTTCGGAAGAGTTGGCAGAATATCTGGCAAGCAATGGAATTAAAGTTCGGTATCTGCATTCGGAAATAGAAACCATCGAACGATTGGAAATCCTCCGAGATTTGCGTCTCGGGAAAATCGATGGGATTGTAGGAGTAAATCTTCTGAGAGAAGGACTTGATCTCCCCGAAGTTTCTTTCATTGGGATACTCGATGCGGAAAAAATCGGGTTTCTCCGCTCTACTTCTTCACTCTTGCAGATAATCGGTCGTGCGGCACGAAATGTCCATGGATATGTGGTAATGTATTCTCATAAACTGAAACACTCTACCGCCATGGATGAAGCGATAGAAATTACGTATCGCAGACGTGCGGTGCAACATCAGTATAATTTAGACAATGGAATCACTCCAGAAACGATTGTTTCACGTATCAAGGAAACAGGACTCAAGGGGAAAAAACTCCATGACGATGGTGCGATGCGAGGAGAAAATCCAAAAACTCGCATCAAACGATTGGAACTGGAAATGGATATTGCTTCGGCAAATCTTGACTTTGAACTCGCTGCTGAGATTCGAGACGAACTTCTGGAGATGAAAAAGAAAAAATAATCAAAAATCCCTTTCTATCTGGCCATCAATAGAAAGGGATTTTGTTATCTTAAATGATTAGAAATCAAGCATTTGTTGTTCTAATCTATCATGTATAAAAGCTGCCACAACAGCTGTTTGTTTTAAATCCTGATATTCACCAACGACTCATTGAATATCGGTTTCATCGGGAAATCTGTCTGTCTGTTTTACGTGTGATCTCATAATATAAAAGGGTTTATGAAGATAAAATATACTATCTGCGCGCGCGGGCACAAGATAGTCTATTTTATTTCATTTTTCAAATCAAAATTATACTTTCTTTTCAAATTTTTTAGAGTGAAAATAACAGAGTTCATTTCCATTGTAGAGCTTGCGATTTTTCCAAAAATGCGAATTTATATGCTTTCCAAAGTCATAGGAAGTGATAATTCCGCCAAAGAGGGAAGTGTTCTTCGTGAATACGATAGAAATGTCTTTGTAGAGTAAGTCTAAGTCATAATCTTTGAGACGGATTCCATACGGAGGATTGGAAACGAGTGCTCCAGAGATATACTCAGAAGTATATGTTTTGAAATCTTTCTCAGAGAAATGAATAGTATCAGAAACTCCAGCACGCTTGGCATTATTCTCAGCTATTTTCACCGCTTCTGGATCAGTATCACTCGCGGTGATGGTGTATTTTCGATCGGTGATAATCTTCGTCTTAGCATGTGCTTTTGCCTGAGTGAAATAGTCTGCATTATACCATGGGAAATACTCTCCTGCGAAATTTCGAGAGAGTCCTGGTGCGATATTTTTTGCAATCATCGCCGCTTCGATAGCGATAGTTCCAGAACCACAGAATGGGTCGAGAAATGGTTCCTTGAATCTCCACCCAGAGAGTTGTACAAGTGCTGCAGCAAGTGTTTCTTTAATCGGTGCTTCGAGTGCTTCGGTTCGGTAACCACGTTTATGAAGTGGTTCTCCAGAAGTATCGAGGAGAATGAGTGTAGTATTTTCTCGGATGAGCGCGAAGATATGGATCCCCGTAACTTTGTCATCCTCTCGAAGGATAGTTTCTCGGTCACCAGTAATATTGGTTACAATCGATTTCTTGATGGTTTTCTGAATCGCTGGAATGCTATCCAAATCGGATTTCACCGAAACCGCATCGACGATGATCGGGGCATCCTTCGGGATGTATTTCCGCCAATCAATCGTGCCCGTTGTATCAAAAAGCTCGTCGAAAGTCCGAGTCCGCTTTTGGACAAGCACGAGATAAACACGGTTTCCCGTACGAATCCAGACATTGAGTTCTGCCATGAGACTCTCGGGTCCTGAACAAAGTATTCCTCGGTCGGAAACTACGAGGTCGGTTCCGCCGATTTTCTCGATTTCTCGTTTGAGAACTGATTCAACTCCGGGTGTACAAGTTATGAAGAATTGCATGAGGTTTGGATAAATAAATAAGTTATACCAAATTAACTTAATTTTTCGTACTATGTTTATGAGATTCTATTTCTTGTCTCTCGAAAGCAGTGGTACATACGAAAGCTTTCCAAGCTCGAGAGACTTCAAAATAAAAAACTCATAAAGCGTACGAAGTAAGTTAATTTGATATTATATTTTAATCTTCTTCATAATAATAAGAGTAATCTACCCCCTTCATAAACATTTCTCGACTCTCGATCTCATCCGTAAGTGCATTCTTCAAAAGAGATCGGATTGCATTATCATTGGAAGCGCTCTGTATCATAGCACTTAAGTAGTCATTCTTTTGAATCTGACTCCAATCGACACACTTTTTCAGGCGTTTTTTGAGCATGAGATCGAGCCAGATTCTTGTTCCTCGTCCATTTCCTTCCATAAACGGATGTGCGACATTCATCTCGATATATTTATCCACAATTTCATCGAACGTATTTTCGGGCATTTGTTCGATCTTTAAGAGTGTATTACTCAGATACTGTGCCATCGCAAACTGAAATCCACCTTTGGAGATATTCTTTTGACGTATCTGTCCCGCAAAATCATAGAGTCCACCGAACAAATAGGCATGGATTTGCTGGAGTCCCTTAGTAGTTCCAACTTCGAGATGATCGATAAAAGAGCTTTCAAATAGTGCATAGGCTTTGAGTTTACTCTTTCCGTCTATTGTCTCATCGCTATAGGTAAACCATTCTATAAATCTGTTGGCTTTGGTTCCGGGGAATGTTTTACCGAGTGCAATAATGCCGTCATAGTCGAGCATATCGGACAAATATCTTTTTCCGTCACTTGCCAAAAGTTTCAGTTGGGTAGTTTTACTCACCACCTGACTGTTTTCTTTTTTCAATTTCGCTTTGAGGTATTTCCAATAGTTTCGGGCTTTCGTATAGTCATCCTGATCGGTCAGAACCGCAATAATATCCAGAACAGAAAACCACCATTTGCTCTGGACATCATCCCAAATGGCACGGACTTCTCGATTGTCAAAAAAACGAATGGAGATTTTGTCACTCATATTTTGGAAAGGTAAAAATTAACATTTCATATTTCAGAAAGAGTGTACAAATTTTCTCGGGAAAAACAAAACTCTTTATTTTTTCTTTTTTCTTTATATGATTTTCATCGAAAATTTTTGCAGTGGTTTTCGGAGACTTACTATTTTCATAGTAAAAGAGTAAGTAGAGGTATCATTTTCCTCTTATATAAGGTACTATTTGGACTATAGCTCATATTGTTTGACTCCTAAGCCATAAAATCGGTGTAAACTTACTCTTTTGAGAGTAAATTGGTAAGTTTAGAAAAAGTATGATAGAATGATTGTGAAAATTTTCGGAAATTTTCTTCCGCTTTAAATATGTAACCATCTTTCTATGTACGAATACAAGGCAAAAGTTTTGAACTGGATTGACGGCGACACACTCCTCGTAGAAATCGACCTCGGTTTCTACGTTACGAGACAGGAGCGTATTCGTCTCGCCAGAATCAATGCTTCTGAGATGAATAGCCCCATCCCATTTCAGGTGAAAAAAGCAAAACATGCGAAAGCTACCTGAAAACGATTTTGTAAAATCAACTCCACCGTAGTTGTCCAGACTCAGAAATCCAAAAAAGACATGTACGCCCGTTACATCGCAGAGGTTCTTTTTAACGGCAAAAATCTTTCAGATTATTTACTCGAGAAAAAAGTAGTGGAGGTTTTTGAGGAGTAGAGGTATCACAAACAAGTGGTTGTAATCACTTGTTCTCTCAGAGATGATTTTTTTTAGTTTTTAGAGTTTTCTAACAGTTTTTTCATTTCGCGGTCAAAATCAGATTCAAATAATCTGTCTTGAATAATTCTATATTTTTCAAATTCACTTTCTGCAAATTCCTTTGCTATTTCTGCGGTAATTTTACCTGCATTTTGTAAAACTTTTCTATCTGTTACTTCTATGAATTTATTCAGTCTTTTTGCCCAGTCTTGCATGGTCGTAGGGATATTTCTCTCTGCCATATCTTCTGCAATATCCAGATATGCCGAAACAATTCTTTGCAAACTTGCAATCTCTTTTTCTGTAAGATAATTCTTAGCAATAGAAACATCATATTTTTGGATTTTTCCTCCTGGAGCATCTTTCCACGAGGTAAGCCCCATATTTTCTTTCTCAGCATTTGCTCTGGTGTAGATTACTTCTGATGCTGTTTGTCCATGTATTGCCCAGTGAAGCCTGTTTTGCACAGTAGCAAAAAAATTTTTGGTAGTCTCGGCACTTGGATCATAATCAATAGCTGTTGTATAAATATCCGTAATTTTTTGATAGAATTTTCTCTCAGATAATCGTATCTCTCGTATTCTCTGGAGGAGTTCTTCAAAAAACTGTTTCGTAAGAATACTTCCTCCATTTTTTAATCTTTCGTCATCCATCGCAAAGCCTTTGATAGTGTATTCTTTTACAATTTCTCTTGCCCATTTACGAAACTGTACTGCTTTTTCGTTTTCTATTTTAAATCCTACAGAAATGATTGCCTGAAGGTTGTAATGATCTTGATTTCTTCTCACGTCTCTGTTTCCTTCTTTTTGAACTATTAAGTATTGCTTAATAGTTGCCAGATCGATTTCACTATCAGAAATAAGGGTATTTATGTGTTGATTTATGGCTGATACAGACACTCCATAGAGTTCTGCCATCATTTTTTGAGTCATCCAAATATTTTCGTTTTCATATCTTACTTCAATGCTTTCTGGATTGTCTCCAGTCGCTGAAATAAATGTCAGATACTCTGCTGTACTTGATCGAATGATACTTTTAGATGAATTACTATCACTTTTTTTCATAATGGAAAGTGTAAAAAGTTTAAAATGTCGCTTCCACTTGCCTTTCCGAATACCGCACCACCCCCGCAATCATGATCTTTTGAATCATAGAAGCAAAGGTTTGTATTTTACATGAAAATATTTTCGGTATTATTTTTATCAATTTCCCATTTCAAAGGGTTTTCTATGATGTATTTTCTGATATTATCCAGTTCATTCTCATTTCTGATGATCCTATCATAATAATTTGGTTGCCATATTTGAAAAATATTTGTATATTCTCTTGTATATTTTGTAACGCCTATTTTAAATCATCTAATAATTGATCATATTGTCTTGGATGTTCATTTTGGTATTTGGTGTGATTGTGATGATGGTAGAGACGAAAGATTTTTCGTCTCTACGGATTTCGTCTCTACGGATTGTGAATTTTCATTGAGAAATAAAATATCTTTTGTCTCTACAAAAGGTTGTGTATCAATAATTATTATTCCATGTATGTGATTCGGCATGATTACAAATTCATCCAAAATGACAAATGGAAAATGTTTTGTAATTTCCAAATAATATTTTTCTGCAATCTTTCAAAAATCATTCAAAATCATTTTTCCATTCAGAATTTCCCCAAAAAAATTTTGCCTGTCTTTTGTACAAATAGTGATAAAATATCATCACTGCGAAGAATAATCAAAACCTTGTAATCTATTTGATTTTGGATTATATTTTCATTGAAATTTAAATTCTGGATCCATTTTTTAAAATTTAAATTTTAATGTATCTATTGCATTCCTGTATCCCCGTAGAGACGAAAGATTTTTCGTCTCTACATTTACATTTCGTCTCTGCAATTTTCGCCTCTACAATCCCACAACACTTTTTGTTGCCCCTATTTTTCTCTCAGCATACAAAACGACATCTTTGATTACGAGTTTTTGAATAACAGAAACGAGTGTTTCCATTACTCCATAATCGGGTTCTTGGTTTTTGGTTGGGATTTGGATTACAGTATTTTTTAGTTCTATTTTTGTAGCTTTAGCATTATAAGAATATTTACTCAAAATTACTTTTTTTATTGAACTTATAAGAAATTGAGCATTGAGCTTACTCAAATATTCAGATTGCAATACGGTTGTTGCTCCGTGACCATCTTTTAGATAAAATGGTGTTTCAAGATAAACGGTATTTTGATTGTTGGAATGTATCAAAATTGTTGGTTTTGCCTTTTCATTATTCAAAATTTTTCTTGTAAGTTGGTTATAAGAAATTACACCATTGTTTATCGTTGATTGTCCGTAAAAAGGATACGGTTTTTCTGTTTCATCTTTTAATTCTTCAAGTTTTAGAGGGTCAATTTCTTTTTGTGATTGCCATTGTAAAATATCTTCAATCCGAAATTCTCTCCATTCAAACTTTCCACTCTCAAACTCCGCCAAAACTCGCTCTTCCTCTGCTGTCAGAGTATAATCCTTCAGTCCTGTAGCCGACAAATATGCTTCCAGCTCGGCGATTCGCTCTACCTCCAGCTCGGCGATGAATTGCTCCATAAAGGCAAAATCGATTTTTCCATTTTTGATAGGAAGAGAGATTTTATCATTTTTTATTCTTTCCCAACCTGCTTTATTGGTCCATTCATAATTACCAAAAATAGTTTTTGAAATAGATCCTGTTAAATACAAGTATTGATTATCGGTTAAAATATCATCGGTAAAAATCCATTGTATCGCATAAGCATCTTGCAAAACAGTAAATTCTTTGTTTTGATAAAAAGTAGCACCCGTATTTGCTCCATTGGCGGAAATTGAGATGACATTTTTTAGAATAGTAGCATTTTCTTTCGGTACAAAATTATTCAAGCCCTGATTTTGGATTCCTGCTGTCAAAGCTGGTAAAATATATTCTTTTGTCGTTTCACTTGGTAATTCAGATGTTTTATAGCTTAAAGATTTTACTTTTACTTTTTCAAACAAGTCACCAATTCTAAACTCGCCCCACTCCACTTTTTGGAGCTTCTCATCGAGTGGGGCAGTTATTTTCCCAGGCGGTTAGAGTCGTTATTTTTGAGTAAATTGCTCACTTCCCAGGCAAGATAGTCGCTGACTGTTTTTTTGAAGTCGGCGAGGGTGGGTTTGGTATCTATCGGAGCTGATTGATTCCAATCAGCTCCATTTTTTGGATCAATAGTACCTTCGTGATACTCTTTTTCCGTGAAAAGGTGGAGTTTCGATTTTCCAAATCGTACAAGATTTACAATCTCCTCATATCGTTCTTTGGCGTTGTCCGTATCTTTGAGGTTATTACTCGCTTTTTTACGACTCGTTCTGGTGTAACCATCATTTGAAAAATCAATAAATTTTACGATTTCATCTGTATGATGTTTTTCATTTATTTTGAAAACATAAATATTTGTCTGTACACTCGATTTCCCTATGAAGATATCTACAGGCATTTTAATGCTCGCAATGAGTGTATGTTTTTCGAGTATGCTTTTGTTGTATTCTCGGGCTTTCCCTGAACCTGCTGAGTTTTGAATAATAATGGCTGCATATCATTTATTCATCATATTTAAGGCTTTTTCAACAAAAACCATACCATTTCATTTCGCAGAATACGGAGGATTCAGCACAAAAGCATCAGCTGGAAAAGCTTCTTCCGTTTTACCAAATCAGTATTTTCCATCAAAGTGAAGTGAGTCTTGATTGAGTATATTTGAGCTTCCATCTCACATCATAATCATATTGAGAATCGCAAGCATATAAACACTTGAGAGTAATTCCAGACCGAGAAGTTGTTCGGCTTTGATTTTAATTTCTTTTTGAAATAATGTCTCTGGAGAAGTAATGGTATTTTTTGCATCGTTAAGCATCTCATTCATGGCAGCAACAAGAAGTCCAGCAGAACCCGTAGCAAAATCCCAAACGAAACTATCTTTATTTACTCTTGCAAGCCTTACCAAGAGAGTGGCAATATAAGAAGGGGTTAAAACTACATCATTTAAGCTGTCTTGACTAAAACCAAGCCAACCATACATTTCATTAAAAAGTTTTCCTGTAAAATCCGTTGTGAGACCGATTTTGTAGTAAATCCCGAGATCATCTACTATCTTTGTAAATACTCTTTTTAACTGACTTTCCCCATTTTCAACTTTATTTATATTTTCGGTTAAAAGTGTATTCGATAAAGTTCTAATAATAAGATCTTGTTTATCTTTTGGTAATTTTTTTTCAACCAAAAAAGCCTTTATTTTTCTTATTAATATATCTCCATCAGTGTCTCATTCTTCATTCACAGACTTTAAGTCAGATTTTTCAAGTGGTGACACTCTTCCAGGCACTCCAAGTGTAGCTATGATTGAAGCTGCAACGATATAAACCCTATCGTTCTCTCCAAGTCATTTTTCATTTTGATAAATATCATTATTCAGTTTTACAAGACTTGTATCTATTTCTTTTTCTCTTTGTTCTTTTAATTTTTCTAGCTCTTCTGGTGATAAACTGAGTTTTTTTACTTTCCCTATAAAATCATCAAAATTTTTAGGATCTAAAAAAGAAAAATCTGAAAATTCTCAAACTTTTTGCCCAGCTCAAAGATTTGTTTTTGAAACATAATACACTCCTATTTCATATTTAATTTTTCCAGTTTCATCTTTCTCTCCAGTCATTCAGATGGCAATAATATCAGTATAACTAGTATGATGAAGGAGAGCATTTGAATAATGAACTGCTCAGTTTATAGCAAAAGAATTGATATTTTTGAGATTTGATTCGTTTTTTGTAGTTTTATTTTCAACTATTCCGTCATTATCGAGTTTTATAAGTTTGTCCTTGTAGCCTTTGTATTCAATAAGGACAGGATACCAATTTAAATTTTTATCCTGAAGTAATAATTTTGCGTCAGGACGATTTCCACCCATTCCTCCATTTTTGGAGTGATAATCATTGAGTGCTTTATCAATCTCAGAATTGAGAGATTCTTGCTCTAATTTATAAGGCAAGCCATAGGATTTCATCCATCCATTTGCAAGATCTGCGATATTTGGTTCTATGGATTGTGCCATATTTAATCTTTTAAGAGCTAAGATATATTTTTTCATAAACGAGTATATAAATTTCCCCGAAAAAACAAAAAGAAAGGCGAGAATATCGCCTTTCTTTGGACTATACCTCAAACTTTGGAAGATACTCGGTTATATATCGAGTTTCACATTCCTTGATGATTTTTACAGCTTCCTCGACTCCGTAGAATCCGACAACATTTCCAGTTCCCGGTTTCTTGAGGTGTTTGTAGAACTCCCAGTAATGCGTGGTTTCTTTTTCCCAATGAGCTCCGAGTTGTTCATAGCTCGTGATATGATCCTGACGCTTATCGTCAGCAAGAACCGCGATAACTTTGTCGTCCACTTCGCCTCCGTCCACGAACTTCATGATCCCGATAATTCGAGCTTCCACGAGGGAGCCTGGTACGAGCGGTTCATCGACATTGACGATCTCGATATCGAGAGGATCTCCATCCTCATCCCAAGTACAAGGGATGGCTCCATAGGTAAATGGGTACATCATAGACGAGTATCCAACTCGGTCGAGTTTCAGTTGTCCAGATTCAGTGATAATCTCGTACTTATTTCGAGAAGAAGAATTCACTTCCACGATAGAATTCAGACGAAGTTCTGACTCATCTGCAAAAGCAGGAAGTATATGAAGAAGATTGAGCATGTATTTGCTCGGTGCGTGGTCAATATTTGCCATAAAAAAAGGGATTAGGAATGAGATATTAGGGATTAGAAAGTCTGTAAATCACAGAAAACACTCTCTAAACGGGGCAAATTGTATGGAAAAGTTGGGAAAAATCAAAAATTTGTTGCAATTCGATAAACTTTTTCTATAATGCACGGGCTTTCTTCTGAAAACAATTGTTTCATAAGATATGCAAAAAATGCAATTTTGGCACCATGGCAGAGTGGTCAATTGCAAGGGCCTGCAAAGCTCTCCCGTCATCGGTTCAAATCCGATTGGTGCCTCCAAAAAACAATAAACAACTTCGTCCACAAGGATGAAGTTTTTTTTGTTTTGAGTAGCAATCGGATTTGAATGAAGGGAATTTTGCGAAGCAAAAAAGGATGACAACGATTTGTCATCCGACCCGGGCCGTCTCTGGCAGCTTGTGAAACAAGCGAGAAGAACAAATCCGATTGGTGCCTCCAAATTTAATTTACAAAGTATAAAACTTTATAAATATGAATACTCCTACTAAAGATACTAATTCCACAACACCACCTCTCTATCTTGTTTCCGACTATAAAAAACCAAGAACTTCTTGAAAAATAATAGAAGAGTTCCAAGCATTAGCGAGAATGGCGAGAACAGAGAAAGAAATTAAGAAAAAATAAAAGAGCTTTACCTTAAAGCTCTTTTTTGTTGCTTATCGAAAATTTAAAAATGTTTCATTCAAAAAATAATCTCAAAATATTAAATATTACGAGAGATATTATTTATTTAATGCTTAGATATTATCCAAATACCATATTTTGTCAATACATTTCTTATTTTCTAACAATTAAATGTTAGATTTCAAATAATCTTTTGCAATATCTCCATTTTTCCATACACTATAGGCACTTTAATTTCTTATTATTCTCATTATGACTCTATCACTTGGGGCGAGAATCAAAGAAACTCGGGACAGTATGGGATTTTCCCAGGAACAACTCGCTATTATGTTGGGAGTAAGCCGTCCAACTCTGACTCAGATTGAAGCAGATAAGAGAAAACTTTCACCAGAAGAACTTAAAAAACTTTCTAATATTTTTGATGTAAGTATTGATTTTCTCCTTTCTGGAAAGAAGGATCAGAAAATAACAATACCCGCTGATCAGAAAGAAAAATTCGAGAAACTCATGTTATATATACTCTCAAAAGTATGAGCAAAATATAATGTCGGAAAAGTAGTTTTATATAAACTCCTATATTTTTCTGAGTTCGATTTTTTTGAACTATACAACAAGAAACTTTCAGGCTATCCTTTTATTAAGCTCCCAATGGGACCTGCTCCTTGGGCTTTCGATTCACTTATCTGAGAGATGAAAGATAGAAATGAAATGGAAACGGTTATTACAGAATATAACGGGTATTTTCAACAGAGATTTGTACCAAATATGCCAGTATTTGAAGACACTTTTTCTTACGAAGAAAAAGCTGTTATCGATGACGTTTTGAAACGATATTCTGATTATAACGCCAGAGATATTAGTGAAAAATCCCATGAAGATAAGCCTTGGCAGATTGCCAATGATATGGAGGTCATTAACTATGATCTGGTAAAATTTCGTGAGTACCCATTTTCTCCACTCGCAAGAGCCGAGAAAAAACAAGAAACTCAGTCGTTTGCGAAAATGACAGGTTTCTTTGATGACTTATCTTCTGAACCAGATCTCTATGAGGAATATCGATAATTTTTGTTTTTGAGATATAATCCTTGCGGAATATGATTTCAGTGATGGCTCAGGCTCCAAGCTTCGTCCAGTTTTTGTACTTTTCCGTGAGCGCGAAGATTATACTATCCTTAAAATGACAGGACAGACCATGGCAGGAGATGATGTTCTTATTATTGATCCAGATTGACAAAATGGTCTCAAAGGAAAAACCTATTTACGGATGCAGAAAATCAATACATTCCATGAAACTCTATTCACAAAAAAGATAGGCCATGCGAGCGAGATTCACAAGAAACAAGTGAAAGAATATTTACTGAACTTCATAAGACAACTTTAATCTAAAATAATCCTCTATATTTCTCATTTATCCTCTCAAAATCCTCCACAAAAGTTTGCACATTACTCGTAGCTAACTCCTATATATAGACTTAATAAAAATTATTATAATTTCAATCATATTCACTCCAAAAGATACCAAAAATGTCCCGTTCGCAAGAATGGGATATTTTATTTTAAAATACAAAAAGGACTTTTTCATCTTTCTTTCAAAATTTCTATTTGAAAAATAGAGCATTTTCACTACAATCGCCAACCTTTATGAAAAATATAAATATTCTATGGAATTTTATTCATAATAATATATAGATCCTTATAATCTCCATCGAAAAACTTTCCTAAAATATTATTTCTTTATTATTACTTTTCTTTATGCGAATTTTTGTTCTCAATAGTGGTTCTTCCTCTCTCAAATTTCAGCTTCTCGATATGCCGTCGAAAAAACTTATCGCCAAGTGATTGGTGGAACGAATAGGAAGTTCCACAGTCGGAAACCTTCAGATAAAAATCTGAGATACAAAAACTACCGAAGACTCCATATTTGCTTCTCATTCAGATGCTCTCTCTCGGGTTTTTTCTCTCCTTCAAAATCTTCTTGGAACTGACTTTTTTGTAGATAGTATCGGTCATCGTGTGGTTCATGGTGGAGAATATTTTACCGGAAGTACTCTAGTAGACGAGAGAGTTATGAAAGAAATTGATAATCTGAAGGAATTTGCCCCACTCCACAATCCAGCAAATCTTACTGGAATACAATCTTGTAAAGACCTTCTTCCTGGAGTTTCACAAGTTGCTTGTTTTGATACATCATTTCACTCAACACTTCCCGCTTCACGATATATGTACGCTCTTCCTCAGTCGCTCTACAGAGAACATCATATTCGTCGATATGGATTTCATGGAATCTCTCACGACTTCGTTTCTGAGAGGGTTGCCGAATTTACTGGAGCTAAGAAAATAATAGTAGCCCATATCGGAAATGGTGCTTCGATTACTGCTGTAGAAGATGGAAAATCAGTAGATACTTCTATGGGATTCACTCCTCTCGATGGTCTTATGATGGGAACAAGGTGTGGTTCGATCGATCCTGCAATCCCCGTATTTCTCGCTCGAAAAGGATTTTCTATCGATGAAATCGATACGATTATGAATAAAAAATCCTGAGTCCTGGGGATATTTGAAACCTCAGGAGATCTCCGAGAGATTGAAGATGCTTTTGTGGCTGGAGGTCATGAAAAAGCAAATCTCGCAATGGAAATGTATGTGGAACGCATCGCAAAAACAATCGCAAGCTATGCTGTATCGCTCGGTGGAATCGAAGCTATAGCCTTCACTGCGGGAGTTGGCGAGAATTCCTGAGTCATTCGTGGACTTGTTATGGATAAACTCGCATTCCTCGGAGTACGATACGATGCCGAACTCAACACGAAAACTCGTGGAAAAGAAATAGAACTCAGCACTCCCGAATCTCTCGTGAAAATCTTCATCATCCCGACAGATGAGGAAGGAAAAATCGCAGAAGAAACTTATAGACTCTGTTTAAAATAAAAAAATTTAACAAAAATACCTCCTGAATACTGAAATATTCAGGAGGTATTTTTTTATCATATTTTTGGCTCTTCCGTATATCGCTTTGGTAACTATGCTTCTTGACAAATAGGGAAATCTCAAAGTTTGAGGTAGATCATAGCCATAAAATTCTTCACATTCTTGTATCCTCTAGCTCTTCTTTTGATGGTCTGAATAATAGAGTTGATTCATTCGACGATACCATTATTGACCTTCTTTTCGATGTAATTCATAATTCATTGCCAGTGAGTTTTTATGGTTTTCACCACCTTCTTCATAGGCTCAATATCTGAATTCATTACCCATTCGCACCAATATTGGAGAAATAACTCTGCTTGTTCTTTCGTGGGCTTCTCAAAGAATTCCTTAATATTTTCCTTCATCTGATAGGCTTCTGCAAGACCTCTGTTGTTTGTTTTGAGTTCTTCCAGTTTTGCTTTTTTCTCATCGCTTAGAGTTTCTGGATTTTGAAGCCAGAGGTATTTGCTTCCTTTAAGAAAGGCATTGTTTTTCAACTCCAATATTCTTGTTTCATTCATCGCTTTTCATAAAAATTGCATGAAGTGGAATCTATCATAGATAATGGATGCCTTCGGAAATGACTCCATAACTCCAGCCGTAAAAGAAGGAGAAAAATCCATGCTTACTTCCAAGATATTGTTTCTATTTCCTTTGTGAGCCTCAATATCCTTGGCTATCGCTTCAACACTTTCTTTTCACTTTCATTCAACAATACAGGACACTTTCTTTGTTTCGAAGTTGATAAAAGTGGTTATGTAGTTATGCCCTTTTTTTCTGGATGTTTCATCAATTCATCATTTGGTTATTTCGCTGTAATCGGCTTTCTCCTTGCTTTTTTCGGTATAGTAAGTAATTATCCGCATAAGTCTTTCGTCATTTTCCTCCATATGTTCTGCTAATTTCGATAGTGGCATATGTTTTGCGAGTTCCAGTATGATTGATTCGAATAAAAGAGTGAACCCACTTCCTTCCCGTGCCCAAGGAAGAGATATCATCTGAACCTTTCATGAGGTATCTTTAAGCTTCGGGACCCGTACATGAAGATAGGTTGGATACTGCCCAAGGAAGAGATGTTTCCAAATCTTTTGTTCTGTTTGTTCAGCAGTAACCATATCTCCATCATTATTTTCAAACTTTGCTCATTTCTCGAAATCAAGGTGTATATCGAGCCTTTGATTCTCTACACTCAAAGCAAACTCTTTGATATACCAAGGACTCTGGAGTCATAATGCTTTGAGAAATATATCTTTTTCCATAGGGTATATTTTATGAGAGGAGTAATGTTGTGTAGTATATTCTTTTTGAGATATCTACCAAAGCGATATACGGAAGAGCCATATTTTTATAGTATCCAGATTGTTTCTTATTTTTGTTGAGCCTTTCGAGCGATTGATTGCATGGCAGTGATTATAGTCATCCTTACGATATCTTCAACGGAACAACCACGAGAAAGATCATTTACTGGTGCAGCCATTCCTTGTAAGATAGGACCGATGGCATGTGCTTGTCAAAAACGTTCTACCATTTTATAACCAATATTTCCAGATTGCAGGTCAGGAAATACCAATACATTGGCAGATTCCGTCATAAGACTTCCTGGTGCTTTATTTATTCTCACTTCTTCTACCAATGCCGCATCTGCCTGCATTTCTCCCTCTATCTGAAGATCAGGTCTCATTTCTTTCGCAATACGAGTAGCCTCTATTACTTTGTCTACCATTTCATGTTTCGCACTTCCATTGGTAGAGAAACTAAGCATAGCCACACTCGGATCTATTCCACAAAGAACCCGCGCAGTATCAGCCGTACAAACTGCAATCTGAGCCAACTCTAGAGCCGTAGGATTTGGGTTTACTGCACAATTAGCAAAAACCAACAAACCATTATCGCCATATTGTGGCGTAGTTGTAAACATAAGCATTGCTCCAGATACCACTCGTATACCTGGCAATGTCTTTATTATTTGCAATGCTGGACGTAATACATTACCAGTAGTATTTTCCGCGCCTGCCAACTCACCATCAGCATCACCATTTTTTATCATCAAACATCCCAAATAGAGAGGATTCTTTGATAATACCAAAGCTTGTTCCATCGTCATTTTTTTATGTTTTCGTAGTTCAAAAAGTAATTTGGCATATTCTCCCATTTTACTATTTGTTTCGGGGTCAATAATAGTAGCCTTTGAAATATGAGTTAATCCATTTTTTTTTGCTAATTCCTGGATCTCTTGTTTATTTCCAATAAGTGATAATATTGCTGTTCCTTTTTCTAGAATAATATCTGCAGCCTGCAGTGTTCGCATCTCAGTTCCTTCCGGTAATACAATTCGCTGTGGCTGAGAACAAACCATTGTCCCCATGTCGTTTAATAAATGCATCATATGTAATTATGAACGGTGTGAAATAAAGTAAAATGAGGCAGTATATATAGTGATATATAAAATTTTGTCAAATTCTTTATTTGCAAACCCTTTATTGGTCCCAGATTTTGGTCCTAAACCCCGAACTTTAGTTCGGAAGCTTTAGCACTGGCCTTGACGGATTTAGAGTTATAGATACAGTGTGATGAATATATCGTAACGTCACTTTCTATGGATCTTGCTTTTCATGATCTCGACAGACATGGTTCTCATACTGTGACAAAACTAACTGTGCATATTGTATGGGTAACGAAGTATCGTTTCAGTGTATTAAAGTGAGAGATTCAATCTCGTTGTAGAGAACTTATCATACAAATATGCGATTCAGAAGATGTGCGAATTCTCTCTTGAGTTGTAAGTAAGGATCATGTTCACATGCATGTAGAATATCCACCAACTCTTTCAGTCTCAGATCTTGCTCAGAAACTTAAATGACCAACTTCTCGTAAACTACAAGAAGAATTTCCAGATCTCTCAAAACGTTACTGGTGAAAGCATTTTTGGGCAATAGGATATGGAGCTTGGAGTACGGGAAATATTACCGATGAAATGGTACAAAAATATCTCGAACATCATCGTACTCCATCAAATACAGATACAAACACAATTATACTTGAGTAATAGGGGACTTCCAGTCCATACTCAACCTACCCACTTTCAGTGGGTAGTGGTTTAGTTGCAAACCCACCCACTTTTTTCATAAAAAAAGTCTAATTTTCTCTTGACAAAGCCACGGACGCCATATTGGAAGTAAATATCTCTTTACTTTTTTTATGTCTCGTAATATACAAGTTTGGTTAAATCGTGAATCTTGGTATCTTACTCGGTGAATGAATGTCTGGACAGCAAGAAAATGAAGTAATTGGTTTTGGTTTTTTTAGCTTTCTTGGTGATGTAATTACATTACCTGATTGTTTTAAATTACATGATGGTGAAATACTACCATCCGGTGAAATTACTCTCAATCCTCCATTAGAAGAGGAAGATGCTTGGTGGTCGCTCGCAACTGCCTAAATTTAGAATTGGTATTCATGATATGGATTTGTATTCATAAATACCAGTATGATATAATAATATAAACCGCCACACGGCGGTTTTTACTTTGTTCTTTTTTGAAGAATTTCTGAATAATCTTCTCTTCCATAATAAGATTTTGCGTATAATCTAAATCGAAGTGCAAAATTCAAAAGGAACAGTATGATAGAAGTGCTTACCCACTATCAACCGTTCCTATGAAACAGTATACACACTTTTCCCTAGAAGAAAGAGAAATTATTGGAGATCGTATTTCTGAATGAGTAAATCCTTTTAGGATAGCCAAGGAACTTGGTAGATCACCGTCTTCTATTACTCGGGAGATTGCCCGAAATAGTACGGTATATCCCAAAGCGAAGAATGGTCTCAAAGAAAAACAAAAAGAAGATTATGTCTATCGTCCTGGACGAGCGGATATGAAGTATCTCTCTCGTAAAAGCCAAGCAGGATGGAGAGCTCCACTCAAGAACCCAAGAGTATTTGAGTATGTTATCGAGAAACTACTCTCACCGGAGCGATGGAGTCCTGATATTATTGCCTGAATGTTAAAATTGGAATATCCGAATGACCCAAGTATGCGAATATGTCAGGAAACAATCTACTCATTCGTATACACAAAAAAGTGAGAAGAGTTGAAGCTTAAAGAATATCTTCTTCGGTCTCATCGAAAACGACGGAAACATTCTGGAAGAAAAACCAGACGTACACTCATTCCAAACAGAATAGATATCTCCTTGAGATCAAAAGAAGTGGAAGATCGAGAAACGATCGGACACTGGGAATGAGACAGTATTGTTTGAGTAGGAATATGATCAGCTCTCCATACAGAACTAGAAAGAAAGAGTCGATTCCTCATGGTAAAAAAGATTCCAAGAAAAACAGCAGAATACACGAAACAAGCAATGATAACACTCTTTAGTCCTTTACCAGCAATACTCAGAAAAACTTCAACGCTTGATAATGGATGCGAGTTTACTAAACATGGGGAATTTACCGAAACAATGAAGATGTTCATCTATTTCGCTCAACCTTATCATTCTTGGGAACGAGGAGGTAACGAAAATGCGAACGGAATGATTCGAAGATACTTCCCTAAGGGAACGAATTTCGACAATATCACAGAGGCACAAATTCAACAAGTGGTAGATATTATCAACAACAGACCCCGAAGGATACTCGGATACAAAACAGCTTTACAGGTCTTCAATGAACACTTTCCCTTATCTGCCAATTAAATAATTCCTTTTATATATTTTCTTCTATTGAACTTTTCTTACATTTTGCACTTGCATTTAGAATCGAGGTTGCTGCTTTTTTGAAATTTTTTTTGACATTCTCCTCTTTTTCTATAATATACGCGGGCTTCATTTTAGGAAGTAGTATATATTCCTCGGTAGCTCAGTGGTAGAGCAAACGGCTGTTAACCGTTGGGTCATAGGTTCGAATCCTATTCGGGGAGCCATTTTGAATTCAAGTCAGAAATCTCAGGTAATTCCTGGGATTTTTGTTTTGTCAAATTTGCATTCGCTATTGTAGCAAAGGGCTCCTGCCACTCTGGTATAATTTCCCCATCGATAAATTTAAGGTTCGAAAACATCGAAAGTACCAGTCTGCGTTTTGGTTCGAAACCTATATCATAACCAGGTGCGAATACTGTTTTGGCTTGTAATAGCACATTTAATGCCTGCCACGCTTTTTCAAACCCCTCCTCGTCTTCTTCTCGGAGTTCATTGATCTCATCTTCTATGGTGTGAATATCTTGTGTGATATCTGAAATACTCCCTTCCAGATCTATTTTCTGTTGATCGTTCATATTTTCTGAGAATAATGACTCATTGAGTTTTCTTCTTTTTTCTTCTTGCTTTTCTATATCTTTTCTTTTAGTGGATATTTTTTTCTTGGTTATATCTACTTGCTCCATCCAAAGAGTATAGAGTTGTTTTTTAAATACCTGAAATAACCCCTCAGATATCTGTATCTTGCTGATATGCTCATCGATAAGGTGTTCTATAAGGGAAGCTTCGAAACTTCCTTTATCCGTTGTTTTTCCTGTTTCTTTGTCATAGATAGCATGTGTCGTGCCACGGACGTCAAAAGTCTTTCTGATATGTACGTTTTTATATTCCTCTAATTTGTATACTTTCCCACAAGTCGGACAAGCTTTCGGTCCACCTGCTGAATAATATCTTCCAGAACAATTTTTCGTGGGACAATAGTATCGTGTTTTTACATTCACATAGAAAGGATTCCCTGTTTTTCCACAAATAAGCACTTCTTTGAGAAGATTTTCATAACTCACATTCTCGATTTCTTTGGAATGTTTCCATCCCGTTTTCTGGAGAATAACTTGAGCTGTTTCAAATTCTTCTTTGCTCACCATAGGCTTATGCGATCAAGGGGCTCATCCATTGAGAATACCCATATAATAAGGATTCCTGAGTGCTTCACGGAATGCCCCTTGACTTGGTACCTCTCGTCTCTCTCCACGCTTATACCCAGCAATTCTCGTGAATCCTTGTTTAACGGCTTCATCGTATAATTCTGATACTTTATATCTTCCTGTTTGAAGTTTCTTCCATGTATTTTGAAAGATATCAAAGTTTTCTCCGTCAGGTTCGACCGAACGGTTCCCTTTATGTTCTCATATGTTTCTGTAGCCCATATTAGCAATATTTGTAGTTGCTCATTGGGCTTTTCGATTCGCCATTCCTGATTTCGTATTTTGTGCTCGTTGATCGTTCTCATATTTCGAGATACTCAGAAAGAGTCCGAGTGTAAATTTCTCAGTGGAAGAATTAGATGCGTAACTATTGGATATTGTTCGTATGCATCTGATATATTCCTCATCCATGACATGAATAAGCATCCCGGTATCGAGAGGATTTCTTGAGAGTCTCGATGCTTCTGTACAAAGGAGAACATCATATTTTCTCTTTTTAATAGATTCCATCATCTTATTAAATACCACTCTTCCTGGCTTCTTTGCTGACTGTTGTTCTCGAAAAGTATCTTTGATATCCAGTCTTTCACTAAAATCCACTGTTGCATTATACCTCTCAAGAAACTCTTTTATATCTCGTTCCTGTCGTTCTATCGACTGAGCCTGTTTATCTTCCGTTTCAGAAGACTTGCGAATATATACAACGGTTCGAAGCATAATATAATAGATGAAGTACTAAAGAAATTGCTTTAAATAAATGGTTCAAAAAATATGTCCATTATATGGACATATTTTTTTATTGCAAGAACTTCGAACATATATTTTTGATTTCTTCTCAGATTTCCTGAATTTTATCAGGAGAAAGGGTTATGTTATAATCCTCCAAAAATACACGCTCGATATCCTTTTGATATTCTTCTTGATTTTTATATCAGGAGAATATTTCGGATTTCTGAGATCAGGGTATATATCCAAATTCCTTGCAGTGTGGTGCCTGGAATTCCACCATATCTTCTTTTGTTAGTAGCATTATATTTAAAGGTAATATTGTATACCTCCGTATATAAGAAGTTAGGAATATAAAATGTGTGGAATAGTCTTTTTATACCAAAATATCCCTGTATGATACAGGGATATTTCGTGTTTTTTTAAAGAAAAAGTTAAAAATTTTGTATAAACGGGATTATATTTCTATCATACAAGTACTACTCTTTAACTTTTCTTTATATGAAAAAATTATTTTCTTTTCTTTCGGGACTTCTTATCTTCTGTGTTTTACAATATGTGCTTCACATTTTCTATTATTCATCTGATGAATTTAAAAGTAAAAATTGTGGTTATCCAAAATTTAAGATAACACAAGAACAAGCAGATGGTATTCCTATATGAGGTGAATAAATAGGAGAACTTCAGGAATAATCTCTCTCTATATGCATGGATATTCTCTGTTTTAAAATTAAACCAATCTCCCATGAAAGACTCATATGTACTGTATAATTTTGTCCCAAAGTGATGCAATAATAATTTAGTGGAAAATAGTTCTGAAATCGTTGCTTCATTATATGAGCGATTCTATCTTTATTGAGATCCAACTACTCACATGGATGATATGACATGAGATTTCCTGGATTTTCCATCTAGTCCTCTCATCGAAATGTTCAAACAACAACCACTCATGAACTATTTTATAAAGGAATACTTTTTGAACGAAGAAATATATACTGAAACTGATATAGAAAACAACAAGATTATGTTGATGATATTTTTCATAAAAATAAATAATCTCCTTAGAAGAGTATACCTTGTTAATAACCAAAGAGAATTTGTGGAACTATATACAAAAATTCGTAATGATGTTCTGCAATTTCTCCATGAGATAGTTCCGACTTGTAAGGTATTAGATAAGAATATCTTTCCAGAAAGGTATTCTTATCTCCTCCCAAAAGAACCATTAGAAGAAATATATGTATTTTCAAACCTCATGATAAAGCTGATAGATTATTCTTTCAACGCGTCACTTCGTCATAAATATGAAATCCTCTCCATAATTCATAAGAATATCAATAGTAATTGGAGATCAGTTGATAAGAATGCTATCCAGGATGAAATTGAGAAGATGCTTTTAGAATAATTTTACCCTATTATATACCAAATATGCGAAAAATGAAAGCATCGACATTTGAACGGTATGTCTATTGTACCGACATACATGGAAGCTCATTATTTGAGTCATTTATAGATCATTTTCATGATGGGAAAACAAAGTTCTATGTTCTCTGAGATATATTCGATCGGGGAGATGAGAGTTTTGATGTTATCGAAAAGATTATGAAAATGCACAGAGAATGATATATGGAGATGATTTTATGAAATCATGATCTGTTTTTCATGCTCTGAGTAGGACTCCATCCAACAACAGATTCTGTTATAAAAAATATTTCCAAATCTTTTGTATGACAGGAAAAAGAAATCTATGAAATATTCGAGGTATTTTACGGACAGCTTATTTGAAATGGCTGAAAAAATACTATTATAAGTTTGAGAAGATGATATTGAGATAAATATGCTGAAAAGCTCAATGAAATCGTGAACTTCTTTTGGACAAATTTCTCCCTCTATTATAGAGACGAATTATGAAATTTATTGGTTCATGGAGGCATACCTATTTTGGACGACGGAAGTGTGGTCTCGGAAGAGATTGATGGTGAGATTTACTCATGAATAGATCTTATAGTAAAACTGAATGATCTCATGAAACAATTTGATATTCCAACTCTGAGGAAGCTCTCTGTTAATGCAGAAGGATATGGAACAATGTTGTATAACAAAATGTATGATAGATGAGTTATAGCAAATTTAAGTATAAGCGGGTATCAAAAAGTGTATTTTGGAAAATACTTCTCGCCTACCTGGTTTGCGAATAGCTGATATGAACTAAAATCTGGAGATCCACTCCGGGCCCTACGAAAAGAGCTCGATAGAAAATGACTAAAAAGGTTGCTTGTATGACACTGGTTTAATAAAAAAGAGGACTTCTCCGATTTGAGTAGCGAGTATGCACAAAAGTACTATGACACAGTCATACGACTTGAGAGATGTGATATCCCCGTATGTTACGAGACTGATTCTGATTATTGATACAGAATGCCTATATATGGAAACTTCGGGTATTGTGTATTGGGGAAAGATAATGAATTACTGGAGGTTGGGGATGCGAAGGATGTTGTAGATTAAAATAGTCTCAAAAAAAATAGGAGAAATACCTTTTTGTTAGGCACTTCATTTCCCATCTCTTTTTTGATTCTTGATTTGAGCCATTATTTTTTGTACTTTACTCTTCTTTTATCAAATGCCGGCATAGTTCATTCCAAGATATCAACAGTGATTTTATTAATTTCATTATTCTCAATTGAGCCAGCTTTGAAAGAAAAGACACTGTTCTTATCTTTATCTATTTTGACATAGATTATTTGTTCAGCATCTGCTCAAATAGCTAAATTTGGATTATGGGTGACAATTATAATTTGCCTTTGCTTTTTAGCCTTTTTAATAAATTTCGTCAACATTCTAAATACACTTTGATTGTCAAGATTATCTTCTGGCTGATCAATAATCAGGGGAATTCACTCTTCATCTATCATGAGATAAAAAATCAAGAGTAATGTTCATTTTTCTCATGGAGATAACTCTTCCAGGGCTTTATCTCAAGATTTCAACTCATATTCAGGACTTAGATAATCCAATGAGAAAATATAGTCATAAAAACCTTCTATATCATTGATTTGGTCAGACACACCTCGAGTTTCATTGTTCCATCAATCTCTTTTATCGAAATTTATATATTCTAATAAACTAAGTAATATCTCTCGAAGAGAGTCTTCTTCATATAAATCTTTTTCTCAGTAAATACTCTGTAGAACTAATCCTCATTCTATTTTTCATGCAAAAGACCCTTTTTTTGTCTGATTGATAAATTCAAAGAATTTCTGAGAAAACTGCCCATCAATACTTAATTTAACATCTATATTTATAGAATATTCATCATCCAAGTGTTCTTTATTTCAACACATCGGGTCTAAAACCCCTGCTTTCTAGCAGTAAAGCTTCGAAGAAGCAAAGAAAACTTAAATGAACAATCCAACATCGGGTTAAAACCCCGTTGACTTTAGTCCGATGATAACTACACTGTCAATAGTGTATCCATAAGAACTACAAAGTAAAATGAAATATCAGAAAAGTAGTCACGTTACCTACGATGTCAGATATCATCTCGTATGGATAACAAAATATAGAAAACCTGTACTGAATTCAGAAATGCAAGAAAGATTGAGTATTATACTCACGGAGACTTGTAATAAGATATGAGTAGTTATCATAAAGCTCTGATTCGAAGAAGATCATGTTCATATGTATGTGAGACTACCCATAACCAAATCGATAAGCTCCGTAGTCGGATATATAAAATGAAAAAGTTCTTACATAATGAGAAAAGAATTCTACAAACATCTGAAAAAAGCATATTGGTGAATTGAGAGTCTATGGGCAGTAGGATATTTCATATCCAGCGTATGAGAAATCAATGGAGAAATAATAGCCAAATATATTGAACTACAGTGAAAAGAAGAGAACGAAGTAACCGAAATTGAATTGTAACACAAGCTAAAAGCCCCGTGCCTTTAGGCCGGGGTCTTGAAATCACTTAATTTTTTACTATCCTCGACTTTTTTATCTATGGGCTTTTTGAAAGATTTAAATAAATCAATAATTTTCTTTTTTTCAGATAATATTGAGAGGGCTACTAGTAATCTTTCCTCCTTTAAATCAGTCAGAGATTGTCATAACCGGCTACCAATATATTCTTTTATACTCTTATAATATTCCAGTGTTTCCATTTTATCAGAACTTCATTTAACTTCCAATATACCTCTCTCAATTATATTTTTTTGTTCTAGGTATTCCTGAAATTCTTTTTCTTGTTTTGATAACTCTTGTTTAACTTTTTCTATATTAGAAATGCAGACCTTTTCCTTTATAAACAAGCTTTCCGATTCCAATAACAACCTTTCTTCTGCTTCTAATAAAGACAAATCTTCTTCTGTGAGAAATAATTGCTGAATATTCTTAATATCCCTATTTACTTCTGTTAATTTACCTTTTACGAGCGTACGATCTATCTGTAGCTTAATTATATCCTCAATATTAATTCAAAATTTAATAAGCTTTTCTTTATTGCTATCTTTATAACTAGCAATTTGCTCTTCAATGCTAGTAAAGTTAGCTAACAAGGTATTAAGTTCTTCTTTGTCGATTTCCAGGTCTCATTTAATTCTCTTTTTTTTCTCAATAAGGTTGTTAATTTCTAATAATTGAGTATTGAGTTTCTCAATTTCCTGAAAATGTTTGCTTTTCAATTTCTTGCTTTCTTCATCTTCATTTGGATCCTTAACTTCTTTCTTATTTAATTCTTCCAAGAGTTTCTGTTTCTCGGATAGCTCAGCTTCCTTTTCTGTTATAGAATTATTAATTTTTTCTAAATATTCAGGCAGTTGTTTTCTTTCTAGTTTTAATATTTCTATATTTAATTCCGATAAAGAAAGCTTCTTTTTTTCGATCTCATCTTTAATAGTCTGGGTCTTGTATTCTTTTAGTCATTCAAAAGTATCCTGTCACATCTTCAATGAATGGTCTAAGTGTTGAAAAATCACATTTTCAAGTGTTTCTTTAAAGCTTTGTCCTGATAATTCAGTAGTAAGTTTATTAAAAAAATTCTGTGGCAAATATCTCACCTTTTCAGGACTTGTAGATCAAATAACTCCATTAAATAAAATTCCTGTATCTATATGCAAACTTTCCCATTCCAAAGATCACTGAAAGTTTTTAGATAACTTATCTTTATGGAACCTATGTGTATCCAAAAATGAAAAACTATCATAGTTGCGCGTATTTCATAATAAGCCCAAAATGTCTGCTATAGCACTTTTTCAGTTTCATTTATTTCAAATAATAGCAACTAACTCTTTATTGAATTCAATATTTTGATTTTTAAACCATGCTCATTTTTTTTCATCATATCAACCAACTTGATCAAGCCTTAATGATTTAATATATTTTGTTTTGTTATTTTTAACCCTATCTAAGACTTCTGGTCTCTCCCCAATAAAAACCCTATCCTCAGGTTCGTAAATAATTTGTTTAAGTCACTCAAAAGACGGATCTGCTTTTATCCAAGTAAATTTATTAAAATCCGGTTCAAATAGTTTTATAAAATCATGTGCATCTGATCACCAAATGCAAGGTTTCAATGACTTAAACTCTCTAATATACTCATCTTTATTCGTATGAAATTTTCACAATCACCATTTGATGGTATTTGTATTTGAGCTAAATAGTCCATTAGATTTTTGTATAAGAATTTTTCTGACATTATGATTTTGTCAGTTCCAGCTTATAGAGCTTAAGTCTTCATCTGATGGAGTAAAAACTAAGTATCTTCACTCGAATTTTGATTTTTTATTAGTCAATACATCCGATAATTTTTCATCATCAATAACAGCACACATCATTCATGTAAATAAATCTGTGTAAGAGCTGAATTTAGCATGCTCAGTCCGTAATTTTTTTCACAGTTCTTCAATATTTGATAGTTTTAGTTTTCTCAATTCATCGGTAGAAGATGGATTTCATTCGTAGACAAAATCTAGTTCATGTAGAAAATTTTCTTCAATATCTGTTATTGAAACCTCATCGGAAAATATAATATGAAAATTAACTCTATTTTCTTCGTGAATTAATTTATTAAGACGAAACTCTATATTTGGAAAAATCCGAATATTTTTTATTTTTCTGATTTCTTCATCGGAAAATAGAGTCTTTAATTTTTCATCATTGTTTAAATATTCGGTTTTTATTTTTTTATAGCCTTCAATACAAAAATAATCAGTAATTCCAATAACGTATATTTCCTTTTCAATCGCTTTTTTAAATAGTTGCTTTACATACTCGTCAAAATCCCCTCAAAATTGATTGCTATTTAAGTATGAATATGGCGTATGAACATGAAGATCCCACTTTCTCCATTCGGATCATCTTGGATATTTTATCATAATTATTCAACAGTTATGAGATATACCATTTCTCTAAGGAACTTATCAAAACAAGCAGTTATTTCATTAAAGATTCATTGAGCTTCTCAGACGGAAATTGCAGATCCAGGCATAAATATGAGACTAAGATATAGGTTATTCATTCCGATACTTCTTAAAATTCTCAGCCTGTTCGAAAATCTCTTTGAACACTTCATCTTTTGTTACTGGTGGATAGCCATTATCCGCAAGGATGAGAATCAATTCCACTTTTAATTCCGCCTTAATATCTTCCCTCTGTGACCAACCTGTGTATTTTGTTTTGTCATCCACTATCTTCTTTACTTCGCGAGCAAGATGAATAAGTTTGTCTTCCGGATATTCAAATTTATATTTCTCTGCGATGGATTTGAGGATGTCATAAAATGCTTTTTCTTCAAAAGTGATACCTATCTCTATAAAAGAATCCCTGTCATTCTGGAGATCTTTGAAGAGGTCTGCAAACTGTCCTGCTACATCTTCGAGTACATCGTGGGCAAGTATCTCGTTTTCCTTTCGTTCGTTGTATTTATCTACGAGATCTTTGAGTTTCTTGGAGAAATCGACCCCTTTGATTTTATTCACTTTTTTGTATTCGTTGATGGCCTTGGATAGGAGATGTTGGAGAAGCTTGATTTTCGTATTTGGGAGCTTGATTTTATCAATTTTTGCCAGATACTCATCACTAAAAATATCCGTGACTCATTCATCCTCTTTCCCGATCTTAAAAATCTCTTCGACTCACTCGCTTATGATAGCTTCATTGATCATATCTCGTACTTTTGCATTCATCTTGGCAGTATCTGGCGCCTCACCCCTGGTAAATTTATGGATGATGGCACGAATAGCTGTATAAAAATATATAGAGTCTCGTTCCATCTCAGTAATTTCCTCGGTCGAACAACAGAGACTATAGGCAGATCGCAATTTCTGGGTGATACTCATAAATCGCTTCTCCATACCCCCTGTGAGTTGTACATATTCAACGGCTTTATTGAGACACGAGAGTCGTCTGAGGGGACTTCCTTCGTAGTAGTCTTTCGTATCAAAATTATGAAAAAGCTTTGTCAGGAGATCAAGTTGGTCTTTTACAAGAGTGATGGCTTTATCGATATCCTCAAAATTATTCCCATCGACCGCGGAATACTGCTTGAGAGCTAGATTCATATTGCTCTTGATCCCGATATAATCTACGACGAGTCCCACTTCTTTGCCTTCATAGACCCGATTAACTCGGGATATAGTTTGGATGAGCGAATGCTTTTGCAGGGGCTTATCGATATAGATAGTATCGAGAAATGGCACATCAAAACCTGTGAGCCACATATCTACGACGATTGCAATCTTGAAATTGGATTTTCCATTCTTGAATTGCCGGTCGAGTTCTTTTTTCTCTTCTTTAGGTCCGATAACATTGTAAAGATCTAGAGCATCATCCTTATCACGAGTCATAATGAGCCGTATCTTTTCCATAGGCTTTATCTCTTGGGCTTCTTTCTCTGAAAGCTCTACCCCAACATCACATGCTCGAACTTCTGCCCACTCGGGACGAAGGGTAATAATTTCCTTGTAGAGTTCGTAAGCAATCAGTCGGCTCGATGAGACAAATAATACTTTTCCCATAATGCTCGCACCCTCTCTTACACGAGTCTCATAATGCTCGACGAAATCTATGGCAACGGCTCGTATTACCTTTGGATCACCAAGTATAGCTTCCATTTGAGTCACCGCTTTTTTACTCTCCTCTATTTGATATTCGTTGGCTCCGTCCTCGCTACATTTTTTGTAGTAGTTTTCGATTTCTTTGAGTTTAGTATTATCCAGGATCACCTTTGCGGCTCGTCATTCATAGACGATAGGAACCGTTATTTTGTCCTCTACGGACTCTTTCATGGTATAAGCATCGACTACACTACCAAATACATCGAGCGTACCATCTACGGGCGTTCCTGTGAATCCTACATAGGTAGCACTTGGGAGTGAATCGTGTAGATACTTGGCAAATCCATAATTTCGCTCCACTCCAGTGGCGGTAATTTTGAGTTTCTGATCGAGATTTATCTGAGATCGGTGTGCTTCATCGGAGATACAGATGATATTAGTTCGGTCGGAAAGGAGTTCTGTATTTTCCGTAAATTTCTGGATTGTTGTCAAGAACACCCCTCCACTATTTCGTCCCTGAAGATAGGTTTTGAGCTCCTCTCTCGTCTCGACACTAACTACGGTATCGTCTCAGATAAAGTCCTTTGCGTTCGTAAATTGAGCCGAGAGCTGATCATCTAAATCAGTTCGGTCGGTTATGAGGATGATAGTCGGACTCTCGAAGTATACACTCTTCATGAGAATACGAGTGAGATAGAGCATCGTATAACTCTTTCCGCATCCAGTCGCACCAAAATAGGTTCCACCCTTTCCACTTCCTGTCGGTCGCATATTGGCTTTGATACTGTCAAAGAGTTTATTGGCCGCATAATACTGAGGATAACGACATACTATTTTTATATCGTCCTTGGAAGAGTCGGGGAAATAGATGAAGTTACGAACGACATCGAGAAATCGTGCTTTCTGAAAGAGTCACCGCACCATCGTAAAGAGCGAATCAATCCCATCTCTCTCAGCGGATTCATTTCCGTCTACTTTTCTCCAGGCGTAGAAAAAATCATACGGAGAGAAGAGAGAGCCACTCTTATTATTCACTCCATCGCTCACGATGCAGAGAGCATTATATTTGAAGAGTTCCGGAATATCACGACGATATCGAACGGTGAGCTGGGTGTAGGCATCTTTTATAGTCGTATTTTCTTTGATTGCTGTCTTGAATTCCAAAACCACCAACGGTAATCCGTTGACATAAATGATACTATCAGGTATTCGTTTCTCGAATCCTTGAATCTCGAGCTGGTTCACGATTTTGAAGATGTTTTTCTCTGTATGCTCGAAATCTAAGAGCTCGATAAATATATCTTTCTCGGTTCTATCCTCTCGTTTCATAACAAACCCATCGGCA
Source organism: uncultured Candidatus Altimarinota bacterium (assembly GCA_963751115.1). GTDB lineage: Bacteria > Patescibacteriota > Gracilibacteria > BD1-5 > UBA2023 > UBA1545. The sequence continues at coordinate 44,390 of CAVVTN010000011.1, forward strand.
ACCAGTTTCATAATCGCCTTATTGCTCTCGTAGAGCACTGAGCTCGGATAAACTTCGAGCTTGCGGATAATCCCGTCTATCTCATGCGGAGTCAGATCGGCATATCGTCCGCTCAGATAGGCTCGCAGATCATCGCGAAGGAGAACATCGTTCGCTTCTCTTTCGATGGTCTGTCCATCCACATGTACATATCCCTCCTCCTGAAAGAGTTCTATGACAGCTTGTTCGAGGGTTTGTTCGGTAAATTTCATAGGTTAAATTTTAAGGAGTATTTTGCGTTACAACTCATCGCATCAGCACAGGACTAAGGGACTTGATAGTGTTTTTTAATCACTCGTTGATACGCTTACGAGTTTTTAAGGCATGGTAAATGGTTACAATAGCTTCTTGAACTTTAATATCGGGAATAGGCAGTTTTACATTGCACATTTTATCGTAATCAAAAAATTCGTGTGCACTACCCTCTGACATATATATGGCATAGCGATCAAATTCTTTACGCGTAAACCATAATAATAAAAATTCAGGTAATATTTTTTTCTTGTCTGTTATTTCAAAAACTTGATAAGCAGAAGAAACCGCACAAGTATCTCCTGTACGATAAGCAATAGAAATTTTTTCACCATTTCTTGTTGTTGCTTTGTTGTAAGCAAACTGTCCAGATTCCACAATTTTTGCATTATAAATATTCTCACCTATTTGTTTAGGTGTCATAAAGTGTTTATTGTTACTGACTCCTTGGAACAAACTTACTTGTCCATCTATATTTTTTTTCATTATAGGTCTTATATACGGACCCAATAATTCTGCTTTTTTTTCTTTTCTTAGTTTATCAAAAAAAGTATCACAAATCAACTGCAAATCAACCAAACTGTTTTGGTAGGTTTTTTGATTTGTAAGTAAGTTATTATATAGAGCGACATATTTCCGTTGTTCATCGATATGAGGAATAGGGATTTGTATTTCACAAAAACGTTCCCAGTCTAAGCTTGCCCTTACACTACTATCACTAATAAACCAACCATATCTATCTGATTCTGGTCTTTGGAACCACATCATCATATACTCAGGTAAGAACTCATTTTTATCTTTGACTTCGATTACTAAATAAGCAGGTGAAATGATAGCAGGCTTTTCTTCTGTATACAAAGCGAGGCGAATAGTCTCATCCCTACCTACTTGCATTGCACTATAGGCAAATTGTCCTTCCTGAATGATTTTATACTTTGATAGATCACTCTCGGAAGTATTAGCAATTGAAGGCATAAAGTTTTTGGTAATATTTATGCCCAATAGATTAGTGATAGCTAGCTCTTTATTGCGATTGTCTACCAATCGTATATAATCTCCGATACGTTTATAACTCATATCCTAATATTTTAAAAGCATTAATAATTTGTTCCTGAGAATCTTTCTCTTCTTTTAAAAGGATTCTGAAATCATTTTGAATTCGCTGCATCTCAGTATCAAAATCTATCTCACTATCACGATCTATGAATTCAATATATTTGCTTGGTACAAGTGAAAAATCGTTAGCTTTTAGTTCTTCGAAATTGGCTGAATAGCAGTATTCAGGAACATTCTTATAGATGTTATTATGATCTATTTGTTGCCAGTTATGATAATTTTTGGCTACTGTATTGATTTCTTCCTCAGTAAGTTCTATAAACTGTTTTTCAAATTCTTGTCCCCAACGCCTTAAATCCATAAACAAAATCTCTTTTTCTCGGTTGCGATAATTCTTCTGTTTCCCGTTAATCTCTACTGTTCTTGATTTCTTATTTTTGTTAATGATCCAAAGTGTCACACTTATATCGGTTGTATAGAATGTGTCTCTAGGAATAATTACTATAGCTTCTATCAGATTATTTTCAATCAATTTTCTGCGTATCTTATACTCTTCACCTCAACCAGAAAGTGCACCATTTGCCAAGATAAATCCAGCAATACCATTTTCAGAAAGTTTGGAAACCATATTCAATATCCATCCGTAATTGGCGTTACTTTTTGGTGGTATATCATATCCACTCCACCGAGGATCATCGATCAATTCGCTTTCAGCTCTCCAATCTTTTTGATTGAACGGAGGGTTTGCCATAACATAATCAGCCTTGAGATCCTTGTGTTGATCCTTTTTGAATGTATCTTCCGCAATATCTCAGAGATTCGCAGATATACCACGAATTGCAAGGTTCATCTTCGCGAGCTTATAGGTTGTTGAAGTATATTCTTGCCCATATATCGCCACTTCTTTTTTATCGCCATGATGGCTTTCGATGAATTTCATCGACTGAACGAACATACCGCCCGATCCACAGGCAGGATCGTAAATCTTCCCCTTGTACGGTTCTATCATCTCTGCGATGAGTTTTACTATACTTTTTGGCGTATAGAATTCTCATCCACTCTTTCATTCTTGAATAGCAAATCTGCTGAGAAAATATTCGTATACCCTACCAACAATATCATGCTCCTTGTCCCGAAGCGTGTTGATATTATTGACCGTATCGAGGAGTGAAGCGAGTTTGGTGATATCGAGATTTAGCCGAGAATAATAATTGTCGGGCAATGCTCCTTTAAGTGATGGATTATTCTTCTCGACGGTCGCAAGTGCATCGTCTATCTTGATGGCAAGGTCTCCTGCTTTCGCATTGGCAATAAGATAACTCCATCTCGAAATATCTGCAAGATAAAAGACATTCTTCATCGTATAGAACTCGGTCATCTCGATGTATTTTTCCTTTCCTTCTGCTATAAGTTCGAGTTTTCGTTCCTCAAATTTATCATTGGCAAACTTCAGGAATATGAGCCCGAGAACTACATGCTTGTATTCTGATGACTCAACCGATCCACGGAGTTTGTTTGCTGTGTCCCAGAGAGTTTCCTCGATGCTTTTTTGTTTGGTTTCTTTTGCCATGGTAGGGAATTGTAATTAATGGTGTGTATTGTATCGATTTTTCTCTTAAAATGAAATTTTTTTGAGGTATGGCATGAAGTATAATAATTGCATTATTTTTATAGATATGATATTATTCTTTTTTAACTAAAAACATATGGATCTTACCCCCTATAAATATATAGTTCACTTCTGAAAGGAGACCCCTTTTAATACTGCTATTAGCAAGTATATTGAAACCCTGCTCGTTAGGAAAATTCAGTCCCAAGAAGCGGTTGAGAATCTTGTGAATATTCCTGTTTTAGCAAAAAAAATCACAGAAGATTCATCGGAAAATTATTTTCAAGATCCTAATAAGATACTGGGCTTTATAAAAGAAATGTCGGAGATGTTCTGAAAGGATAATATATTATTTATATATATGTTCTGACTTCAAAATTCATCAAAAAAATGGATAGACAGACCAGAACTGCAATCCTATACTGTTGTATGTTTTGATGAATTTATAAAAAGTAATACCTAAGTTTCTGCTCCAGTATTGCATAATAGTAAGATGTACTCTCATTGTTTTCTATTTGTGTGGAAAGTCTTAATAGTTTCGATAGCTCAATATATGTCGCAGTTCACATCGGACTTTTATTTCAATTGCTAAATTTCTCGCCTATAGCACTGATACTTTCACTATCGGTCGTACATAGATTATATCCGTTGAAATACACAATTCCACTGGCTCTATTTGTGTAGATTAAAATGTTTGTCTGATACTCATCAGTGCCAGCATCTATTGTTATTTTTATCTGTCAGTCCTTTGCGAGAGAAGATGCTATTTCTTTTCTTTTATATGACAAAATTGCATCATTTTGCGTATAGGATATAGAATATATAACAACATTGTCTGCTTCAAAATCTCAACTATTTTTTAGCATATATCTACCTTCACTTGGATCTAAGTCCTTAACAATAAGTTTCGGCCTAAATTCTTCAAAAGCTAATTTGTTCTGTATTTTAATTGTTCTATTAAAGTTATAACCTATCCAACCAACAATTACTGCGACAACAAAACTTCAGAGGGTTCAAATGGTTTGAAGATTCGTACTACTGAGCCATTGGGTAGATAACGACCAGTTTATTGCTTTGATCTTCTCACTAAAAATAAAAGCGAAAAAAAATAGTATCATCAAAATGTGACTCCAGTATTTTTTACTATATTCTTTCATGAGAGTATGGATTAAATGATTCTTTACTCCACGTAGTATATTTCTTTTTGAGAAAACTCAACTTTTACTTTAAATCTCTTTTTGCTGACTATATCTAGAATATCTCTACATATTAAATTTCAAATGATTTTATTCACAAGTATTCCGATGTTCAGTTTCCAATCGAACAACTAAAATATATTTGGATTTTTAATAATTTTAGAGGCAAGGAGATTATCCGTTATAGCTTCAACTTCGTCCATTTTTGGACCACTAACCAATAATTCAAGTTCTTTCGATATGTCATCATCGTTATCGTAATCTGAGAAAAACTGATCCTTGATGATTTTAAAAATATTAAAACAATCATCCTCTCAGTCATGGTGTTTTCATTCCAATTCTAATCAGAGATATTCCATAAGCTTCCCCATTCATTTTTCTCTCATATTGAGTTTAGAAGCAAGAGCATTTTTGATATTAATATGCTTCTCAGAGTGCCATTCATTTCACTGAAAGAATGGATATACGATATTATTTATCCGACAGTCGCTATACAGCTGTTTCATATCGTAATTTCAGTATGAAAGTATATAGTAACAACCATACTCTTTGAACAATATCATCATCTGCTCAAGTCATTCGCTGAATAAAACTCCATTATCCACTTGCGCTTGATTAACTCAGGTTAAATCCATGATAAAAGCAGATAAAGTAGGATTTTTTGTAGGTTTCACAAAGATAGATCATTTCTTCAATATGTTGAATCGAGAATCAAAAGTAACATAACCGATCTGAATGGTCTCTAAATCTTTCCATTCAGAATCTCAATCTCATTGTGTATTTGCCTCCAAATCAATGAGAAGAAAGGTTGAATCATTCTTCAATCATTCAAGAAATCTTTCTAAGTTCTTATTCATTTTTAAAAAACATTAAAAAGTATCAATTTCTGAATTTATAATAATTATTTTTACGAGAAAATACAAAAAATATCAAAAGAAAAAGAACGACTCTTTCAAGCCGTTCTTAAATAACATTTTACCTTACGCCCATTAAGGTATTTTATGATTCTTGGAATAGCACTCACCATTGGATACAATCCTAATTTTCTGAATATATCATTCACTCAAAAGATTATTGAGTGTCTCAGTATCTATCGAATTTCTCGATAAACGAGATTCATCTACGGATAAGAGTTCATCGTAATGTCATTCTTTTATGGAACTGATCATATGATTGAAAATCCCCCTTCCTGGATTATTCGCAGAACCTTGCTCTCGGAATATTTCCACTAATTCCAGCTGTTCGTCGGGACTTGTGGTTTCGTTGAGTTTCTTTATGTAATCCGAAATAAGGACTTCTTGTTGCTCAGTTTGTATTTGTTTTTCTTCGGTACCAGTAGAAGTTCTAAGGTAGATTACTGTTTTAGCCATGGTAATAAAATTTATTAAATAAAAGTTTTATTCGTCCTCTAATGGAGGATGTGTATATATCTATATCTCATTCTCTCAAATAATGATATTAGAATCAGTATTTGTTGGTGGTCACTCTCTATCCTCGTTTGCGAGCAACTCGTATCTATAATTCTCTTTTGTATAGTTGTACTCGGGAAGGCATCAATACTTATCATAATATCATTTCAACGATATACTATCTTTTAAGATTGTCTCTGTGGATATATAATCGAATTCAAATACTTCCATCCAATTATCCTTCCGATTTAAGTATTCATTAACCATTTCCATATCTGCAGAATATTTACCATCAGAGATTTGTATTACTCTTGATTGGTCTAAGATTTCAAGAAGCTTATCTTTTATAGTTTCATTGTAATCAAACTTGAACATAAAGTCTTCATATGATCATTCAGGATTATGAACTAGATAGTTGTATATAACATATCTTCTCTCTGAATAATGTTTTATTTTTTCAACTTTTAGAGTATCTATTCAATATTTTAAATAACTTTGTCTTATGATACTATCTTTACCAGGGTAAGTATATGCTGGATTCTGTTCAACTACCTCAGTCTTTATAGAAAATGTTTCATCAGAATATGGTTCGCACCGAACATACGCATGATAAGGTGGTATATTAACCATATCGATCGCATTTAAGCCAAATTTTTTGCTCAGTCGCTCTCAATCCTCGATACCTACCCCAAAAGATATAAACGTTCAGACGTTGCCGTGTATAGAGTTGTATACCTCGGGTTTTTTGTCAGAGATTTGCTTTAAAAACTGATTTGCCATAACAAGGTTGAATCCATATTTTCTCGATTCCTCAAGTATACTACAAAAAGAACTGGTCATGAATTTCTGAACCTCGTCAATATATACGGTAAATATCTTTCTCTCCCTCTCTTCAGTTGAGATACGCGACTGAGCCATTGCCCAGAATAAACCAACCATAATGGACCCTAGTAACATTGCATCTTCTCATCATTGGCCGTTCGGAAGTCTAAAAATCAATATCTTTCCAGTATTCATCATATCTCTTAATTTCATTTTTGGAGTTCCTGAAAGAATGTTATTCATAAAGATGCGGAATCGACTTTTCAATGGTTGAAAATACTCATCACGTATCTTCTCTCATTTCGCTTCAAGATTCCTAAATTCCTCCTGTAAAACTGCGTCACTCATTTGTGAAATTATAGTTTTTCTGAAGGAAGAGTTATTTAGGAAAGCAGAAAAATCTGAAATTTCACTCAAATTATATTTAAATAGCTCTGATCCAATATTCATCAAAAGTGCTTCCATACGACTTCACCAATGTTCTTTTCATCAGATTGACACATCCTTTAAGATTGTAACAAACATCGACATGAGAGCATCAGAATGATTCACTTTTATCTCTCATCATGTTTGAGGATTGTGTAACAAATCTTCTTCAATTTTCTGGCACTCTTGTATCTCACGAAGGAAAGAAAAGACTGAAAGATTCGTACTTCCAAATCAGTGGGACGGGTCTATATAGACCACATCTTTTTGCCGGAAATCAGGGACCAAATTGAGTACCTCATTAGAAAGGTCACCGTGCGGATCGAAAAGTGCGAACGACTTACCCGATTCGATATCATTTTTCATCAGATTGAGCATTACTGTAGTCTTTCCAGAACCGGTTTTCCCAATAATATATGTATGCTTCAAACGTGTTTTATTATCAACTTTAAAATATGTTTTTTCTTCACAAGATGGATGATCAATTAGTGCAATATTTGTGAATTCACTATCTGAATAGCTTGCCTCAAGCTCTTTTTGTTTTGCCAAAACTTTTCTAGGATTACCTATCTTGTATGGCAGAGTCTTCACATTGCTGGCATAAAGAAAACAGTAAAGATATGAGATTTCCCTTGCCGAAAGAAAGATGCTATCGGCATCTGAAAAGTATGATAATCTCTGGTCTTCACCGTGAAACATTCGATGTATAATGTTTTTAATAACATTTTTTCCTCAAAAGCTTTTTGACTCATAAATTCAGTTTCTGAGAATTTTGGTTAATACATTAAATTTCCCTCCCATATTTAAGATTCAGCCGACTGCAGAAGGAAGACTAGACGCATTAAAATCTTCATCGAAACATAGAAATCTAAAAACAACTTCAATATCCTTATTATAATTTATTTTCGAAGCCTGTATCTTGCTAATTTCAACCATTTCAAGATCTTTTTCATCAACGAGAGTAGAAAAGCTCTTGCCAAATTTTAAAATAATTTGAAAACTTCCTTTCCTGACAGAGTTCACAAGAGTTTTGATATTCTCAAACATATGTTCTTCATCGTATGTGATATCTCGTACAAGAGGCCTATCTTCATTAGACCTAAATACAGAAAATCATTTGTAAGAATCAAAAAATGAATTTTCATTAACTGTTTTAACACATTTTATTGAGAAATCTGGAAAGTTGGCTAATAAAATCTTAAAAATATCATCCTGATAATCTTTGGATACTATTATTCTAAAAGTTCGTAATCCATCATCCTGATTTGTTATATCGAAAATAATATTACAAAGCCCTTTATTCTGGGGGATTGACTTAAGATTGGTAATAAATAGGACCATCTTATTCATGAGAACTTTGTTTTCATCTATCTTGCAAGGTAATACCTCGATAATAGAAAATTCTTTGTCGTCGTATATATCCATATAAAAGAAAGATAAAAAGTAAAAGACGAAAACAAAAAATAGTTTTCTTATATTTCTAGAATAAATATTTTTTTCAAAATAAAAAAATATTCGATAGATTTATCTGGACCTTATAAAAATCCCAATATTGTTCTTATAACTTATTCGATCAAAGAAATTTTTACTGTCTTCAAAAAGAAGGAATAGGTTCTTATTATTTAGATCGAAGTCAATTCATTGGTATGGACCAACGGTCCGATAATCTGAAACTTCAACAAAGTTGTTTATGAGAATGGTTTTCACCATCTCGATAGTTCTTTTGTGTTTATTTTTATGTTTGGTGATGATATAAAGTCCAGAAATCTTATTTACACATATGATCTCGGTTATTTTTCTTATACTTATCGGATCGAGCGAAGTAATTTCTATTTTTTGTGCCTTCGTTGGACCAGGACGAAAGCATAAAGTCGGAAAGATTTTTAATCTCACCAGATGCTTCTTATCTATTATCTCGTATTCATCCGCAATACTGATAAGAAAAATCGTAGATAAGAAATGGAAAAAATACAATTCTGGCTTATTTTCTCGAGCATACTGGATAAACGATTGAAGAATTTTAGTACTATTATTTTCAAATCCCTTTTTAGTAAGTTCTATAAGAATCTTCACGGATTCAGAGTGTCAGACAAAAAAATGTTTTGTGGAAGATTTAAGATACGGGTGAAAATTCCATACCTGCTCATATTGAGATAGTGAATCTATGAGAATGTATATTTGAATAATACGACTCGCACTCATCTGAATATTTATAAAAAGTAAAAGTATAATATTCGAACAATTTAGGATGAAGCTCTTTGAGAAGGAGAAAATCCAAATAATGAATATTGTTTCCTTTTTTTCTTAAGTACTCTCGGACCCCTTTTTCAATTCATCCATCCTTGGTGGATATTTGCTTCAAGAGATTTACTACGGTCATACCCTCTGATATGAATCGTACTGTAACTTTATGCATATAAATTATGATTAAAGATAGACTATTACTATGTGTTGTTTATTCAATATTCAATGAGACTTAAGACCTCTAATTCTCGAAAAACTTGTTTCTTTCTCAGATGATTGATTCTCTTGTAGCTGATAGTGAAGAGCTTGATTTTGAAATACTCAAATCAAATCCCACGCCTATTAACGATTTCAGATATAAACTTCATGTAATAGTTATTTTTTCATCTCAGTCTCTTGAAACTCTCGGACCCCATGTCTGTTTCAATAAAGACAGTTTGACCGTCATTCTTAAGAATAATTCAATCTGGTTTGAGGTATAAGTTTTCACATAAGAAGTTAAAACTGAGGTTTTGATCAAAAAAGCAATAATCCCCTTTAATGGATTGGTAAACTTTTATAAAATTGCAGTTGTTTGTGTATACGTGGAGGGCCTTAAAAGGATTTACGATAACTTTGCTATCTGTAATGATTATCAATCACTCAATTGTTTTCTCTCAAGAAAGCCTGAGAAATTGGAGCTGGTTCGAAAGATATGGTCTTTTGTGGACCAAATCCATATACTGTTGGTATGTCAAAAATGTGGCTGACCGAAAAAAATCCCTTGAGGCTTTTGCTCTTTTTAGGTCAAATCCTTTTCAGCGATGAATTTTGTAAAGACTATTAATTTCTTCCGGAGATAATTTCTCGAGTTGAATGGACGATGTTCTTGTGAAAGTAAGTCTCTTCATTTTAAAAATGGTTAATTATTTATCCTGCATATAGACAATAAAAATTTATTTAAAACAAACAAAAAATACTTTGGAGGATCCCTATATAATACTGGCGAAAATCTTTTTTAGGGGTTATTGGGGGGTTTTGATAATCTCGGTATTAAACCTCTGTATGATATAAGGAAATGAAGTAATGAGTTTTACGAAAATCCTTATATGATATAAGGAAATAAAAAAAGATGTGCCCCCTTATGGAAGACACATCTTTTATTTGAGAAATCGTTAAAAAAATTACAATTAAGAATAAAATCAGGATAACAAAATTATAATTGGTATATTTCGATATTTTGAACCACACAAAAAATAGGATTTTCCTACATATATATAGAAAGGGGATTCTTATATTATATAGGAAATTTTAGAAAATAGGAGGTCTTTGGAGAAGTTCTATTTCTAAGAAAAATAGAAAAAAGCATAAAAACAGAATAACAAAATCCTAATCCATTAAGTCATGAAGATTTTAAGAAACACAAAAAAATAGATATAGGGAAGTTTAAACTCATGGGGGATCAAGTATATATTTTTTTGGTAGAAGAGTAGCCATATCTATAAAGGAAAGTCTCTGAAATAGTGAGGGGGTTATAAAGTATATATATGTTGGCTTTTTTCGAGGATTTTTTAGGAAAATAGCCGTGAATATAAAAAAAGGGGGGGGATGATTCCGTTATATACTATAAATTTTACTGCACGTAGTAATCTCAGTCTTTCTTTGTAACTATTAATTGCAATCCTTTTTCTATATTAATAGTCAATGGGTTGGGATTCTTTTCCTCTCATATAATGGATGTCTTATCTCAAGCTCACTCATTACTAATTATATTATGTAGACTACTTGTATTAACCACATCAATGTAATAACGGGACTCAGAAAGTATATTATTCTTTATATTTGCTTTTATACTTATCTTAATAAGAAATAACAGCGTTTTGAGTTGTTCTTTGTTTATCTTTCTGCCATCACTGGTTTTTACTCATAAATGCTCTTTTATCTTACTAGAAAACTGTTCTTTGGCTTGGAAAAAGAAGTCTTTTTGTTCAGTAGTTAGTGTATCAATATCATTTATTGAATAAGTAGCAACATCTTTACAAAAGGCATTAATATCATTATTCCAATTGAATTTGATCTGATCAAAACTCGGTAGACTATCTTGATGTTTTTGTGCCTCCGCAACCGCTATTTCTTGCCTTTTCTCAAAAGCTTGTTTAATATTTTTATTTTCCTTTTGAACTGCTACCTCATTATTAAGAATGATCAATCACCAAAATGAAGGAGAGGTAACAAGTGCTATGATTGAAAGAATAACCCCGATAATCCCTAATAAAATACGTTTCTTGTATAATGAGTAGATTGCAAGGAAAAATGCAAGTGGTGCAAATACGAGTCCTAGTATAAATATACCTAAAATACCAAATACAATAGAAAGTATTCATGGTAGCTTTCCGGCATCATTTTTAGCGATAAGCCTTAAAAGTTCAGTATTTGCTTCTTTTGAGGAAGCACTCTTATCATTAACTGTATCGTTTTGCATAGAAACAAGTGGTAAATAATAAATGGTTTTCTTCAACTCATTGAGATACAACCTATTTATTTGACGGAAAATAAACAAATAAAAAGGCGACTTGTATCTGAGTCGCCAAACTACTACTTCGTATTTCCTTTGTAAAGGACAGCGGAAGTTGATACAAGCCGCCTGTTTATTCTTTACAAAAGCACGCAAAAAATGCGTGAAAAGTAGTAATTTGGCATGGAAAATATAATCACAATTGATAAAAAAGCAATTTGTTCGATAATTGCACGTTTAGAATAGTCCATTTTTTTGCTTTCCCTCAGTATTTATGCTATAATTTTCCTATGCAAATAGCCATTTCCTCACTCCTTGAAATTTTATCATCCCTTTCATCCGAATGGGAATATGCTGATGCATTGACGGAAAAGATAAAATCTTGAAATTTTACGGATCAGGACAATGAAAATATCTCCCGTCTTATAATCGATTCTTTTGATACCATAAAGGATGAAGATATCAGGATTAAGATACAAAATATTCTATTCCAGAAATCCCTTTTGGATTTGGAAGAGTGAGAAATAAGAAAATGAGATATGGTAGAATTACAGGAGATTATAGGAAGACTCGAGTAATATAAATATCTTTCTTCAGATATGGCAGAGGTACTCAATAGAAAATATACTCCTCCTGATAACTCAGAGGGAGAAAAACAACAAGAAGCTGAGAGAAAATCTCAGGAGTATTTGAAATTGGCAAAAGAAAATCCTCACAAACTCACTGAAGAGATCAAGAAAAATCCCAAAACAGAACCTCTCCTTCGACAAATTCTCTGAGATACTGAATATGAAAGAATCAAGGATCTGAATCCTAATAAACTTTCTGAGGATACGGATATAGCAAAAATGCAATGAGAAATTTATAGTTTTGTAGATATCAATCCGGAAACAGATAGAAATCCTACGAAAGATAAGTTCATCAAATGACTTATAGATTCCATAATCGTAGGGAATGCGGAACTTGCAATGAAGATTATCGAAACAAAGTGAGCAATTCTCAAAAATATGATTCAAGAAATTTTTTCTTGGGAATGACTGAAGAATATTGCGGAATGATTCTGAAAGAGTGTAATGGAATTGTTTTCCGGCGATGCATATAAAACTGGGAAATCTCTCGGAGAACTATGACTTATTACTGTTGGGTCCTGAGCAGGGTGATTTGTTCTAAAACGACTCTGAAAATGAGCAATGAAAACAGGAGAAAAAGTAGCGATAAAGGCAGAAAAAGAAACCATAGTATCTCAAGGATTACAGAAATGAGGAAAAGGAGTGGAAGTACTTTGAAAAGTTGTACAAGCCCCATATAATATAGCGGAAGCATGAGTTAAAAAAGCCTGATGAGCTATAAGAGATGGAGTCAGATGAACATCTGAGGTTATAGGGAATATACCTTCTGTTCAGAAAGTTGCAGAACCACTCAAGAGAGTAATATCGGAAAGTAAAGAGAGGCTTTCTGAAGAAAGCAGAAGAGTTATGGAGACTACAAAAGAGCGAGCAAAAGAAGTTCTTGCTCTCGCCTCAGTCCCTATTCTCATAGGATCAAAAGATGGAGCAGAAGGTATATGAAAGTTACGGGGACAAATATGAGCGGTTGGGGATTTAGAAGGAATAAAACCTTTCTCAAAAGAAAAACAACCAAGCGTTCATGAATCTGTAAAAATACCAGAAAGATCAAGAACACTCTATGAGGATCCATCATATGTATTCCTTGCATCTGAAAAATATCAGAAATTTCGAGAAGCTTTTCCAAATCTATCACAAAATGATATAATTGGTGAAGGAAATAATGCAATTATTTTACAACATCCAGATAAAAATCTGGTAATAAAAATTGCAAAAGAATGAAATGTTGATAAATTGGATGTAGAATTTAAAAATCATGAAGCATTTAGGAATAAGCTTTTCTCTTTGCAACAAGTCCTAAAAGACAAGCCAGAATATGGGTTCATTCAAAAATTTAAGATTCCAGAAGTTATCTCTATAGATTCAATAAATTGAATTTATGAAATGGAAAAAGTTCATTGATTATCCTTAAAAACTCTTGTGATAATCGAACATCATAAAGATGCTCTCAAAGACCTTCCGCAATGATGGCATAATGGACTGACTGATAATCAAGTAGATATACTACTACATGAAAGATGACTTCAGACATACCCGAAAAACACCACTGAGGATAGAAGAATGTGGAAGAATCAGGTAGATATTGATTTCATGGTAGATATTGAACGAGCGGGAAGTAATGCTATAGAAGGAAATCCAGATATTAAATGAATCGAAAAATTATTTCTTAGTCGCTGATTTAATCATTGAGATCTACATTGGTGAAATATTATGCAAGGTGATGATGGAAATTTGTATATAATAGATTTTTGAAGAAGTAAAATTACACCTTAAAGATAATTAATAACTTTTAATATATATGGTAAATATACCTACCGAAACAAAAAATGGAGAATTCTCCTCTTATAAAATAGAGGGTTTTGCTGAGGTGAGAGATGTACCAGAAGGTATTCCTTGGAATGTATTTACCGAGCTTTTGGAAGACAATCTTAATGCCTGAATATCAATACCTTCATTTGATGAACAAAGAAATATCCTTCATGGATTTTACTGAGACTATATCTGTATTGAGTATACAGATCCAAAAGTTCGGGATAGTGATAAAAAAGTTAATAAAGATGGATATAAACTTGTGAATCTTTTCCAATCAGAAGTTTTTGATAAAAGTAGACAAATAGCAAAGAGTGTTGGGGAATTCGAATATAATGGAAAATACTACCTTGTAACCTCGCCACGAAATACACCACTTAGTAACGAAACAAATACTGAAAGATGAATATTTCATTCAGTTATTATAGATAAAGAAAAATATGATGCAACAAAACCTCAAAGTGAGGTGATAGAAACATCAGTAAAGGTTACTGTAAAAGAGATAGTTTCCTGAAGTGATAGTTAAGATAGAATCAATTATTGTGATTTTTAAAATATGAAAGATAAACAAAGGCAAACTAAGCCTTGAGATGAACGAACTTGGACTTTCATATATGGACGAAAACCACCCACCGAAAAGGATTGGATGAGGTATATCGGATTTATATTAGAAGGGAAATTTCATAAATAGTTCCTTATTGAAAGTGATATGCCAAGACGAGCAAAACCAGAAGTTGAAAGAAGAGTCATCGAAGATTTTAGCCATGCTGTAAAAATCGACAAAGATACCATGGCACGACTTGTGGAGTTTGTTCTCAAGGGAAAGATAAATAGGGATGAATAATAGATTCATCCCTATTTATTAAAATCTTTTAAAAATTAATGAAATTTTAATAATTGTAAATATAATTAAAAGAATTTTGCATTTACTATTTCAATCTGGATATATGGCTGCCACGGATGATAGATTAAAATATCAACATATAATGTCATTATTTCAATTTTTGAGACAAATCTCAGAAAACAAGAATGATGTTATTTACCTGTATTCAGAAAATATTATTGAGTTCGCTCAAACTTTTTTTGGGAAGGATATATCTTTGATTTTTTCAAAACATCAAAAAGCACTAGAAGCGTTGCAAGATTTTATTATTTATAACCAGACTAAAAACAGGATTATTTTCTGAAATGTTAAGACAAGATTTCAGAAAAAGAATCTTACAGAAAAAGATTTTGAATCTTTTATAACTAATGCTATTTCTGGGGTAATCCTATTAAAGTCGGCATTATCATTAGGAGGGGTTGATACATCAGTTCTCTTTATTACAAATGAATCAAGAAATTTTTCTGCTTTACAGAATAAATATAAGACAGATGGTATTATTCTTGAAACTGATCATAAATGACCCGTATATAACTTTGATATTATTGATGAATTAAAGAATTTTATCTTGGTTAAATTTGGGTTTAATCTTGAGAAGAATGATATTGAGGGGATAGTGGCAAATATAAATCAGTGTAGGTTGTGTTCTGACGATTTCCAGAAACAGTTAGCCATTGATAATAAATCAATCATGAGCGATTTTCTTGTCAGAAAGATGCTCTGCCATGAGATGTCATCCAATATTGATATTCCTATTATCGAGTATAGGAGCTTAATAAATTGATTTAAATCTGGCTCATTTGATCCATTGGCTCAAAAATCAAGACAATTAATGTGAGTATTTGAGCCGAATGATATATATGATACGATTCTTGAGAAAATGATTAAAATTTATAAAGGAAAATCATATTCGATTATTGCCAATTTATTAGATACATGCGACATAAAATTCTGAATTTTAGATATAAAAGAGCAGGCGGATACGGTTTATGAGAGATATCAGGATGAAAATAAACTTTGAGAAATAAAGAAATATTTGTAATAATTAATTATCATTATCTATGGATAGGAATTCTATAAAGCGCTTAATTATTGAAAACATTTCTGAGAAGAATATAGATCATATAAATGAAATATTTTCTTCAATAAATTGAAAAATTTTGAGTGATTATGAAAAACTCGTTTATTTATATATTTTTGACGAGCTGATCCATCAATGAAATATTCAAATAATTAACCATTCATTTTATGTTAGAAAATAGACTTTTTATAGAAAAGATTCAAGTAACTTATTTCGATTGAGATGCGAAAATTTATAGTTATCTGGAGAATTTTTGAGTACAAAATTATATACTTTGACCAACTAACTCTTGAAAGTCATTCCTATTTTTTTACACAATGGCTACTCTTTTTGTTTTTGAAAAAGGCGATGTCGATATTATTAAAATGTGCTTTAAGCCAGATACCAAAAGTAATATTAACTTAAGTAATGCGACTAGAATTAGAAGTGATTTATCTATTTCTATTTGAGTACAAAAATATTCTCTTTGTGCAGATTTTGTTAATGATCAAAAAAAAATTTGTTATCGATTAACTAATTGAGATGATATCGATCTAACTATAAAAAAAGAAATTATTGATTATTTAAACCAAGCTTTTCAGCTTAGCTTTGATCAGAGAACTATTAAGAATATAAAACAATTTAAGAACTATACAGAGAAGGATATCTTAAAAATAAATTATAAAAGTTTTCTCACCATTTCCTATATTGTTAATAAATATTGTGATATATGAAAAAATAACAGGATTTTTCCAAAAAAAGCTATCGATGAGAATTTTATTGATTCAGAAAGTGTTATTTCAGATTTTGGAACATTTTTGTTTATTCTCTTTCCTAAAATGGGAAGCTTCTTAGAAGATCTCGGGGAAATCTTAGGTAGAAAAAAAAGACAAGAGGTTATCAAAAATTCAGTGAACTATATAAATGATGTATATGATGTTTCCGATACACCCAATGAAGATGATTATTTAAAACTATATGAAAATAGATCCGCCGAGCTAAGCAAAATACAGAATCAATTGCTTGATTTCCGAACAAAAATTGATTTATTGGGTTATAATAGAACGAAAATAAATGAGTATATGGATAGCTCATTATATGACGAGAGTAAGCGTGAATACTGGGATATTCGAATTAACATGATAGACAAAGATATATCTTCCTATGTTGAAAAAGCTGAGTTGTTAAGCAAAAAGCAAAAAGATTTGAATAAAGAGATTACTCTTGTTAAAGAAAAAATAAGATTCCATGACAATAAGGACTATGCGCGTCTTATATCTGGTGATTTATTAAAATTTCAAGAAGATTTCAATAATATATTGGAAGATGATATTAGGAATACAGAGGATTTATTCGCAGAACATATTAATATAGAAAAATTACAATATGATTTGGGGGAATTTATTAAGGATCAAATTAATATGATATCTATTAAGGAAATAAAAGAAGCATTGCAGGATTATGAATTTTCAAAAGGTTCATTTTATCCAAGACTATCTTGAGAAAATGCCTTTATGATGTTTATGAACCTGATTCTATTAAAATATATATATGTTAAATTAATTCAACGGAGACTTCCGATTCCTCCATTGTTTATAGATAATTTTCTAAACCCTATGAATGATAAGGTTGATAACTCCTACAAGCAGGAATTTATTAAACAATTGAAATGGTTTGAAGATAATAATATCCAATACTTTATGACATATCAAAAAGGCTATGTCGAATCTCAAATATCCAGTCATTCCATTAAAAAGCCCTTATTTTTAACTTTACTACAAGATAAAGATTAATTTTTCAAAATATGAACAAAATTATAGAATTTATAAAAAAAGAGCAACGAATAATTATTATGTACTTAGTATTAGTTTTTGTCTCTTATATAATAAGCTCTCTAGGAAAGGAGGGTCCGAATTTTTTTATTTTGCTTTTAATAAATGCGATTATCCTTAGTGTAGTTGTACTGATAGATAAATTCAATCTAGAATTGTTTTTTTGATTTAAATTTCTATCAAATATTTTAATATATGATAACATTAATGCAAAAAGAATTTTTAATAAATTTTATAATTTTTATTTCAATGCATATTGTTTCTTTCTAATAGGATTTATCATTTATATCTGTGCCTCTGTTTACCTGAATAGTGATTCATCTCTAAATTTTTTCAGCTTTAAAAACTTTAAATCAGTAGTAGAATTTATTTTCAATACTATCAATAGTAAATTCACATGGATATTAATTGTAATTTTTATTGTAAAGTACAATTTCAAGCTAGTTAATTGAATATTTCTTTATGTGTTGGGGCTATGTGCTCCTCTTGTCTTTGTAGTATGAATAAAGTATGAATGATCACTTATTATGCCAATATATTTTATGTTCGCATTAATTTATAGTTATCTATTTATTTTTAAAAACGATTTATTCTCTCTGTCAAAAGAAACAAAACATAAAAATACCTACCATTTTAATTATCGTGAAAAAGTTTTTATAAATACCAAAAATAAGATAGAGTTGGATGGTGAATACAATAATTTATTACCATTCGATAAATTTAAAAAACATTTCCAACTTTTCAAAGAGAAATCAAGCAGCCTGCCTTTGAAGTGAAACTATATAGAGCCATTGAAAGATGATCCTATAAATATGGGTGAAGATATTTTTTGATTCGAGCCAATAGCAAAAAATATATATAATCTATTGAACTGAATTAATACATCCAAAATAAAAGGATCTTACAGTATCTGAATAACATGAGAATGGTGATGATGAAAAAGTAGTGTTGTTAACTTATTAGAACAGGAATATGTAGCAGGAAATTTTAATTTTCTCGTATATAAATTCAATCCTTGGAATTATGAAAAAAAAGATTTAATAGAGAGGTTTTTCTTAGATTTATGAAAGATATTATGAAAGAATGAATTTTCAAAACTCATTTTAAAGTATCTAAATCTAATATCATGATTGCATGATAAGCTAAATATAGCAAGTATTATTATAAAGTTATTTGTAAAAGAAAAGACAATAGAGGATATAAAAGAAGACATCGGTGGTTATATTTCAGAATTGGATAAGAAAATCATAGTAATAATTGATGATTTAGATAGATGCGAACCAGGAGAGGTAATAATAATGCTCAATTTAATAAAAAATCTCTGAAATTTTCAGAATGTAATATATCTAGTATCATATGATAAGTTACATATTATAAAAATACTAGAAGATAAGTGATTTGATAAGGACTATCTAGAGAAAATAATAAATATTGAAGTATCTTTACCAACTTCAAATGATAAAGAATTAAAAGAATACTTTAAATATCAACTTAAAAATATACTATTGAGAGTAAATATTACTCAAGATATAATTGATAGTTCAATTTCTGGAATACTGAATTCATATTCTGGTTTTTTCAGACAAGAAAATATGCGTTTTATAAAAAAACTCTTAAACCAATTAAGTGTTTTATTTCAATTGAATCATGAAATAAATCAAGATTATGTCAGCAATTTAAATGCAGATAGTATTTCAAGGATATTTTTAATAAATTATATTAAACTTAAAGATATTAATTTCTTTAATGAAGTATTAAAATACTCTGATTATATTAAAAATAATGCTATTGAATATAATTCAGAAAATAGCCCGAAATATCTTAGAAATCTAAAGGAAAAATACATATATAGGGAGTTTATTGGTATTTGTTGAATAGATATACATAACGTCAATAACAAGGAGTGGTTATCAAATGGTGATCGATTTGAAATACATGATATTATGATAAATAAAGAATTATTTAAATATTTTGGATAATGATTAAGGTTCCTTAAATTTTAGCCATTGTGGTGGTCCGAAAACAAAATACAAATTTGATATAGCATAATGGTCCAGAAAATCTAGACAAAAAATCAAACCGAATTAAGCTCAAGATAGACACCATAAGACTATAAGTATCTCGTTTCATTTTCTATCAAAATGTTCTCGATCCTCCATAGAGATAGGAAAGATACATTAAACCTTCTCTATTGCATTGAGTTCTCTCTTTATAGAGGCTACTTCCTCATGCCAACTTCTTGCAAATGTATACTTGAGAACCATAGAAATATTTCACTTTCTGGTATGTATTATGGTTCGTAGGAATGAGTTTCAAGGGAGCCATTTTCACATTTTACCGCAAAAGAGCAGTTCTCAGAACGGCTCTTTTGCTTTATATTGGAGCTTACTGCCGTCTGCTCGAAAGTTCGCAAATATGAAATTGATGAGTTCTCGTTTTTTGGAGGTTTGCGAACTCTTGAAAAGAGTATATGCGTTGTGAGCTAGTTCCAGTATATACGAAGAGGTTATCAGAAATGCCTCGTCTCATCGTGAATGGTCTTTGAGTTGTTCGAGAATATCACGTTCTATGCACTTGTTCTTATGCACGAATTTGTCATACTCATTGAGTGTAATTCTTCAATCGGTACGATCGTCATATGCTATCTCAATTTTTTCTTGAATCTTGGATAATTTTTGAGATAGAGAATCTTTCTGACTTTTTGCATATCCTTGCTCTCTTTCGTGATTTTCTTTGAGTATCTGTACAAGATCGAGCATTACATCTTCTGGGATAAGCATAGCTTTAAAAGCCTGTTCAATCTGCTTTTCAAATTCATCCTCTCTTGCATGTACTGATTTACAGGAGTGACAGCGTACGTAATTGATTTCCTTCTGGACATAGTTACTGAGCTTTTTCCCACAAGCCTTACAATGGATCAATCCTTTGAATAGAAACTCCTTTTTGTTGTATTGTGTTCATCGCTCGTTCGATGCTCGTCATTCAAGGAGTATTTGGCATTTCTTAAAAAGCCAAAGTGGGATTATTGGCTCATAGTTATGCGGATACTTCTTTCACTTTGAAATCATCTCTCCGTAGTAAAACGGATTCCTCAGTATCTCGTGCATAGTGCTTTTTCCGATTTTCTTCTCTTCTCGTGTTGTAAATCCTTCCTTTGAGAGTTCTTTCCCTAAACCCTCCGCACTATATAATCCAGTGGAGAAAAGTTCAAAAGCTTTGATAATATAATTTCTCCTTTCTGGGTCTGGTACAATCCATTTTTTACAGTCTCTTCCTTCTGATTTTTTACTGATTGTTCCGTCATCCTTATTGATGTTGATATATCCGAGAGGTGCTTTCCCAATCCATTCTCAGTCTTTTAGTTTTTCATCAATACTTCTTTTTACATTATCCCTAAGCTGGCTGACGTATTGTTTTGCAAACAATACTCCCATATCCCATCGCATGATTTCTGATGAGTTCGAATTATCATCTATCATCAAACTTTCTCGTATAAAATAGATGCGGATTTTTCATTTCTTTCGCAAGGTATCAAGCTCAACACTTTCCTTGTAATCTCGCTGAAGACGATCGATCGTTTCTATAAAGAGTGAAACAATCTCGTTTGAGTCCTGTATCTCTTTTATAATGGACTCGAATTTTTTACGCGTATCTTTGGTGGAGGATTCCGCTAACTCGTGAATAACAATATCAGTACACCCTTTGTGTTTTGCGTATTCTTTTATGCGAGCGACTTGAGCAGGAATGGAAAATCACTCTTCCTCTTGTTGTTTGGTAGATACTCGAGCGATTCCGATAGCTTTCATAGAAAGAAATGGTTATGGATTATATTTTGATACTTTCAAGAAATGTTTCAAAATCGGTACCATCGATACGGATTTCTTTGCCGATCTTATATGCTTTGATTTTTTTGGCTTTGATATAGCGATACACTGTCATTTTTGTCACTTTTAGTATCTCCGCTATTTCTTCGACTTTGTAGAGTTTCGTAATGCTCATATTTTAATTTGTTAACTATTATTAACATCAGTATACATATATTTTTTTAATTGCAAGGGTTTATATACAGAAACAGCTTTGGATATAGTTTCCATAAATCCGAAAGGCTTTTTGTCGCCCTGTAATTCTTTTAGCTCATCATAGAGGCGTTTCAGTGTTCTGTGGTGGTACTTTGCTTCAAATTGTTTTCGTATATCTTGATAGGCATCATCAGCGATGAGTCACATAAGCATACCAAGTGCAAGAGTTTTTGTTGGGGTCTTTACTTTTGATTTTTGTAATAGGAGATTCCATCTGTCAATTGGTTTCATTTCTAAAAAAGAAAGCATCTGAAGTTCTATATAAAAGAGATTCCAATGATGTTCTACAATTTTTCGAGCAGTTTCCATACAGAAGGTATCCTTGAAGGTGAAAATTTCGGGAAAATCTATTTTTAAATCTTTGTATATCCTTGTGAGTTTTTGTTTGTTCATAAATCGTATCTCCATTCTGAGTACCTCAAAAGCTTTATGGTGAGTTTTATTTTTCTTCCTTATATCTTCAAAGAGGCTCATCTGATAATTTATATCTCTATTATCTTTTTCGACCGCTCTTGCTTTTGTTTTATTGAGATCGGCGATTTTATCATAAAATACTATCTGGAAACTCTTTGAATGTACACGAAAAAGTTGTCATCCATTCTGATAATTTGTCTCTCCTGTATCAAATCGAGTAGATATATTCGTCTTGGCTATATTCGATAGGACATGGCTGACGCTCGTATAATCGTCGAGTATGATGTTCTTTCCATAATGAATTGTTGAAACACTGGCTTGTTCCAGCTTCCCTTGTATAACCTCTACGCCCATATTGCTCAGTCGTTCTTTGAGAGTTTTTATGACTTCTGGAAAATCACTATTTGAGAGTTCATCAAAATTGTTTCAAAATAAGAGTTTTGGGATGGAAAATTCTATCCTGAGTGTAATAACCCCTTTTGTCCCATCCCATCTTCGTAATAATGTGAGATGTGGCTTGTATATACCCATTCGTCCATCTTCTTTGGTCGCATATTGTACACATTTACTTACTCATTTTACAGAGGCGATAAATGGAGAAGAGTAAAATCATTTTGCATCAGGCTCAAAAAGTGAACTATTTGTGAGACGAAAATGATGCAATGGTAGAGTTAGAACGATCGTATCGATCATATATTACAGTTTTAGCAGAAATAAGATATGCCTGTATGATAGCTTTTTCGATAAGCTCAGAGCATTCGTTGGTAAGTGGGTGGTATAGGTTTAAATCCTTACCACGCGATTTTCTTGTTGGATATGTGATTCTATATCCCGAGACGTCTTTCTTTTTGTGTATAGCGATAGATCCGATATAAAAACATTCATCTATTATCGCACTTGCGAAAGCAACAATTCCATCTTTTGAATGTATATGGAATATTCGTATGTCATTTATTGAGAGATTCATAAGCGAGTTGTTAATTTTTGTCTTTGGTCTTCTTCCATAAGGACTTCAAAGAATCATACAAACTCGGCGAGTTCTGCTCGCCTTTCTGGTGTTATGATGCGTTTCTCTGAAGTCATCGGGGAGGCACAAAAAAAGTAAGATACGGGAGTACCTTACTTGAGGGGTGGCTTAAGATGAGATAAGGCTGTCTTAAGATAGCCTATACTGATATTTTGCATTGAGTCTTATTGCATGTCTCGAAGTCTCAAATAACTTATCTATTCCAGTTTCTAACTGGATGCTTTTATTCAAATGATTTCAGATATTATAGAAGTTTTTAATGATTTTCTCCTGTTCACTTTCTTCTTTTGTTTCAAAAGAGTTATCATCATAATAGGCTAATTCTTCATATTGTACCCATCCATCTTTATGTTTATCACGGAGATCAAAAAAACCTGTCATAAAAATTTGTTGTTTCTGTAATAATTTTTTAGGTGTTCAGTTTATATTGAGGATACCAAGGATTTCGTTATGGTCTATTTCTATACAATCTATGACTTTTTGAGCATCTTTAATTACTTCCGTATTCTTATTAGCATTATTTTCCTCAAAATACTCCATGCCCTTTGGTGTAATGGAAATCTGGAAACCTATCGGGATTTTTCAATAAAAATATATTGTGAACGTCGTACTCCAAATTATTTGAATGTATCATTGTTTTTCCAAGAAATATAAAACTGAAAATAGATCAATTTTAGGAGTATCTCATGATGCCAAATCTTTGGAGCCAGTGCGTATATTAAATGGTCTCTTTCAAAAAAGATCTCGCGCATATATTATGTCTTTTCTGACTTCGGAAAGTTGTTTTGAGAAACTATAAAGCAATCCTTTACTGACGGTAATATCATCATTCTCGCAGTTTTTCACATACGTATCCATATATTCGGTAACTCATTGTTCATTAAGCCGTATATGAAATACTTGAGTAACTATACAGTCTTTATTTTTTCGGATGAATATATCCAACTTATCGAGATTTTTTTCTGTAAAACTTTCTCTATTGAACGAGACTTTTTGTATACATTTTAAATTGTCAGTTTCCTCAGAATATTCATTTAGTACAATACATACTTCTTCCAAGAGTCAGCATACAAAAAATCGGGAAAGAATTGTGAGTATATGATCCAATGACCCTTCCGTATTGTTATCTGGAAAATAAGGAGACCATTCAAAAAATCATTCGCCATATTTCTTAATTTCTCATTTTCTGAATGGACTTTCTTTTTTACTGATGCTTGAGAATAATCAAAGCATATAAAAATCCATACTTAATCATGTATGTATGGATTGTTCATACAGTTTTTTTGGATTGGCACGTAGACTAAATAAGAACATACAGTTTTAGCAAAAAATAATCATAAACTCTCTCTAATATACTCATTTCTGCAAATTCTCAAGTCTCGAAATTTTTTATCTTGCTAAAAATCACTTTTCCCATATAGTACCCGTACTACAAACACCCGAGTTTTTTTGGTCTTTTTTCGCATTCTAAGATATTATGGACGGCATAATGCCGTCTTGTCGTCCTTTTTGGAATGCGAGAAAACTCGATGTTTGTAGTAAAACTCCTGGGCATTATGTCGTCCATTTTGTTTTGCTACAAACTCAAACCCAAATATAAAAACCTCGGGCAATCTATTTCTTGATTGCCTTTTTTATGTCCGAAAATTCACAATCTACCTATCAGATTCAGTGACAAACAGTGGAGCATCTCAAGTCTTTCATAGAATCTATGAAAGCTGAGAAGCAATCAGTGTACATACGAAAAATCAAGGATCTCGAAGATGAACTTAAAAAACTCAAGAAATCCAAACGCTATGGTCTCGTCTGGGAAGACAAACCCGAGGATGTTGTGGAACTGTGCAAAATGGAACTTCCTGTACTCATTGGAGATGAAACAAAAACTCTTGACGAAGATCCAAACGGTCTCACTCATATTCTCATCGAATGAGATAATTATCACGCCTTGTCTGTACTGGCTTACACACACGAAAAGAAGGTGGATATTATTTATATCGATCCTCCATATAATACCGGTGCTACAGATTGGAAATATAACAACGATTACGTCGATGGAAATGATACCTTCCGCCATAGTAAATGGCTTTCAATGATGAATAATCGCCTTAAAATTGCAAAGAAAATATTAACAGAAAACGGTTCTCTCATCTGTGCAATAGATGAAAATGAAGTGAGTACAATCACTCTTTTATTACAGGAATTATTTCCACAACACGAAATAACTTGTATTACCGTTGTTCATAATCCAAGTGGAGTTCAGTGAAAAAACTTTTCTCGTAATAATGAGTATGCACTCTTTGTTTATCCACGATGAGAGCGGGCTATTTCATTAGAAAAAAGATCGGAAGAAAATGCAGATGTAAGATGATTTATAAACTGAGCAAAATGAAATACTACAAACTATTTAAGATCTTCATGACCAAATAGTTTTTATCCTATTTTCGTAAAGAATAACACTGTTGTTTGATTTTGAGACCCCTGTCCTTTGGATTTTCATCCAATATCATCAAACATTGTACGGAAGGATGGAGTTATTGAGATTTATCCAATAACGATTGACGGAGAGGAACGGAAATGGTTATTTTCAAGAAATAGCGTTGAGGAAATCATCCAAGAGCTGAGTATAGAAGTGAATAAGCGAAGTTGACTGTATCAAATTATTAGAACAAAAGATCAGTTGAATTATAAGACCGTTTGGGTCGATTCAAAATACAATGGAAAGACCTTTTGAACTCAGTTTATTTCAAAGATTATCAATACCACATTTCCTTTCCCTAAGTCATTTTATCTTGTAAAAGAGTGTCTCTCGGCAATTATTCATAAACCAAACGCTGTCATCCTCGACTTCTTCGCCTGATCATGAACTACTGGGCACGCTGTTCTTGAACTCAATAAAGAAGACGGAGGAAATAGACAATTCATCCTCTGTACCAACAATGAAAATAAGATAGCTGAAGAGGTGACCTATCCTCGCATCCGTAATGTTATTCAGGGATACGGAGACGTTCCAGGGATTCCTGCAAATCTCCGTTATTATCGAACGGATTTTATTGGTATGGAAAAATCCATTGATGATCTTCGCAAGAAGTTTATGGGAAGATGTACCGAAATGCTTCAGATACGGGAGTCGTGCTTTATTCTCCTTCAGATTGAAAATGAAAACGAATACTTCCAGGTTTTTGAAAGCAAAGAAACCATCCTTGCTGTTCTTTATCATCCCTATGAAATAGTCAGGCTTCAGAAACTTGCAGACACAACCAAGAAACCCATTGTCGCATATATATTTTCTATGGGGATGGAGATTTTTCACGAGGAACTCTCAAATCTCTCTGACAGGCTTCGTATAGAAACTATACCCGATGAGATACTCGAGACCTACAAAAAAATATTTGGATTCTAATCTTTCTCTTTTATGATTCTCAAAAATTATCAGGAAAAGCACGTACAGGAACTTTTTAATGCTACCCTCCGACTCATGTCCGATGAAGGTGCTAAATCTATCGTGTTTAAAGCCCCAACAGGGAGTGGAAAGACGATTATGATGCAGGAGTATCTCCGAAGACTTGCTGAGACCCCACAAGACCGAGAATTTGCCTTTGTTTGGATATCAGTCAATGACCTATCCAGGCAATCCAAGAGAAGTTTCGAACGAAATCTTGCAGGTTCTCCACTCCATTTCTCGGAGCTTTCAGATATAACCGACCGAGAGCTGAAAAGAAATGAGATTCTTTTTATCAATTGGGAATCCATACGATCCATCGACCGTGCAACAGGAGAATGGAAAGTATTGGCAATGAAAGATAATGAACGAGATGAAAACCTCCCGACCTACCTTGCCAATACGCACGAAGCAGGAAGAGAAGTTATCCTCATCGTCGATGAGAGTCATAGATCTCTCGCTACTCCAAAGGCTCAGGAACTGATTATGAACTACATTAAGCCAAAACTTCAGATAGAAGTGTCTGCCACTCCAGACAGTGTCGGTTACGATGCAAAGGTGGAGACGAAAATCGAGGAAGTTATCGAGGCAGGGATGATAAAAAAGGAAGTGCTGATCAATCCTGGGTTATGAGATACGAAAGATGTGAGTGAGACAGATAAATTCATCATCGATGAAGCTCTGAAGAAAGCCTCTGAACTTCGAGCAAAGTATGAAGAGATTGGATCGAACGTCCGACCACTGGTACTTATACAACTCCCGAGCGAGTCAAAAACTACGAGTGAGTTGGATAAAACAAAACTGGAACGTACAAAGCAGGTTTTGGATAAAGATTTTGGTATCAGTCTCGCAAATAGGAAACTTGCTATCTGGCTCTCGGATGAGAAAGAAAATCTTGATAGTGTAGAATCCTATGAAAGTCCTGTGGAGGTTCTTATATTCAAGCAAGCGATAGCAACAGGATGGGATTGTCCTCGTGCACAAATCCTCGTAATGTTTCGAGAGATTTGATCTATCACTTTCGAAATACAAACCGTTGGACGAATACTTCGTATGCCAGAACAAAAACATTATAACGAGCATATTCTCGATGTTGCTTATGTTTACACGGATCTCGAACGAGCGATGATTGGTATTCATGAGATGGCGAAAAATCTCATCAAAGATAAGTTCTCGAAGAGGAAAGAAATATACGAGAATATCTCTCTTCCAAGCACTTTCCTCCGTCGTACGGAATATAACGATCTTGGATTCTCATTCTATCGTATCCTCACTGAGTCATTTCTCTCTCATATTGGTTCAAATAGTATGGCGATGCTTCCTGCAAATATGAAGAAGCTCCAAGAAATGTGAGTCAAAACAGAAAATGTCATGATCCGAAATAATCTCATCACCGATGGGAAAATCCTCGTGGATATAGACCACCACACGGGCGAAGCAATTTACTCAAATACCACCATAGAAACAAAGACCGAGGAAGAACTCGTGAAGCTTGCATTCGATGTGTTTTGTCGTGAACAAGTTCGTCCTCAGTTCACGAATATTGCCCGTTCGTATAAGGCGATTATAGAAGCTCTCTACATAACTCTTGAGGAACACTTTTTCGGTCGTGGAACTTCGAGGTATTATTTCCAATGCCTCATTCTCTCAAACAAGGAATTCTTCATGGATGTTCTCACAAAAGCAAAAGAGATATATCTTCCCGTTCGTAGAGCCGAAGTTGAAGACAAGCGGAAAACACAGGTTATCTCTCGGAATTGGAATATTCCTGCTATTACAGCATTTCCTGAAGATAGTGTGGAAGTGACATATACAAAAAACATTCTCGAGCCATTTTACACGGGGAAACTCTCGAAATGAGAAAAACTTTTTATCGAGGAATATCTCGAGAAAAATCCAAACATTCTCTGGTGGTATCGGAATGGTGTAAAGTCAGAGCTATTCTTTTCTCTTATTTATAAAGACTCCAATGGAGATAGTCAAAATTTCTTCCCTGATTTCATCGTGCAGTATGCGGATGGGACGATCGGTATTTTCGATCCGAAAGATGGCTTTACTCTGGAGAAAGATCGACCAAAGCATATTCCATTTGCTCAGTATACGGAAGAATTAAAAGCACAATGAAGAAAAGTTATTTGTGGCTTTATCCGAGTCGAGTGAGAAACAAATCCTACATTCTATCGATCCATTCAGGATGATTATGGAGTGGATAATATGAGCGGGTGGGAGAGGATGTAGGATAGAAGATAGAGAGTTGATATAAAAAAACGCACTCACTTTGTAAAGTTGGTGCGTTTTTTTAATGGTTAGATTTCTTTTAGTTTTTCTCAAAATATTTCATTAAAAATGGGATTTCAGAGTAGGTAATCGATTTGACGAATAGGCAATGTTTCATTGAGACTGAATCCTGAGCCATTCATTGCTAAATTTCAGATAATTAAAAACTGTCTTTCCCAATTTGAATATGGGAAGCAATAAATATTGGATATTTCTTGTATTTTTATCTTTACAAAATCTATTGTTCGTACTGATAAATTCTCTCAATAGTGTGGCTCATTAATTAATGAAATAACACTTCAAAACACCTCATCTATCTCATATTCATATTTATCACCTGACAGAGGATCCCAGTAATGATTTTCATATCAATAAAAAACATCATTGTTGTTTAAATAATGAAAATACTTTCATATTTGCTCAAAATTCCCGTCATTTTCTTCTAAAGAAGAACCCTGTTTATGTAAATTAATTATCTTGTCGATTCTATTTTCGAATTGGACTGATGGTACAAAAGAGGTTTGAATTAGACTATAAGTATCATATATTGAATATATTATTTGTGATAGTTTCTTATTTTCATTGTGAAATATAGATGATGAATAGGAGAGAATTTCTATGATTTTCTCCGTTTTTTTTGTTATATCCATAATCACACTGTTATCATAAGTATGAATGCTTTCTGGTAAATATTTTGCAAAATAAAATTGAGATTTTTCAATTGCATGTAGTAATAGTGAGATATCTGAACATTCGACTAAGCTCTTTAGAGTATGAGAAAATATAAAATCAAGGAACAGTAAATAAATATCACTTATCGCTTTTCGATCATTAACTATGTAATACTCAATCATTTGATACATAACTTCTTCTTTACAGAACAAAAAATATACCTTGCTATAATTAGTATTAAGAGAAGTTATATCATTTGAACCAAACTGTCCATTTTTAATAAAATTCATAAAATCTATTAATGCTGGCATGAGTTTTGAGTAAAAATGGATCTCTTTACACTGATTCATAATACGATTATATATCGTTGATCCCCTTAGTCATCATTTATTCTTATTTAACTCTTTTTCTATAGTTTTTGCATACTTTTCTGCTCAGTGCGAATTCATTAGGTATAGCCAATAATTTAAAACTGTACTATGACCTAAAGTCCATTGTGATTTTTCTAATTCAGAATGAATATCATACAATAAATCAAGCACGGAAGTACCAGGCTTTCATTCTATTGCATCACTTATTGCTTTTTTCTTCTCATCATCAGGAAGATTCAAAACACTATTTACCCCCCTTAACCATGGCATTTTTAGTGTTCGGATTGTCTCGAAAGAAGGAAATTCTAATCATGATGATTTTAGTAATTCCCAAAGATTTTTAATAGATTTCTCATCTATGTTTGGCAATAACTCTGTGAATTTTTTAAAATCCTCTTCCATAGAAAGCTGTGCCTCTACAAAAATTTCATAATTATTTTGAAATAGCTCTTTTAAATTACTATTTCTCGAATCTGCTGCCAATATTGAATAGAAGAGATTCGGATATAAAAACTCCCATTGCACTAATAACTTATCTCATTTGAGAATTCAGTCTTTTCTGGATATGACTTCAGATATTTGACTAATAAATATTTTATAAATTTTCTTTAGTCGTCTAATATTATTTCATGAACCAATAAGAAGAAGTTTTGAAAAGTAAAGCCGAATACCTTCATTCGGAGTAATATGATCTAAACCGATTCTCCATAAAGGATCATCCCATCAGCCATAAGCTTCTAAAATTTTTATAAGCTCCACATATAACAAGGAATTGAATGAGTTAATCAATCATTTGAGTTTTTCTTGTTGAAAATGATTTCTTCTATATAAAAGATCTAATTCTTTCTCTTCAGATATTATTTTTTCCATATATCTTTCAAAAGTCACTTCATGCTTCATTTCAAGTACTCACACATCTGAATTCTTTTCTCAAATCTTTTCACGAAACATTATTTCTCTTTCCATCTTAAACCCAATCTCCAACATCTTCTTCTCTACTCCAAATACAAATACCAACTTATCGGTCTCAAAAAAAGCTTTAAGTGACTTTACAATTCTAAATGCTTCCTGGGGGTCGCATCGATCAAGATCATCGATAAAAACAACCACCTTTTCGTAGGGGAAGAGATTAGAATGAGTTATCTCTTTAAAGTTCTCTCGAAAAGTTTGAAGGCTTGCATTTTTATCGATACTTGGCACAGAAGTTTTTGTTTCTGTTGATAAAAAAAAGTGCTTAAGAAAGTCCATGACTCCTTTGAACGTAGCTTCTTTTAAGTCTGGACGAGTATTATAGCTCTTTAGGAAAGATAGACCTGCTTTGTAAAAACTCTCAAACAATCGGTATTGTTTTTTATCCTTTTTCAAACTCGCGTGAATTTGTGTATCATCATGAATTTCACGAAGAATCTGACCAAAAAGTGATTCCCAAGTTTTTTTATTTTCTTCCTGATGAAATTCCTCTTCCCAAGCTCGAAACCAAATAGTTTTGCATGGTTTCTCGGAAATAGTATTCTCGACTTTTTTATAAGTTTCTTCTTTTTGTTTAATATTGTAAATATCCTCTTCCTCTTTATAGGGTTTTGGGAGCTTTATTTTTTCATCGGAAAGTTTCTCCAGAGCTTCTTCATAGTATTTCTCATCCAAGAAACTTCTAAGGATTTGCATAAAAGAAGTCTTTCCTGTACCCCAATCTCACCAAATCGCCAAAACATAAGGACATCCTTTAGAATGAACAATATCACTCGAAAGTGTAGCGGCTTCATCGATAAAAGAAAGCTGATCCTCAATCAAGACTGGCTTTTCTTCAAGTTTTTCGAGAATATCCTTAAATAGGTCTCATTGTGCCATATGTATTAGATAAATAACTGAATTAGAACTATGTTAGGATTTACCTATTAGATGCTTTTGAGCTGATTCAATCTCTTGTTTGGCTTGAGACTTATTATATATAAATGCTCATAATAATGCGATTATTGTGCCTCATAATATGAAGTATATATCCACTAGGGATGTGCCATCTGTTCGTATGCTATCTTTAACATCTCTTGTTTGGGAAAAAATTGCTAATATTTCAGGATGTAAAACTATCATTGAAAAAATAGCCATAACTGAAATACATATAGACAAGAAAATGAATGGAATATCTGTCTTAGTTGCATTCGTTACAATCATTTCTGTGAGATTGAATAATTGTTTCGTTGCACTAGCAGTTGTAAATTGACTTCCTTCTGGTCTTTCAATTTCCTTAGGGGTATTATCTGGTGTTCCTGACATAATATTTATTGATAAGAAATATAAGTAACTCTGAAATAGTACCACACATTCAAAAACCTGTCAAAAATGACTCTTATCTCATACAAGAAGACCCCAAAATAGGGTTCGTATTCTCACACAAGAAGACCTTGAAATTTGTAAAATCCGTATGTCATAGGTATCATTAACCTATGAATGCTATGTATACTGATAATAATCTCCGTACGGTTACTGACTTGGTCAGTTTCCTAAATAATCCAGTAGTGACGGATGTCATACTTACGGGAACGCTCGAAGAACGATCGGACTGGATACTCGAGCGTCTTTTACGCTTTAAATACCTTACTCTTAAAAAGAAAGATAAGGGGATAATAATCCAATATATTGGGCGTATGACGGGACTTGCAGAAAAACAAGTTGATCGATATATCCGTGCTTTCAAGGTGTGACAGAGACTTGGTCATACATATTCTCGTAGGGTATTTCCTATTACTTACACAAGAGAAGATTCCTGACTTCTTGCTGAAGTCGATAATGCGACTGGAAGACTATCCTGAGGACTTACTATTGCACTCATGAAAGATGAGTATCTTATCGGAGATATACGATTTGTTCGTCTCAAAGATATTTCTGTTGCTCAGTTGTATCGTCTACGTTCCACTTCCCATTACAAAGAGGAATCATTAGTTGTTGGAAAAACCAAGAGTGTGAATATTCCTATCGGAATCCGTATGAAACCAAATCCAGAAGGACTCCCATGATTCATACGGGTCGATACAGTACATCAGGGAGATCTGAATGGAGAAAAATGAGTATACCACGTTAATCTTGTAGATGAAATAACTCAGTGGGAAGTAATGTTTGCAGTCGAGGAAATCTCCGAACGATTTCTCTTACCTCTCCTCAAATGAGCACTCGCTACTTTTCCATTTGAGATAAAAAATTTTCATTCGGACAATGGAAGTGAGTTCATCAACTACAAGGTGGCAGCACTTCTTGAAAAACTCAGAGTTTCTCAGACTAAGAGTAGAGCAAGAAAGAGTACAGACAATGGACTTGTGGAATGTAAAAATGGTGCAATTATCCGAAAGGAATTCGGACACTGGCATATTCCTGGAGTATTTGCTCCAAGAATCAATCGATTCTACATGGAACATTTTATCCCATATCTCAATTTCTATCGTCCCTGTCATTTTCCCGAGAAGGTATGTGAAGAAAATGGGAAAGTGAGAATTCTCTATACGTTGAAGAACTGTATGACACCTTACCAGAAACTTATCTCACTTCCTAACTGGGAATCTCATCTACGAAAGGAATTCACAAAAGAGTTACTCCAAAGACTTCAGAAAAGAAAAACACCACTTCAGGCTGCGAAAGAAAAGAAAAAAGCAAGAGATGAACTCATGAAAGTTGCTCTTCCAAAGTTTCTCAATATACTACCTGTAATTATGACAGACGGATAAATCGATTTCAGGGTCTTCTTTGGATGAGAATATACTAAATGCAACTTGCAAGTTTTGTGGATTATTTTCTGCATATAAAAAATCTCCAGAAATTGAATCAGAGATTTTTTCTTCATGCTCTTTGACCAGTCCGGATAAAATAGGACACACGAACTCGAAAGCTCGGTGTCCTATTTTTCATTCATTTGAATAGAAATAAAATGAAATTTGAATAAGATGCCAAGAAAATGAGAGTTCAATATATTTATATTTCTTTATTTTTATATTCTATGCCAGGAACATTTCATAAAATACCTCCTGAGGTAAGAGCCACTATACTTCGTCAAGTAAAGCTTGAATGAAGAAAAATGTCAGATGCAGCATCTGAATTTGGAGTCACGGTTGAAACTATTCGATCTTGGCTTAAAAAAGAAGTAGATGAGAGTGGAATTACTTCATCGGCCTATCTTGCCAAGATTCAAAGGCTTGAGAAGGAAAAAACTGATCTCATTCAAATCATCTGATCGCTCAGCGTTGTTGTTGAGCGATTCAAAAAAAAAGATGAGCAGGATAATGCTCGTTCGAGAGGTCCTCTCGCATAATCCTGGTTGTAATAAACTTCTTCTTTGTACAACACTTCAGGTAGCACGATCCCTCGTGTACTACCAATCAAAAGTAGAAGTAAAAGATGCTCTACTCCAATCAGAGTTGAAATCTCTCCACGAGGCTCATCCTTGGTATGGTCATAGGCGTATTGCTTGGAGTATGGGAATATGTTTTGAAAAAGCCCGAAGACTCATGAAAAAATTCTCCATTTTTGCAAAAGTGCGGATATGAAGAAAGTTTACAAAGAGTGCAGATGTAGGACTTCCAGATATCAAGATACCAAACCTCACAAAAAATATCTGCCCTATGAGACTGTCCCAAAAATCCCGAACAAACCTGTTCGGGATTTTTCTTTGACGGAAATATGAGAAATATTTTCGAAAATATTGGATTTTCTCCCAATTTCCTTCAATGGGTATCTATACTGGTCTGAAACTCATAATTTTCTTCAGATTGTGAACCATTGCTATCAAATTCCATTCAATGGTGACTCATTGGAGTCATCGTAAAGAGAACCTCTCGAATTTAAGGTTCCGCTTGATGTTTCAGAAGACGGGCTCGACTGAGTAGCACCGTTTCTTGTAGAGTTCTTTTCCGTGCTCGGAGGAAAGTTTTTCATCCTGAGACTTACAGTGGTCTATCCAGTTTTTACTCATCTGCAGGAACTTGTTTTTCCCTTCTTTCGTTTTCGTCTGATAGACCTTCGATTTGAAATCACTTTCCTTTGTTGGCTCTGTAAGAGTCGGTCTTCCTCTTCCTCTCTTGGTTTTGCTTCCGGAATACTGCTTGAAGGTGTAAATATTTCCATCGATATCAGTGTATTCGTCTTTTTTCTCGCTATACTTCCATCCTTTGAGATTCTGCTGAAGTTTTGGATGCGGAATGTATCCATCGAGGTCCTGTTTCTCCATGTAATCATAGTTCTCTTCGCTCGCATACCCTTTGTCAGCGAGTACCTGTTTTGGTTTTGTTTGGTACTTCTCTTCTATGGCTTTGAGTACTGGAATGAGCTCTCGTATATCACTCGTGGCATTGTTCATCGTCGTTGCTATAATGAATTGATTCTCGGTCGCAATCTGCGGATTGTAGCCGTTCGCAAAATCCTTTCGTTTCATCTGCACAAGTCGGCTGTCTGGATCAGTGGAGTTGATACGAGTCATCTTGATTCCTTCTTTTGCCTTGTGCTCAATCTCTTTCTTTACTGCTTCTTTCTTAGACTCGACTTTCTTCTTTTTTTCTTCAATCTCTTTGCGTTTTTTCTCTCGCCCCTCCTTTGTTTTGAGTTCCTCGGGGATTCAACTTCCGTCATCATCTGCTCCGAGTTCATCGTCCTCCATCGCATCGATTTCATCCGCTTCTTTGAGGAACTTCTTCATCTGTTTCTCAAGCGCTTCCAGGTCAGAATTTTTATTTTTGGAGGCATCGGCATAAACCTTGGTTCCATCGATACTGACGACACTGAATGAGATGATACCGAGTTCTTGTGCTTTTCTGACTATCTGAACGAATATAGAGGTAAGGAAACCTCATTTCTCTCTGCGAAATCGGGCAATGGTTCGGAAGTCAGGTTTGTTGCCTCATGAGAGAAACATGAATGCGAGATCCGATTGGGTCTTGTCGGCAAGTTTTCTACTGGAAAAAGTAGAGTTCATATATCCGTAGAAGAGAATCTTCACGAGCATGACAGGGTGATATGCAGATGTTCAGCGTTCGGTATTCGCATAGCTTGAAAAAAGCTCCCGAAATTCAAGTCCATCAATTATCTCACTAAGAACAACGGCTTTGTGTCATTCTCCGAGAAAGTTCTGGAAGCTCGGTGGAAGAAGGAAGTTCTGTTTTTGATCGTATGGCTTAAACATGGTTTGAGATGAAGAATATTACAAGATCATTATACTCGTTTCTTCCATAATACAAGCCGAAAGTTCGATATAAAGACAAGAAAAATCCCATCGAGCGATGGGATTTTTGGGACAGTCTCCTATACGAGCCAATGTTATATGGAGAACGGATTTTACTCATATTATTTATCACTGAATTCATCTGTATCTTGCAACTGTTCTTGATGCGTATACAAGAGAAATCATTGGATACTCCATATCTTTTGTGCATACCAAAGAATTTGCACTTGAAGCAATTAAAATGGCATTTCAATATACACAGGCTATCCCACAGATCTTTCACTCAGACCAATGAAGTGAATACAGAAGTTTCTTGATTATGAATTATCTCAGAGAACAAGGCATACAAATATCCATGAGTAAAAAATGATCTCCTTGGGAGAATGGAGGTCAAGAGTCTTATTATGGAAAATTTAAACTGGAGCTGGATTCTCCAAATGCCTATGCTTGTATTGAAGACCTCATTGCAGCAATTCATTATCGAATCTATTATTACAATCACGAACGAATTCATACTGCCCTAAAAATGCCACCAAAGAAATTTACATTCATCATACGGGAAAAAGAAGAAATTCTTAAAAAACAAAGTATTCCAGAAGTTTGTATGACCCATTCTAGTTCTACTCCACAGGAATCCTTGTTCGTTTTCGCTCAGGAAACTGGCGAACTCACAAGTATTCCTGTAACCACATGAGCTTCATAGTTTGTGTGTCCTAAAAAAACGAGACTTGACACTTTGTTATCATATTAGGTCTCGTAAGAGTTTCTTATCTCAAGATAGTATCCTTCTCTGGTTTTCACAACATTTCTTTAATTCCTCTATTACATTCAAAAAGTCTTCCAAGATTCGATATTTCCTCTCGATATTTCGTTCGAAATAACTCAGCCAGGGGGAGCCATTAATTGACAATAAATAAAAAATACTCACAATATATTGTGAGTATTTTTTATCG
>CAVVTN010000012.1:0-55853 GCA_963751115.1 uncultured Candidatus Altimarinota bacterium
TCAAGTCTCGTTTTTTTAGGACACACAAACTATGAAGCTCATGTGGTTACAGGAATACTTGTGAGTTCGCCAGTTTCCTGAGCGAAAACGAACAAGGATTCCTGTGGAGTAGAACTAGAATGGGTCATACAAACTTCTGGAATACTTTGTTTTTTAAGAATTTCTTCTTTTTCCCGTATGATGAATGTAAATTTCTTTGGTGGCATTTTTAGGGCAGTATGAATTCGTTCGTGATTGTAATAATAGATTCGATAATGAATTGCTGCAATGAGGTCTTCAATACAAGCATAGGCATTTGGAGAATCCAGCTCCAGTTTAAATTTTCCATAATAAGACTCTTGACCTCCATTCTCCCAAGGAGATCATTTTTTACTCATGGATATTTGTATGCCTTGTTCTCTGAGATAATTCATAATCAAGAAACTTCTGTATTCACTTCATTGGTCTGAGTGAAAGATCTGTGGGATAGCCTGTGTATATTGAAATGCCATTTTAATTGCTTCAAGTGCAAATTCTTTGGTATGCACAAAAGATATGGAGTATCCAATGATTTCTCTTGTATACGCATCAAGAACAGTTGCAAGATACAGATGAATTCAGTGATAAATAATATGAGTAAAATCCGTTCTCCATATAACATTGGCTCGTATAGGGCAGATATTTTTTGTGAGGTTTGGTATCTTGATATCTGGAAGTCCTACATCTGCACTCTTTGTAAACTTTCTTCATATCCGCACTTTTGCAAAAATGGAGAATTTTTTCATGAGTCTTCGGGCTTTTTCAAAACATATTCCCATACTCCAAGCAATACGCCTATGACCATACCAAGGATGAGCCTCGTGGAGAGATTTCAACTCTGATTGGAGTAGAGCATCTTTTACTTCTACTTTTGATTGGTAGTACACGAGGGATCGTGCTACCTGAAGTGTTGTACAAAGAAGAAGTTTATTACAACCAGGATTATGCGAGAGGACCTCTCGAACGAGCATTATCCTGCTCATCTTTTTTTTTGAATCGCTCAACAACAACGCTGAGCGATCAGATGATTTGAATGAGATCAGTTTTTTCCTTCTCAAGCCTTTGAATCTTGGCAAGATAGGCCGATGAAGTAATTCCACTCTCATCTACTTCTTTTTTAAGCCAAGATCGAATAGTTTCAACCGTGACTCCAAATTCAGATGCTGCATCTGACATTTTTCTTCATTCAAGCTTTACTTGACGAAGTATAGTGGCTCTTACCTCAGGAGGTATTTTATGAAATGTTCCTGGCATAGAATATAAAAATAAAGAAATATAAATATATTGAACTCTCATTTTCTTGGCATCTTATTCAAATTTCATTTTATTTCTATTCAAATGAATGAAAAATAGGACACCGAGCTTTCGAGTTCGTGTGTCCTATTTTATCCGGACTGGTCACTCCTTCTTTTACGGCTGGAGTTATGGAGTCATTTCCGAAGGCATCCATTATCTATGATAGATTCCACTTCATGCAATTTTTATGAAAAGCGATGAATGAAACAAGAATATTGGAGTTGAAAAACAATGCCTTTCTTAAAGGAAGCAAATACCTCTGGCTTCAAAATCCAGAAACTCTAAGCGATGAGAAAAAAGCAAAACTGGAAGAACTCAAAACAAACAACAGAGGTCTTGCAGAAGCCTATCAGATGAAGGAAAATATTAAGGAATTCTTTGAGAAGCCCACGAAAGAACAAGCAGAGTTATTTCTCCAATATTGGTGCGAATGGGTAATGAATTCAGATATTGAGCCTATGAAGAAGGTGGTGAAAACCATAAAAACTCACTGGCAATGAATTATGAATTACATCGAAAAAAAGGTCAATAATGGTATCGTCGAATGAATCAACTCTATTATTCAGACCATCAAAAGAAGAGCTAGAGGATACAAGAATGTGAAGAATTTTATGGCTATGATCTACCTCAAACTTTGAGATTTCCCTATTTGTCAAGAAGCATAGTTACCAAAGCGATATACGGAAGAGCCAAAAAGAAGTATTACTCGTATATATAACAGAATTCAAAATATGCAAAAAATCATCGCTCGTATTCTGCTTGTTCCATATATTTTCTCTGCTATTATTTCTGTGCCATCAGTCAGTGCAGCAGGAACTTTTGATGTCACTATGTATGGAGCTGATGTATCTACAACAGGAACCTCAACATCTTGGGCTGCAGGAACTTCTATCAAGCCGGGTGAATATATTCGTTTGGTTTCAGCTGCAACCAACAATACTTCTGCTGCAGGAACTTCCATACAGATGAATTTTTTCAATGCGGCAGGAGATGTGAATTATATATCATGTGTAAAACTTAATCAGGTTGTGTAGAAAAGAATTACGAGTAAAACTCGAAAAAGCACTTGCCGTGTTAGAGAAAAAAGTTCTCATAAAATTTGGATCGCTTCTCGAGAGTGGTACAATTACATCTGAAGAATATAGCACTGCCGTGCAAGCCTACGATGATTTCATACTTCACCTTATGATATATCGAAACTACGGACAGAATCCTCTCGCCAAAGAACGAGCTCTCACTGCCATCAAGATTTTTACGGCAACATACCAGAAAACGATAAGACAATAATATTGTTCATAGAAATACTACCTTTTGCCGGATAATCACTCAGGATGTAGTATTTTTCCCTCGATTCTAAATGCAAGTGCAAAATGTAAGAAAAGTTCAATAGAAGAAAATATATAAAAGGAATTATTTAATTGGCAGATAAGGGAAAGTGTTCATTGAAGACCTGTAAAGCTGTTTTGTATCCGAGTATCCTTCGGGGTCTGTTGTTGATAATATCTACCACTTGTTGAATTTGTGCCTCTGTGATATTGTCGAAATTCGTTCCCTTAGGGAAGTATCTTCGAATCATTCCGTTCGCATTTTCGTTACCTCCTCGTTCCCAAGAATGATAAGGTTGAGCGAAATAGATGAACATCTTCATTGTTTCGGTAAATTCCCCATGTTTAGTAAACTCGCATCCATTATCAAGCGTTGAAGTTTTTCTGAGTATTGCTGGTAAAGGACTAAAGAGTGTTATCATTGCTTGTTTCGTGTATTCTGCTGTTTTTCTTGGAATCTTTTTTACCATGAGGAATCGACTCTTTCTTTCTAGTTCTGTATGGAGAGCTGATCATATTCCTACTCAAACAATACTGTCTCATTCCCAGTGTCCGATCGTTTCTCGATCTTCCACTTCTTTTGATCTCAAGGAGATATCTATTCTGTTTGGAATGAGTGTACGTCTGGTTTTTCTTCCAGAATGTTTCCGTCGTTTTCGATGAGACCGAAGAAGATATTCTTTAAGTTTCAACTCTTCTCACTTTTTTGTGTATACGAATGAGTAGATTGTTTCCTGACATATTCGCATACTTGGGTCATTCGGATATTCCAATTTTAACATTCAGGCAATAATATCAGGACTCCATCGCTCCGGTGAGAGTAGTTTCTCGATAACATACTCAAATACTCTTGGGTTCTTGAGTGGAGCTCTCCATCCTGCTTGGCTTTTACGAGAGAGATACTTCATATCCGCTCGTCCAGGACGATAGACATAATCTTCTTTTTGTTTTTCTTTGAGACCATTCTTCGCTTTGGGATATACCGTACTATTTCGGGCAATCTCCCGAGTAATAGAAGACGGTGATCTACCAAGTTCCTTGGCTATCCTAAAAGGATTTACTCATTCAGAAATACGATCTCCAATAATTTCTCTTTCTTCTAGGGAAAAGTGTGTATACTGTTTCATAGGAACGGTTGATAGTGGGTAAGCACTTCTATCATACTGTTCCTTTTGAATTTTGCACTTCGATTTAGATTATACGTTCATATAAAATATTATTTTCATTTGACATTTCTTTTTTTATTACTATATATTAGTTTGTTTACATTTTATTTTACCTATAATTTTCTCATTTTATGTCTGTATTAAACCACTTTGGAGACTCTGATACATCTAGAAATAATTCACATCTTACTCAAGCAGGCAAAACAGGTGGTCTTGTTGCAGGTACTGTTGTAGCAATGCTTGCTATGAGTTCTGTACAAGCAGAAGGACCTACTTCTGGAACTTCTGTAGATGGAGGAGATATTGCCACTTCTCAGTTCAATCTCACTCCCGCAGAACTTGAAAAGATCAATCAAGATCCTTTTGCTGAAACGGGATATGGAGGTCTTACAATAGCACCTATTAATAAAATCATCTCTCCTACTCGTGTTAATAATACTAACAATATAGCTTCTGGAAGTATTCCGAGTAATCAGGTACAGAATCTACAGCCAGCAAGTGTTCTCAATTATACAAAAGGTGAAACAGAGATAAATGGGACTTATCTCCGTGGTGATGTAGAATACAATTCTACTATTTGACCAGTATTACGTGGGGATATTGCAAGCATGTTCGGTGAAGATACAGCAATCGATCTAGAATTTGCTGGTGGTCCAAAACAACGAGAAGCACTCTTGAAAGCAGGTTTTGTTATTTGAGAAAACAATACACTTCGTGTAACAGCACATCAGATCCAACAACTTATGACTTTTCTTTTTGCCTCTGGTGCAGATTCTACCTGGGCGAGTCAGGATACCTTTGGCGCAACTTTTCGCATCCCTGCAGATTCAGGACTTCTCAAATACCTCGATTTTGGAGCATATACCTCAACGGCTCATGGGAAAAATCTTGGAACCAAAGCATATACGGTAGATTCAGCAACTTTTCTCAGGCTCTTTAGCGATTCCCGACTCATCCAAGGTGGTACTACCACAGGTATATCCGCTACGGTTGGTGTGCAACTCGGAGCAAATGATGCAATAGATTTCAGACTCGGTGCCAATAGAAGTAATATAGGAACACTCTGATCCACATATAAAAATCATCTAGATTTGGGGATTAAATGAACGCATGATTTCTGAGCTGGTACTAATATTTCTGCTGATATTTCTAGAAATGGATATTCTAATACTATAAGAGTTGCGGGGAATATCTCAAATGAGAGTGGTACTTTCTCCCCTTTTGTGCAATATAATACTTTTGCGGGAAACTAAACCACTACCCACTGAAAGTGGGTAGGTTGAGTATGGACTGGAAGTCCCCTATTACTCAAGTATAATTGTGTTTGTATCTGTATTTGATGGAGTACGATGATGTTCGAGATATTTTTGTACCATTTCATCGGTAATATTTCCCGTACTCCAAGCTCCATATCCTATTGCCCAAAAATGCTTTCACCAGTAACGTTTTGAGAGATCTGGAAATTCTTCTTGTAGTTTACGAGAAGTTGGTCATTTAAGTTTCTGAGCAAGATCTGAGACTGAAAGAGTTGGTGGATATTCTACATGCATGTGAACATGATCCTTACTTACAACTCAAGAGAGAATTCGCACATCTTCTGAATCGCATATTTGTATGATAAGTTCTCTACAACGAGATTGAATCTCTCACTTTAATACACTGAAACGATACTTCGTTACCCATACAATATGCACAGTTAGTTTTGTCACAGTATGAGAACCATGTCTGTCGAGATCATGAAAAGCAAGATCCATAGAAAGTGACGTTACGATATATTCATCACACTGTATCTATAACTCTAAATCCGTCAAGGCCAGTGCTAAAGCTTCCGAACTAAAGTTCGGGGTTTAGGACCAAAATCTGGGACCAATGAAATACTACCCTAGGACTCCAGTTCTCTACTGATTTTGATGCACCACCTAAAACACATGCACCAAATACTCCTACACCTACGCAAGCACCAAATACTCCTACACCTACGCAAGCACCAGAAAATCAAATTCTTCCTAAGAATGAATTGATAAAACTTGTGCAAGACAGTGTCACTTATAATCCAAAAAATGTTCAGGTACACATGGTTCAAACGAATCAAGTTTTGATTGCTGAACTCGATAAGGCAGGACTCCCTGCATGAGCAACTATGGATCAAGCTGGAAATATTTATATCCCTATGGGACTGGCTATTGGAACATTTGTTTCTGCCACCAACACAACTACTGCAACTCCTATTCCAGCCTCCGTCTTTACTATCAATGGTAATATTCTAACTATATCTACATCACAACTCAAGGCTTATCTCACATCAAAATCAGCATTAGCTCCAGATACTATTACTTTTGTATCGAGTGGCTACACTATTACATTCAATGCGTATATTTGATCGGTACATATCAAGAATTTTAGTGCTGTTGCTAATGCTGTAGTAAATCCAGTGACTCCAGCTGCTCCAGCAGTTACGGCAGATGATGTACTCAATACTGTTACAGGAATGGCAGTGGGAATGGAATATAATCTGGATGGTGTGGGATATGTTCCGTATGTTGCAGCGACATTTAATGCGATTAATTTTGCAGGAGTTCATTCTCTTCTTGTTCGAGTGGTAGGAGCTGGTATAAACCCAGCGGGTGCGGTTACGACTCTGAATTTTACAACAAATCCAGTGACTCCTCTCACTCCAATCGTAGCAGTAAATGATACGGTTGCTACAACATTTAATACAGCAATTAATGGTATTAATGTTCTCGCAAATGATACTGGTGCGGGTATTGCACTCACTGGAATCTTAATAAATCCAGTTGGAGGAGTATTCTCCGTTGCTGGTGGAATGATCAACTTTACGCCAACTCCTGGATTTAGTGGTCCTGCGAGTGTGACTTATGAGATGGGAAGTGGACTCAATAGAGCACTCGGAACATTAACCGTAAATGTTGGACCAGATTTATTAGCTCCA
The DNA here is from genome assembly GCA_963751115.1 of uncultured Candidatus Altimarinota bacterium. GTDB lineage: Bacteria > Patescibacteriota > Gracilibacteria > BD1-5 > UBA2023 > UBA1545. Next base: position 6,756 of record CAVVTN010000012.1, read on the forward strand.
GTTTCAACGACTATCACAGGAGTGGTGAATGGCAGTATAAATACTACAGCAGTTACTCCAACTTGGACGGATGCGGTTGGAACAACTTCTACTGCAACTCTTGACGGAGCACCATATACGAAAGGAACAGCTATTTCTGTTAATGGAGCTCATGTCCTTGTGGTTACTACAGTCAAGACAGCAAATGGATTGACTTCTCTCTCAACAGTGAATTTCACAGTTGATACCCTTGCTCCAGTTTCAACAACTATCACTGGAGTGGTAAATGGCAGTACGAATGCGGTGGCAGTTACTCCAACTTGGACGGATGCGGTTGGAACAACTTCTACTGCAACACTTAATGGAGCACCATATACGAAAGGAACAGCTATTTCTGTTAATGGAGCTCATGTCCTTGTGGTTACTACAGTCAAGACAGCAAATGGATTGACTTCTCTCTCAACAGTGAATTTCACAGTTGATACCCTTGCTCCAGTTTCAACAACTATCACTGGAGTGGTAAATGGCAGTACGAATGCGGTGGCAGTTACTCCAACTTGGACGGATGCGGTTGGAACAACTTCTACTGCAACACTTAATGGAGCACCATTCGTAAATGGAACTCCCGTTTCTACAAGTGCAGATTATGTTCTGATTGTCACTACTACGAAAGCATGAAATCTACTAACTTCGACTTCGACGGCAAACTTCCGAGTAGATACTCTTGCTCCCACTACTCCTATTCTTGCAGCTCTTCCACTGAGTGTAGCAGGAGGAACTACTCTTCTGGGACGAACTTTCACTACTACAGACAATCTCTCTGGAGCGCTGACCATAACAGGAAATGCTGATAGTGGAGCGACAGTGAGTAATATAACCCCTACAAGTACCGTTCTCGTAGGTGGAGTATATGTACATACCTATAGCTACGATGTAACCGCACCTCTCAATAACACACCAGCACCGATGACCGTAACTGTTACTTTCTGAGCGACAGATGGAGCGGGAAATGTAAGTACTGCAGGGACAAATACAGTTGATGTAGCTCCTGCAACTCCAAACCTCCCACCAACCTTTAGTAATGTAACTTCGACTGGAAGTATCAGCCTCGGAGATAATATCACGAATCTAGGGGCAACCATCGCGGACGATAATCTCGCACTAGTAAGCTGGTCGCTTTCATTGGTTGGTACAGCAACAGGAAGTTTTTCTCAATCAAGTGGCACAGGAAATACTCTCAATGGAGTAACATTTACACGAACTAGTTGAGGAACTGGTAATAGTATTATTGCAACTATAACTGATTCTGGATCATGAAGTACTCAAACAGTAACTCTATATAGCAATTAATATATGAAACAAAAAATAAAACCCGATTGGGTTTTATTTTTTGCCTTCTGAATAACGCTCAAGATAGTCTATGAAATCCTGCAGGGATTGTGTGTGGTTGAATTGCATTTTTTGGTAAAAGAGACTGGTATTTCGATCTATGAAAAAATATTGGAATTCCAAAGGGATAATTGGATACCCGTTCTTTATGAGAAATAAAGAGAATAGCAACTGTGCCACCGTTCCGTTCCCATCATTGAAGGGGTGTATATTCCAGAAATAGAATATAAATACGAGCAGCTTGTGGAGAAAATGCCCCTCGTGCGAGATGAAAAATTCTTGCAACCTTTCCATGGCAATCGATACTTCATCTGGATCGATAAAATAATAGGAATTTCACCCGAGCGAGATGAATTCTTGAGTCTCCCGGTATTTTCCGCTTTCGAATTTTCTGAAATATCGTTGCCCAGATGGGCTCATAGTAACTCACCAGAATCATTCTGGGTAGAGTAGTTTATGGATCGTTCGGGAAATAGTGACGATATCACTCGGGTTCGATGTATGTATCTCTTCCGACAGATAATTATAGAGATTATTTATTATGGCGTTGAGAGCCTTTGGAACCTCTTTCCGTCGGATGCCCATGTCACGATCTAGAGTGTTCTGATATTTCGCTGTTACCGAGCAAATATAGGTAAGTAAATCCAATTCTTGTCTACTATTTTGAGACTGTCGTATCAATCGTTCGACACGATCCAAGTGGTCCTTTTCTTGCTCTCAAGCTTTTGAAAAAGAGACATCGTCAATACTTAGGGAAGGACTAAATGGGATCATGAAGCGGTGGATAAGGATTTAATATTTATAGATTTTAACGAGGTCAATTATATCATTCCATTGAGAATTATTACTGGTAGTACTTCCTATGAAAAGCGGAAGGCTTGTGTTTGCAGGAATTCCAGAATTTCCCATTAATGTTCATCGTATATTGTTACCATCACCTAGTATTTGCAATGACCATACTGTGTTGTTATATTCAGATCTTACTGTGTAAAAAGTATTTTCTCATAATGTTTGCAATAATCCACTACTGATTCTCAAAATATTCATTCAACTATATCCTAAAAAAAGATTGCCATTAAATAAGTTCACATAAAACCCTGTTCCACTGGCATTTTCGAAATTATATAGATAGTATGTTCCATTCGTCCTCTTCAACGCTGCCCCTCTCACACGCATCTCGATACTGAAACTTCCCGTGAGATGGAGTGGTGCGGCGTTGTATTTCAAATAATCCCCAAGACCATAGGAATCTGGTAAAATTCCTGTCACCACTTTATTGGTTCCAGTATCATGCCATTTATAAAAACCGTATCGGTTATTACTACCTGTAAGACTTTCTCATAAATATGTTAGTCAGGATAAATATCTTTTAGATCCTGGAGTTAAAGAGCTGAGAAAAGTATTTGTTCATAAGTTATAATTCACACTCTCGCTATGATCTATCAGATTCTCGGTAGTTCCTCTATCGAGTATCCCACGAGCACCATAGAGATTTACATCAGTATGAAAGAAGTCATCATATGGAGCATACGCCACAAGATTTTTATTCTCCCCTATCAAACAGTCCTTCGTCCAAAACTTTGCCTCCGCTGGATTGGCGGGACAATCTGTCTGGTATTTTGCCCATTCTCGGAAATTATCAAACGCGAATACATCCCCTCCGAGTACTTTTATATCGGGCGCTGAACATTTTTTGTCCATACATATTCTCAGAGCATAGGTTCTCTTCTGTATACTAGGTAAATACGCAAAAGCCCCTGTCAGAGTGACTATTCCTCCTGTACTCGAAAGTGCACCCGTCAAAGATGGATTGGGATCGCCTGCAAAAAAATCTTTATCTGAATCGATAATCCCCGTCCCAAACGAGAGATAGTACGAAGTAGCTCCTGGATTCCTGAAGGTTACTGAGAGGATTCCAGTTCCTGCATCCACCCCTGTACCAAATGAGATCTTATCGGACTTCGGACGAAACCCGAGCGAAAATGGCGGATGTTTAATTTTATTCTTGACTGTATCAGGAGCGAGAGTACCGGTAGAAGTTGCAGCATCTCCACCATTTCTAATCCCATCGATTTTAATCGGCTGTTCTCCATCTCCGACAATCATATAGGATTTCTGAGAAGTTCCTATTCCATCCAACACAAATCCTGTTGAAGCAGTAGTACTAAAACCATTAGCTGTAGGAAATGGCTGTGGAGTAATAACTCCATTGGGATTAATTTCAAATTTATCCACCTCTAGTTTCCCCGCTGCGAGCGAGATATTTGTCTTACTATTAGCATCTCGTGACATCCCAAATACAGTTCCACGAACCGCTGCCAGTGCAGAGTCCGTTTGTATAGAAAAATCACTTACAGAGTCTGTCTCGGTTCTGAGGTGTGGAGCTTCTACCCAGACTTCCCCGAGTGAGAGTAAGAGCGAAACTTTAGAAGCGAGATTATTATCATCGTTGTAGACGAGCGTGCTGAGAGCGAGTTGTGTCTGAGTCGTCGTACTTCCAAGAGAAAGTTCTGATCCATCCGAGATGTGCAAAAGTGCCGTTGCGCCCGTCGCAACAGTGATACTATCACCCGAGTTCAGTTCTCCTGTGAGCGAAAGAGTATTTCCTGCACTATTTATGACTGCCACGACTCCAGAATAACTCGAAACAAAAGCACTCACTTTCCGTTCATACGGATTATACGGGAGATTTTCAGTACTATCCTGAGACACGAAATTGGAGGAAGAATACGATCGAACCAGAGAAGAGAGACGATCTTTTGAGTAAGTTCCACGAAGATAGGTTTTGTACCCGCCAGTGAGATCGTCATACAATGCTGCAGCGAGATCAAAAGAACTATTATCCGTGAGTTTTCCATATCCATAATACTGTTTATTTTCCGGATCTGCCGCAGCAAAATTCACATATCCCGCAGGGAGGAAGTTATTACTCACATATCCAGAAACTCCATACGCTCCAGAAAGTGAGTGCATATACGTTCCCTGCTCATCATAGGAAATATAGTTCGAATTGGCTTCGGGAAGAGTTTTCTTGAGTTGGGAATAATCCGATAAACTCAAGTACAGAGAATCGATCGTCTCTATGCGAGTCGCATTATACGATGTGCGGAGATGAGAATTATATGAAACATATGCCACGATACTGATCGTCGCCAGTATAGAAACAGTTACCAGAAGTTCCACGAGACTAAAACCACCTATTTTTTTGCTCTGTTTCATATACGAAAATAGTAAAAAGATAGAAAATATTTGCCTATTATTATCTTGTCTTATGTAAAAGAAAATTTTTTCTTGTCATACCGAGCGGAATGCAATGAAGTCGAGGTATCTCTTTTGACTGCTACATTTGAAATAAATACTTCCAGATAGAGAATAATACGTTCTATAACTTCTTTAAATACCGTGCCATAGTGCCTATCTAAAGGGATTCCTCCACTACGGTCGGAATGCTCCCCGAAGGGCAGTCCTCTGGAGGGACAAATATTCTTATTGTCAATACTATATCATTAAACTCTAAACTGAAACAAAACGACTGTCTGGAAGATTACGTACTTGCATATATTTTCGGAGTAAATGTATATCGAACTCTGTATATTCTTGCAATAATAATGAGATACTTCGCTGAAGATCATCTTGAGAAACTCCAGAGAGCTTCTTTGGTACATCGATAGTGAGTGTTATAGACATAGAAGAATTATTAACAATTAAACACCTGTATTATATTCAAAACCTGAAAAGTGCAATAAAAAGTGAAATAAGAAGAGTATTTTTATGGCATTTTAGCAGATTAATCAAAAAAACAAATTGAAATTTTATTTTTATCTCTATACTCTCGTTATATATCTCTATCGCCCCTACTATGTCCATAATAGACCGCTCTACATTCCCCGAAGATCATACCTATTATCGAACCACTTCTCCTGTTTACAACAAGTATCTGCGGGATCATTGTCATATCCGCACGATTGCTCTAGAAAATGGAACCCGTTTTGGCTGGATCAAAAATCTATTTGGAAAATACTTACAACTCGTCAAATTTGAACGCATCGATATCGAGCCTACAAAAGAGCTCTTAAAAGCTCATGGATTCACACGAGGATTTGTCATATGGATCCCCTTTCGACGAACCGATATCCCCACAGGATGGCGGAAACTCGCTATCGGGACACACTTCACGAGAACAGGCTTCACATACCTCGAAAATAGTGAATACTATAAAAAATGGAATGAGCGCTCCCGACGAGCCAGAAAGAAATTCCTCTCTTTTCCCGAGTCAGAAGTCCATATAGAACTCGTGGACGAGGAAACTTTTATAAAAGCATTCAAATCTGTCAGAGTGAAACATATGTTCAAATCTGACTACATCAAGTACTATCGTGCTATGATGGAAGCAGGTTCCGATTCGGTACGAAGTTATGTAGCTTATCAATGAGAGACCCCAATCGCAGGACTGGCAGTGCATGATTATGGAAACAAAAGAGAATCGCAAGATGTAAACACGAAGTTCGAAGTTATCTCCGATATATGAAAGAACGAGGAAATACGCGAGTGAGAAGAAATAAGAACAACGAATAAAAATATGCCAGATGTATGAAAGAACGATAATATTTGTATGAAAAGTGAAGATTTGAAAGAGTCGTATGACTTATACGGTGAGTGAAAAGCTGAAACTTTGAATGCAAAGATGGAAGTTATCTCCAATATGTGAAAGAACGATGAAATTCGTGCGCAAATCGCGGACCGGAGTGAACCGTACGACTGTACGGAGAACGAGGAAACGCAAGATTTAAACATGAAGTTCGAAGTTATTTCACATATCCCCAACGGAAGTGTGCATTTGGTTGCATTTACTGGGAGGAATGCTCACCCTTTTCAAGCAGGGACGGGACTCATCGATCGATGGTTTGCTGATAGTGTGGATAGGGGAATCCAGTATATAAACTTCGACCATCTGCGCGATGCTTCTATGCCCCGAGATCAGCAAGGTTATACTGATTTCAAACTGAACTTCATGGAACGTGAATGTTATTTCCGAGATTCGTATTTTCGGTTTCTATAGAAATTTTCCATAAAACCGAAAAAGAGATGTGGTAAAAATTATATTTCTCATCCATACGAAGCCAGTTTAATGTGAATATTTACCAAGGCCGTATAGACTTTAAAATATAATTTTTACCACATCTCTCGTCGTGTAAATCACATAATAAAATCCCTCAAATTGAAATTTGAGGGATTTTATTATGTTGTCAAAAAGATTATCAATTATAACTTATGTATTCTTATTTGCGAGAATTCATGTCACTACATCAATTATATCCTGCACTGTAGATCTCGTACCAATCGCTTCATCTGGGATCTGTTTCATGATATTAAATTTCTCTTCGAGATCTTGCGTGAGTAAAATTATTGCTAGTAAATCGATAACAATATGTGGTATTTCTCACAAAATAGTCTTACTAGTAATTTCTCATATATCAAACCTTACATCTTTATGTTCTGTTATATATCGTGAGATAACCCCTACTACCTCAACATCACATGATTCACTTTTAAAAACCATCTCATTCTTGATATCCATATTCAGTTTTAATTTTAATAAGTAAAAATATAAAATATTGATTTTAATTAATTTGTCAATACTTGTTTTAAAAATGACTTATTTTTCGTTTGCAAATAGAGAAAAAATCCGTATATTATCGCACAAATTACCCGATAACTCTCTTTTATTTATGTCAGAAAATCTTACTCCGGAAGAACTCGAAAATCTTGGAACAGAAAGTGAAGAAATTACTTCTGTGATAGGAGAAGAAAACATGGAGGAATCAGATGAGCTTCCACCACCCTTTGCGAATTCTGCCATCACCTACGATGGTGATGCTAATCGTTCTATCGTCGAAGAGATGGAAACATGTTATCTCGATTATGCGATGTCCGTTATCGTTATGCGTGCCCTTCCAGATATTCGTGATGGTATGAAACCTGTTCACCGACGTATCCTCTACGCTATGTATGACGGAGGAGTTCGTGCAACTGGTAAACACCGTAAGTCTGCTCGTGTAGTCGGAGATGTTCTCGGTAAATATCACCCACACGGAGATAGTTCTGTATACGAAGCGATGGTTCGTATGGCACAGGATTTCTCTATGCGATATACCCTCGTCGATGGTCAGGGGAATTTCGGTTCTATGGACGGGGATTCGGCCGCTGCTATGCGTTATACGGAGGTAAAGATGGCGAAACTCGGAGAACTCATGCTTGCCGATATTGACAAAGGAACCGTTGATTGGAGAGATAACTACGATGCGTCGACTCAGGAACCAACCGTACTTCCGACTCGTATCCCGAATCTTCTTTTGAATGGTTCTGTCGGTATCGCTGTAGGTATGGCAACCAATATCCCACCACACAATCTTGGTGAGATTATCGATGCTCTCAAATTCATCCTTCATCATCCAGCACCTATAGAAATCACCATCGACAATCTTCTGGATTTTATCAAAGGACCTGATTTTCCAACAGGAGGTATTATCTACAACCGAAAAGATATTCTCAATGCTTATGCAACAGGTCGTGGATCAGTCACTATGCGTGGTCGAGCTGGTATCGACGAGCTCAAGAATGGAAAACGTGCGATTATCATCACAGAAATCCCATACCAACTCAATAAAAAATCATTTATCGAGAAAATAGTAGAGCTTATTCAGAACAAAATTATCATCGGAATCTCTGATCTCCGAGATGAGTCCAAAGGTCTTGGAGATGTTCGAATTGTTATCGAGGTAAAAAAAGACGCATTTCCGAAGAAAATTTTGAATCAACTCTACAAACTCACACAACTTCAAACTTCGTTTTCATTTAATATGATCGCTCTCTACGATCGTGGGCGACAACCAAAACTTTTCAATCTTCTTGAGATGTTGGAAGAATTTATCGTACACCGACGAGAAGTTATAGAACGTCGAACTCGATTTGAACTTGCTGTCGCTGAGGCTCGTGCACATATATTGGAAGGTCTTAAAATCGCCCTTGATAATATCGATGCGGTTATCAAAACTATTAAAGAATCGAACAGTAAAGAAGAAGCTCATAATAATCTGATGGCACGATTTGGATTGTCAGATAAACAATCTCAGGCAATTTTGGAAATGCAATTGCAACGTCTCTCTGGACTCGAACGCAAAAAGATCGAAGATGAACTCGCAGAGAAACTCCTCCTCATCGCCGATCTTCAGGATATCTTGGCTCGCCCAGAACGAGTGAATGCTATTATGGGAGATGAACTTTCAGAAATCAAGGATAAATATGGAGACGCTCGCCGAACGGAAGTTCAAATCGGAGCCATCGGAGAATGGAATCCAAAAGATACGATTCCAAACGAAGAAGTGGTTATTACGCTTTCGAAGAATTCTTATATCAAACGCATCAAATCTTCTGCATTTCGTACACAACGTCGTGGAGGAAAAGGAGTGAATGTAGCGGTGAAAGATGAGGATGAGGTAAAAATTATTCTTTCTACAAGTAATCATAGTGATCTCCTCTTCTTTACCAATACTGGCCGAGTATTTTCACTTCCCGCTTACGAGATCCCAGAAACACAACGTACAGCCAAAGGACAACCTATTATCAATCTTCTCTCTCTCCAGAAAGATGAGGATATAACGGCTATTCTCGATCTTGCAAAAGTACAAGGAAAACACTTTGCTCTCATTTCCAAGAAAGCGATTATTAAACGTCTCGACAAAGAAGATGTGCAAAATATCCGAACTTCTGGACTCATTGTTATGAAACCTCGTGATGGAGACGAGCTTGGTTGGGTACGAGTCACCAATGGAGAAGATAATATTCTCATGGTTTCCAAACACGGAAAAGCTATCCAGTTCAACGAAGCCGATGTTCGAGTTATGGGACGTGGAGCTGCGGGAGTTCGTGGAATGCGAATCGCCGAAAATGATTCCGTGGTCGAGGCAGATGTCATCGGAGAAAATGATACCTATGTCTTCACAGTAACCGAAAATGGAATGGGAAAGATTACCAATATCGAAGAATACCGAGAACAGGGACGAGGAGGATCTGGAGTGAAGGTTGGAGCAATGACTGCAAAAACAGGAGATGTCATCGGAGTAAGCATATTGACGGAAGAATCTCGAAAAGATGGAGAAGTTATGCTCATATCGAAGACGGGGCAAACGGTTCGTGTTCCTCTCAATGGAGTTCGTACAACTAGCCGAGTCACTCAGGGAATCATCCTCGCAAAATTGAAAGATAAAAAGGACTCCTTTACTTCCGCAACCGTTATGAAGAAAGGAGAAGAGGAAGAGATTATAGAAGAAAATGGAGAAAGTATAGAAGAATAGAATCAAAATCCCTTGAGAAATATTTCTCAAGGGATTTTTTATTGCATTTCTCGGAAAAATCGATATTATTCCCGTGCCAAATTTAAGTTTTTTATTATCAATAATACAGAAAGACATTCTTTGTGGAGCGATATATCCGTCTCCACAATTTGCTTTCTGTGAAAAGTGAAGAACTTAAGTTTGGCGACTTACGGATAATCGCTCCACTTTGTTTTTCAGATCAAACACGAGCGATTATCTCACCGATAGTCGCTTTTTTTGTTGTTTTCTTGTTGTTTTCATATTTTTTGAAGCGAAACTTGATTTACAAAAAAAAAAAACGATAATGGTTTTAGATTTATTTTACTTTCTTTTCTATTTTTTCGTATGAAACAGTTCTTTAAGTGGATGGGGAAACATATAGCAGGAGCAATAGTGTTTTCATTATTTTCAATACTCTTTATAGCAGGAATTGTATATGCCCTGACGTATCCAAGTGCTCCACCAGTGGGAGAAGTGGCAGGTGGAAAGTTTATGCAGTATTTCGATAAGATATTTCAAGGAACTTGTGGTGTAAATCAAGCAATCTCTGGATATGATGCCAATAAAAATCCCATATGTGTAGCGACAGGAATAGGAGCTAGTGGATGAGGTTGGATTAATGTTCCACTCAGTGATACTGCAGATTTTGATAACAATTGCATGTATCGTTTTACTATGACTACAGAAACTGCTACTGGACTTCCATGATGAGCAATCTGACGTTGGCTCTATTCTTCGTGAATCTGACCAAAAACGATTATTTATTCGGCACATTCTGGTATAACTTCTCACGTAAATGCTAATACTAAAACGATTTATAGAATCAATGGCGTTCCAAGTTATACAGTCTGAGAAATGCAAAAAAGATGCGATTAAATAAACTAAAACAACCTCTTACACAAGAGGTTGTTTTTTTATAGTTTGAAAATCTAATTCTTCGTTTTCTTCTGAAAGATTGTTTTCTCGAGAGGAAACACCCGTTCTGCGATGATGATTTTCCCGAAATCTTCATCGTCGGATCCTTCGAAGAAATAGTCTTCGATATTAGCTCGAAGCATCGCATGAACTTTCGTCAGGATATGAAGTTTTTCCATAATGTCATAGACACGAGCCACTGCTTCGAAGTTCTTCATATCGGTCATACGAACAATCTGCTCGATTCGTTCTCCGGTAACAGTTATCTCTCGTTCCCCAGTTTTTGTTATGCGGAAACTATCACTTTTCTGAAAATCTTTTAAATTATAGAACTTCATCGGAGTATCCTCACCATCTCCATTTTCCGGCACAAGGGATTTTCCCGCGTATTCAGAGATAAGAAAATCTTTGAGTTCATCGATTCCCTGAAAACCTGCAGCCGAGATAGTAAAATATTTCTTCCCCTTAAAATGCTTCGCCAACTTTTTAGAAAGTGCCACAATCTCATCTGGCGGAATCACATCTGCTTTGGAAAATACGATTACTTCTTCTTTTGTTTTCAGTGCATCAGAGAAAAGTTCGAGTTCCTGTCGGATATCTTTATAGTTCTGAACGACCGCTTCTTCCCCTTGACTCATATCGAGAAGATGAAGAAGTACATGAGTTCGTTCGATATGTTTCAAGAATTGGATACCAAGACCCTTCCCTTCTGAGGCCCCGGGAATAAGCCCTGGAACATCTTCGAGAATCAAACTCTGACCCTTATGCTCCATAACCCCCAAATTTGGGATAAGAGTCGTAAATGGATAATCTGCAATCTTTGGTCGAACATTGGTTACGCTCTGAATAAGAGTAGACTTTCCTGCATTCGGAAGTCCAATAATTCCTATATCCGCAACAAGCTTGAGTTCAAGTTTCACACATTTTTCTTCTCAAATATCTCCCATCTCTGCAAAAGCTGGAGCCTGACGAACACTCGAAGGGAAATGGGCATTTCCAAAACCTCCTCGTCCTCCTTGACAGAGTGGATATGTCTCACCTTCATGATTCAAATCTACGATAACTTCTCCAGTTTCCGCATCGGTAACGATAGTCCCCACCGGAACTTTCACGATAAGATCTTCTCATTTAGCACCGTGCATTTCTTTTGTTGCTCCACTTTCTCCATTCTCTGCTCGAAGTATACGAGTATGACGAAAATCTGAAAGTGTATTCATATTAGAAGTGGCACGAAGATAAGCACTTCCACCATATCCACCATCTCATCCATAAGGACCTCCGTTTGGTATACATTTTTCACGACGCCAAGAGACGATTCCGTTTCCTCCTTTTCCGGCTTTAATAGTAATTTTTACTTCATCAATAAACATGTGAGAGAAATTAATAGTTAGTAGCGAGTTTCCAGCAAGGAGAAAGAGAAAGAATTAAGGATTTTATATCCTCTATTTCTCATAATCTCTCTTCTCTTTTTTGGTCTCTGAATTTCCCGTATTCTATGCAAAAACCCATTTTTACAAAAAGATTTGTAAATTTGAAAAAAAACATATAATGCGACGCATAAATTATCTTTAAATATCTACTACTATGGCAAAAGGAAAACGAACATACATGTCTTGTCTCTCTACGGAATCAGGAATCATGGGATACATCACTAACGTGCAAAAGAAAAACTTCGCAGCTGGAGAAAAGCTTGAGCTTCGAAAATACGACAAGAAGCTTCGAAAGCATGTTATCTTCAAATTAAAAGAAACAAAGCATTAAAATCAATCAAAAAATACCTCCGAAAATTTCGGAGGTATTTTTTGTGTTAGATTATAATGTCAGTTTAATGTCCATACATATTATCACTGATACATGATAATTGACTATTATCACATGCATTAGCTTTTATTACATAATTATTTAGATGATTATCGGAGCATGTTTGTATAAATAACTGAGTAAGGTCCTTACGAGATTCAACAGCACAAGATAGAAGAGAGTCAGAGATATATGAAATATTATTATAACACGCTAATACTTCTGGGGATTGTGCTAATTTTGGTGCATATAAATTTATAAGTTCATCACATTTAGTTCGGAAAGCATAATTCTTAAAACTTGGCTGTTCGCCAAAAAGATTATTCAGTACTGGACTATTATTCCCTATATCACATGTATTTTCTACCATATATGTTTTTGTTTAAAAAATAGTATTTTTATATTTGAAATTTTAATCCTGAAAGATCTTTTTTGGCTCCACCATGAACCAGTGTTCGTCCATATTCTTCCAAATCATGCTCTATATTTTTAAGAGCTTGTATGAGAAGAATTTCTTTTTCCTGTTCCATCTCGTCTCGATGTTTCTTAATATCAGCGATAATAGAATCCCATCGTTCAAGGATATCCAGCTTCTTGTCGTCGGTCAATATATCGAAGATACGGACGATTTCTCGAGCATCATCTCTATGAAGTCAAGCGAGAGATATTCTTCTGAGGATTTCGGTATTTTCTGTAATCATGGGAAAGATAGAAATAAATATGTTTTAGGATTTCCCCGACAGATATGAGTATAGCATACCCGCGAAAAAGATACAAATAAATGAAAAGATTTTACGTTGACAAAGTGTATTTTTCTGTGAGTTTTTCCTAAAATAGTTGTGTCATTCCGAACGAAGTCGAGGAATCGCTTTTAACCGGCACTTTTGAGACAGAATTTTTTAAACTAAAATTAATCTTCTGTAATTTCTAAAATCATAATGTCATGATATCAATCTAAAGGAATTCACCATACCAGAGGGAGTTATGGCTTCCACTAGAGTCGGAATGACAAGATGAGAGATTCTATTCTTGTATCCGTATCTTCTCAATGTGTATACACTTCCCTGCCTGTATCTCTACAAATATTCCTGTCAGTACCCCTTCTCCGATAATCTGTTCGGCTTTCGGACCAAAAAGTCTCGTACCCGTGAGAAGTGGCGGAAGTCGAGATTCAAATGTATGTCCGATAGAGCTCCAAAGCGGACCGGTCATACCAACGTCCGTAATCATCGCGGTTCCTTTCGGAAATATTCGTTCGTCATTGGTTTGTACGTGAGTATGTGTTCCGTATACTACTGCTACTTTCCCATCCAAAAAGTGTGCCATATTTACGAGCTCTGCAGTTGTTTCTCGATGAAAATCTACTACTATTGCATCATATGTTTCAGTTCATTTCGAGAGAAATTTTTCTATATATTGAAAGGGATTATCCAAGCTATCGTGCATAAAAGTTGACGACATCAAGTTTATCACCAGAAGTCGTTGTCCATTCTTCTCGACTATTTTCCAACCCTTTCCAGGAATCGGATAATCTGGATGTTCTAGATAATTTGCTGGACGAATCTGAATAGAGTCAGGGTCAGAGAATATATTTCCAGAATCTTTCAAGTTCGAAAATACATGATTCCCTCCCGTAAGCACATCAAAACAAAGCTCCTTCATAGCAAGAACATGTTTCTCAATTGGTCACTTCCCTCCAGTGATATTTTCAGAATTAGCAATCATAAAATCTGGGGCATATTTTGTACGCAAAGTATTGATATTTTCGGCTACCATTCTCCGTCCTGTTCGTCCAAATACATCTCATAAAATAAGGATCTTCATAGAAATTTCTGAAATAATTATAGAATATTTTTATAAGTATATGGATTTTCCCAAAAATAGAAAAATATTCTATTGAAAAAACGCCTTTTCTGTATACAATGACGCCCATAATTAATAATAAAAAAACGAACTATGCGAGAAACCAATGCAAAACATATTCAAGAAATTGAACGTCTCAAGTATGCAGGACTCTATGCTGACGCAAAAGTGAAGGTTCAAGGGTATCTTTTACAGCATGCTGACGACTATAGACTCTATGAAGAACTAGCTGATATCGGACTCTACGAAGGTGACCTCGATGCTGCGGAAGCAGCACTCAAAGTAGCTCAGAAACTTCATCCAGAATCTGCAACTGGTATGTATCTGATGGGGTTTATTCATATTTCTAAAAGTAATTTCCGTGTCGGAGTAGACCTCCTCGAAAAAGCCAATGAACTTTTTCCAAATAATCCAGAGATTCTTCGTAATCTCTGATGGGGGTATGCTATGCTCTGAAATCCTAGTAAAGGTGTTGCTGTTATGAAACGAGCTCTTAATCTCTCTCCAGATGATGAGCTCATTATGGAAGATCTTGGGGTTACTCTCATCTCAGAGGGGCAAGTGGAAGAAGGTGCATCTATGCTCAAAAAAGCTGGAAAAGAATCTCGTCTCGACGAACTCAAAATGATGATGGGAATGTAAAATCTGTCATTCTGAGATTCTCTGGAACACTAATACATATAGAAACTACTGCACTTTATCCAGAGAGTCGTGAGAATCTTCCTAATTATTGAAAAATTAAAGAAATCTCCTTACTAAAAACATCTTTATAAGTGGAAAATTGCCACGAATATTCGATGAAGTGCGGAAAATATCTATAAGTTCTGTAGTCGAACATTCTCGCAATGACAATATTTTTTTATTTTATTTCTATATAAACCATAGGTCTCATCTATGTCCTTCAAGATAAGTAATATTGTTGATTACAATCAATTCATCGCACTCGACATAGGAACCTCAAAGATCAAGGTTCTTATTTGTTCGATCGAGTGAGCAGAGTTGAAAGTACTTGGTTCTGCGATTATGCGTCAAAGCAAGAAAAATATCATCGATGGTGAAATAGCTGATCTTTATGGAGTTTCAGAAACTATCAAAAAAGCAATCAGCAAGGCTTGAGAGAATTTAGATGAAATACCGAATGATATAGTGATATCTCTCAGTTCTACACTCACATTTTCAGATATTATTCGCATGAATTATATTCGAGAAAATCCTGAAGAACTCATCACTATGGATGAGATCGATCATATTGTTAAAAAAGTAGAACATACTTCGCTCGATCGTGTTAAAGGAAGGATTCGTGAAAGAACGGGGATTATAGAATCGGAGATGAAACTCGTCACTACTTCTCTGATCTCCATCACAGTAGATGGGAAGAAACTCGGGAATCCCATAGGATTTACTGGAAAAAATATCAGACTCGGGATTATTAATATCTTCGTGCCAGTTTCTTATGTGAGTATGATTCAGAATATCGGACGCTGACTTTCAAAAAATATCATCTCACTTATCCCCTCCATAGTCACACTTCCAAAACTTCTCGAGGAGAAAAATGAGAATTTTGACTTCAATGCATGTATCGATTTTGGAAGTGCTAAAACTACTATCGTCATTGAGCATAAAGGAGAGATTCTCGGAGGAAATACTCTGAACTTTGGTTTCGGACTTCTCGAGGAAACATTCAAACAAAAAGCGCCCAATCTCGGGTATCTTGATATCGAACGTCATATCACTCATATCGAGGAAACATATGAGGAATATAAAGAAATATTCGATATATTTTTTGGAATTCTTTTCGAGGCATTATTTGTCGCGATGACCGATATTACTTCGCAACTTTTTCTGAAAAATATCTTTATATCCGGCTGAGGATCTTCCTTATTTCTCCAGAAGAAGCTGGAAGAATATTTGAAAACAAAAAATATAGGAAATAGTATTCACATAGAACCAACAGTGACCAATATTGAAAATATTTCCCCACATGATACGGGAAGTTTTACTCAAGTTCTCGCTCTTGCAAAAGCCACAGAAGAAATGCTTCTCTTGAAAAAAGATCCCATAGCTCGTATACTTCGCTACATAATCTACCGATATGAATAAAAAAACTCTCTGTATCGATAAATATGATTCCCTCATACAGATATTTGAAAAAATATCTGCCGCGGGATCAAATGAGATTCAAATAGAAGTGGAGGACAATATTCACCTCGCAAATTATCTCAATTTGAAACTCCTCCTCCACCGCTTCCCGATGAAACGGTTTTCTTTCATAACCAATAATACCGAACTCAAAAGACTCGGAGAGCCTCTTGGAATCCGATTTTTTCAGAAAAGTAACGATATAGAATTTGAGAAAGAATATGCGAAAAATCATATTCTCCGTCACAATTTCACAGCTCTGGAATATACTCGCTACGAGATTAATAAACTTTTTTCCAGATTTCTTTTTCTCTTTAAAAAGAAAACGAATGTTTACAAAAACAAGAAACGTGGACAGGATTCTCACCTCTTTTTCCTCATTATAGGACTCACAATTTCCCTCTCACTTTTGGTATTTATATTCTATTTTGCGGTATCCAAAACTTATGTCACGATAAGCCCCGAACTGGATGTGAAGACGATTTCAAGAAATATGATATTTACACAAAAAGAAGCGAGTGTGCTTGATAGTAAAAATACAGTGAATGTCCGACCAATCAATCTCGAAATTCCCATGGAATATACTTTTAATGTGACAGCCATCGATGAGATGAGTACACAAAATGCTCAAGGAACGGTTGATATTTACAATGAACTTTCTCAAGAACAAGTCTTCCGTCCTGCAACTCGTTTCATAACCGAGGATGGTCTCGTATTTAAAACAGATGATTGGCTGAAAATTCCACCGACAAAAGTATCTTCCGGGGTGACTGTGATGGGGAGAGTTACTACAACACTTATTGCTGATGCCTATGATACAAACGGAGGGATTATCGGAGTGCGTGGAAATATCCCAGAAGGAGCTACTCTGACTATTCCCGGACTCAAGTTCAATCGTGATAAAATTTATGCCAGAACAATTGCTCCTTTTATTGGTGGTATCAACCCAAAAATACATGTACTCACTAATAAGGAAGTGGCAAGTTTCAAGGAAATTCTCATAGAAAAACTCAAGAGCAAAGCACTCGAAACACTCAAGCTTAATATCAAGAAGAATAATACAGAAAATGGAGAAAATTATGATATCCTCCCTATCAATGAAAATATTATCTATACTCTCGGAGATATCAATCTCATGAAATGAGCAAAGATTGGGGATAAGAATGAGGAAGTAACTCTCTCTGGGAAAGTTAAAATTAGTACCTATGTCTATGATAGAAATGCGACTCTTTTTTATCTCAAAACTATTCTCAATGAGAGTCTCTTATTTGGGACCGAAAAACTCATAGGAGTCAATGATGATAGTCTACGAATCACGAATGTTATCTCGAGAAATACTGCGCCGCTTTTCTCTATGAAAGCAACGACCGAACTGGATTCTACCATTTCGTACAATTTCGAAGATGTCTCCAATAATTTGACCAAGAAACTGAAAAATTTGATCGTAAATACCTCTGTCAAAGAAGCAACTTCCCTCCTCCTCAACGATAACAATATCGCCAGTGTCAAAATCACATTCTCACCATTCTGGCTGACGCAAGTCTCGAGCAATCCCGATAATATAGAATTCATTATACAGAAATAATTTCGCGTATCTTTTTACCCCTATATCCTATGAACGCTTCCTATACTGGAATATACTCCCAAATACAACCGCATTTCGGATTCGTCGAAACATTGGAGGGGGAGGTATTTTTTATAGGAAAACGTGAACGTAATGGAGCTCTTGATGGTGATACGGTCAAAGTGCAAGTCACTAAACATGGGGCAGAAGGAAAGAAGGCAGAAGCAAAGATCATGGCTCTTATAAAAAGAACTGAAAAAGTACTTGTTGGAAAATATATCAAACGCCAGAAAAGTACCTATGGATTCGTGCAAGTAGTAGAATGATTTGCAGGAAAAGATATATTTGTCAGTGATCGTGATTCGCTTGGCGCAAAAAATGATGAAATGGTGACTATTCGGGTATTTGGTGATAAAAATAAACCCCACGGAAAAGTCGTATCTATTCTCGGTCATAAAGATAGTCAATGAATGGCAGAACGAATTGTCTTCCATGAGAATGGAATCGTGAAAGAATTTCCGAGAAATGTTATAGAAGAAGCAGAGAAAATCGCCATGAAATATGATCCTGATTTTAGAAAAAAAGTGGACTTTCAAAAAGGAAGTATTTTCGGTGCGGAATGAAACCATAGTTCCCCCAGAGAGGGGTTACCGAAGTGAGACGTACGAAGTCAGTACGGTGAAAGAGGAACGGAATGACAAACCGAAAAGACGAGTTTTTCAAAGTCCTCACGTGTGGATCTCAGAAATGAATGGATAATTACCATCGATGGAGCCGATGCAAAAGATCTCGATGATGCCATAGGAATTAAGAAACTTCCCAATGGGAATTTCGAAATCGGAGTCCATATCGCCGATGTTGCAGAATACGTTCGAGAAGGTTCTGTCCTCGATCGTGAAGCTTACCAACGCGGGACGAGTATTTATACTCCCGATGAAGTAGTTCCTATGCTCCCAGAGCATCTTTCCAATAATCTCTGTTCTCTCCATCCAGGAACTCCCAAAGCAACACTCAGTATAACTATGGAACTCGACAAAACAGGAAAAGTACTTCATTCTCGAATCGACGAGACGCTGATTGAATCAAAACAACGGTTCACCTATGATGAAGTACAAATTATCATAGATGCGTTGGATGGGAAAATAAAAGACTCGTCATTGCGAGGCTTGTCCGAAGCAATCCAGGAAAAATCAATCGCACAAGCGACCCCTTGAAAAAAGGAAATTTGACCTGGATCGCCACGCTTCGCTCACGATGACATTTTATGAAAATACCCCACCGAAATCATCGAGCTCATCCGAAATGGACTCAAACTTAAACGGATTCTCGATAAGCGACGAGCGAAGGAAGGGAAGATAGATTTCGATCTTAAAGAAGTGAAGATTACGACGGATGAAAAAGGAAAGGTGGTGGATATTTCTAAGCGAGATCGCAGTGAATCTCACAAAGTTATCGAAGAATTTATGATACTTGCCAACGAGGAAGTTTCGAGATTTTTCAGTGAAAAGAAAATCCCATTTCTCTACCGAGTTCATGAGAAACCAAGTGAAGAAAAGACTGATGACCTCATTCTCCTCCTCGATCACTATGGATATAATCTGACTCGCGAGATGCTCAGTCCACGGTCCCTCCGTGAGATTATGGATACACTCCATGACAAGGACTATTATTTCGTACTTTCCAAACAGATTCTCCAGAGTATGTCTAAAGCGATTTACTCCGAGGAGATTCTCGGACATTTCGGACTCGCCCTTCATTATTATTCCCACTTTACTTCTCCAATCAGGCGGTATCCGGATCTCCAGATTCATCGAATCATCAAGGCTTGGCTCCATAAGGGACTCGACAAAAAAGAACTTGCCCGATTCACAGGACTCATGCCAAAAGTCGCAAAACACACTTCCACGACCGAACGAAAAGCGGAAAATATCGAGTATATGATTCGGGATATCAAGATCATCGACTATATGCAGGATAAAATCGGGAAGATTTACGACGGAATGATTTCATCCATCGGAGACCACGGAATCTATGTGGAACTCCCGAACGGTATCGAAGGACTCGTCTATATGCGCGATATGCGAGCAACCCACCATTTCGACGAGCGAGCTGGGACACTCAAGAATCTTTCTGGAGGAAAAACTTTCAGACTTGGCGACCCCATTCGTGTGCGAGTCACCCAAGCGGACAAGACACTCCGAAGATTGGATTTCGAAGTGGTGAAGTAGAAAAAAGATTTATTTGTACATATTTAAATATCATGCATAAACTTACCACTCTTTGGGATACAAGAAAATTACACGGAGATTCCACTGTTCTGACCGATGGAAAAAGATGTTTCAAACTCTATCAAGAAGGTCATTACTCAGAACGAGATATTCTCTTCTATCAAGATACTCAAAATAGCTTAACAAGTACTGTACTCGTATTTCCTGACGGAATCGATATAGGAACATGATCTCTCCTAAAAGAGTTCAAAATAAATTTTCTCCATCTTGATAATCAGATATATAAAACAAGTGACATAATAGATAAGACACCTCTCCTAGTAACAGAAGTTCTTTTTAAGAAAGGGCGAACTATAGCGAGTTGTTTATTAAATGGAGTAACATCACAGGATATAGCGAATGGTACTTTATTTAAAAAGTTATATAATACCATTCCACTTCTCTCCGGAATACAGGAATATATCCATAAGGAAACATGACTTAATATGACAACTACTGAAGACAATATATTACAACCATGGCTTCAATTTCAGATAAATCCTTATAATATAAAAATAGAGAAAATCAGTTCAAAAGATTGAACTGCAGAGCTTACAATAACCGATATATGTATGCAAATATCTGAATTCATCCAGAAAAATAGAGGCAGTATTTAAACATTATCTCCTTTTCAAAAAAACTTCCGGAATATCTGATAAAGATGGAGATAATCTCAAGCATTTTTCATATAATAAAAGTCTGCTTCTTTATTCATTTCAAGTTGTTTTTCTCAGGTAAGAAATCCTATTTTTAAGGGTTCATAAATAGTTGAGAGATTAAAATCGACAATATTATCTCATAAGATGATCTGTTTCTTTTCTTGATTCAGAGAAATAGGAATATGAACCTTGGAAAATACTGGCACTTCAAAAGTATTTGCAAAAATATTTTCCATAGGAAACACAATCCCATGATTGATGAGAACTTGAGAAATAACTTCTTTAAATCCGAGAGAATGGATTTTTACTTCAAAACCTGAAGCAAGAAGAAGTCGTAAGAATGCAATAGCTCATTTTCGAAATACAAAGTCATCAATTACCTGAGTATTTATACCAAAACTTTCATCTTCCTGAATGGCTGCATGAAAAGCATTTTTAGAGAGTGGCGAAGTCAGCGTTCCATCAAAATCAAAAATAAATTCAGTATTTTCTTTTGTAACACTTCCGAGAAATTGCTGTATTTTCTTCTTTTTTGAAGCAAGAAGAAATATTTCATCTGATTGAAATATCTTCCTTCATTCGATATTTTTCTCTTCCGCGTCTTTATTTATCCTCACGATAACTTGATTCGATTCTTTTGTTTCTGTATGAGATCCATTGCAAGAAGTAATCATCGCCATTGTTTCAATCTCTATTCCAGGATCCCATAAAAAAGACTTATACATAGCCAGATACAATTCTGGATTGATTTCTTGAAGAACTTTACCATACGTGCGGAAACCTCATTGAGGAATACCAATTCCTTTAAAAAAAACGAATAATATCAAAAGAAAGGTCACGTAAATCATGAATGCAACGCTGAGTATATTCTATTTCAGAAGTTGGAGTAAATTCGGAAAGATTATGGATATCGTGAAGAAATATCTTAAGATCCGTTCCAAGAGCTTTATTTTTCAGTCGACAAATAAAAAGACTCAAAGTTGGATGATTCACTTCCATTTCTCAACGAACTAATTTTCATACAACAAAATGATTCGCATGGAGTACTGCTAATTGTTCAAATACATTTCCGATAATTTCGGGTCTATTTAACTTTAGATTCGTAACTGCTTTTTTAAATTCTCCAAAACGAGATTTTGATCTCTCCCCCTCATTTAAATAATACCCATCTGGCAATAGATCATATGCATAAATATCTCACGTAGGATTGAGGTCCTTTACATAAATATTGCCCTCATCATCAGTAAAATGTTTTACCACATTCACTCGATACCGTTTTCCTACTTTTTCATATTGAGTATTAATAGAAAGTAATTTGTCATAGATATAACGAATTTCAGCATTGTGAAGTGATTTATCTCCCCAGAGACACTCCCTTAAAAGGACAGATTTTTCATTCATAATATCACCGACCCTGTATCGAATAACTGCTTTCGTTAGCGCTGCCTCATTTCAACGATGAGATGGTGTCATCTCTGTTGTTACCAATACTTCTGCTCAAAGATGTGAGATAGTTTTCATAAAGGATGCCAAAAATAAATATTATGATGGTAATATAGTTAAAAACTACGAATAGTCAATAAGTGAAATCTATTACGTATAATATAAGTGAACAAGACACTCAGAAGATGAGATTTTGAAGTGGTGAAATCATAAAGACCAACGAAAGTTGGTCTTTATGATTCTAAAGATTCGCACTATACGGAAGGCTCTTGATATAGTCCTCCATCCACTGCCAGTCTGGTGATCAGGTGGGAGTTATAGGGAGTTTCATTTTTGATGATTTCATAGTTATAGAATCCCATTTATTTCCATAACTGAAACGATATTTTTCTTTTTCTATTAGTGTAATTAAAAAACAAGCAATATATTTATTCAAAGGAGATTTTAAGTAAAGTACATTGATATCATCACTTGCCCAAAATTCATCTTCATGATAAAAAGCATTGCCTATAGATCCATTATACGACACGGTAATTGTATTTCAGGAGTGAATGTAATCTTCATTTTGTATAAATGCTGTAATACCATTTTTTGAATCAGTTGCTCCTATAAACGAAATATTTCAATCCTCCATATCTGCTTTTGTTAGTCGTTTCCCCTTTTTTATATCAAAAATTTCATCATATCGAAATCATTTCCAGTTCTTTGTATTGAGAGTAAATTTTTTATTAGATAGAGGCTCTTCTTTAAATATTTCATCAACTTTATAGGATTTCACACTCTCAGAGATTTCTTCAGGCGATGGAACAAGTATGTCTTTCAGTGTTTTGTTTGCTTGTCGTCCATAACTATATCGATATTTATTTGTCTCTATTATAGTACAATAGTAAAGCATTTCTTGTTTTGAGAGCTTCACTTTTGGCTTTGCTATATATAAATCTCTTCCGCTGTAATATTCGTAATCATGAAAAAATGTTGATAAAACACTTCCACTTCAAGCAATACTCAGAGTAAAGGCGGGGTTTGGTTCTATATCATCTATTGGTTCTATGTAAGTGGCAATTCCATTATTTTCTGAAGTTCTCGAAACAAAAGGTATTCATAATGAAATAGTCGTTTCTGTACAGTTCACGACTTCCAAATTTACTCCATACCAGATGTCAAAGATCTCTGATAACTTTTTCATTATTTCAGACCTGTTAGAAATTTAAAAGCAATATAGTCATTCATCTTTTTTTCAAAATCTCGATCCATTAATATACTATAATCCGTCTCCATATAGGCCTCTGCGCACCACTCATCCATTGGTCCGACCACGGCTTTTACTGAAAGTCCTGAAATTTCATCGAGATTATGGTAGGCATCTACCCATTGTTTCTTGATATTTTTCCATTTACCACGAGCATCGATTCGTCCCTTGTGTTTGCGTTTTTCGAATCCATCATCCTTGAAGTACCCGAACCAGGTCTTGCGTCCGTCGTGTTTTTCTCCTGCCTTAAATACCATAATAGAAGTAACCACGGTTGCAGCAGGATTGAAAAGCTCATCGGGCATAGAGAGTACGGCATGGAGGCGGTGATTCTGGAGGACTCGAGTTTTTGCTGCAATGAGTTCTTTTTCATTTTTGATTCCGACACTCATCTGGACGATAGCAACAACCGTTCCATGTTGTGGCGCAACAGTATTGAGTGCATGTTCTATGAAGTGCATCTGTCCTGCTGCTCCGACATCGTACGGAGGATTCAAAAAGGCAACAGTTGCTTTGTGTTCATCTCGCACGATATGCTCAAATGGGAAACAATCCCCACAATAGATATTGGATTTCCCATCTCCTCGCATCATCATATTGGAGCAGGCATAGGTAAACATACTAGGACGGAGCTCCACTCCGATGAGTTGGTGTTTTCGTATAGCGAGTTTCTTATCTTCATCTCCTCCAGCATCTGCAAGCATCCGTTTCATAGCAGCAATCAGGAATCCACCCGTTCCACAACAAGGGTCATATACGATGGAATTCTTATCGATATTTCCAAGATCACAAAAAAGATCTGCAACATGTGATGGAGTGAGAACCAATCCCTGTCCTCCTTCACCTCCAGCATAACGAATAAACTCGGTATAGAATCGCCCGAGAACATCGAGTCCGTTCTGCTCCATGAGAGTAAGTGGGAATACATTTGTATGAAGGTATCGTACCATTCATTTTACTACTTCCACAGATTTTTCTCGATCTTTTTTCTTGGTATTCTTTACTTCATTTTGTGTAAAAATTGGTTCATTTAGAATTTTACTATACTCTCCGATCATCGCATCTTTATTCTTTACTTCGTGTTTTTTAAGTACTGTTTCAATAGCTGAGAGAAGGGCTTTTGCTACATCTGGAGAGTCTGTATAAGTTCCATAACTCGATCGAAAAGTCTCATTCATGAGAGCAACGAGAATCGCGGAGACAATAGTGCAACGAGTCATTTCGGTGATAGAATATGCCTGATATTCTTCATTGAGCTCGATTGCTTTTTTGATAATATCAACATTCTTGAGATTATCTGCAAATTGTTCATTTTGAAAAACTTTGAGATAGTCATTGATAGAGAGGAGCTTATTATCAGAGAGTTTCTCGGCTTTATCAGCTCATTTTTTCCAATGAAAGTTGGAAATCATAAGTTCTTGTGTATTTTCCCCACTTACGGCAATAGCGATGACATCATATTCTTTTGAGAGTTTTTCGGCATAATGAAGGACTCCATCAACAGCGAATTTCACTGCTTTTTCTGATGATTTTTCTGATGAATTTTTACTTTCATGATCGCTCGGACTCGCCTTGCATTCAACGACAATAATATAGTCCATATTTCCAGTTGGAAAAGATACGAGAAATTCTGGTTTTGCCGTTCATTTTCCACCCCCTTTCCCTCATTGAAGAACATCCACTACTCGTTTGTTCATAGATTTTTGCTCTTCCCATTTTATGACACTAAACAACGGGTCCATCTTAAAATGCGACCGAACAATATCTTCTGTGATTTTTTCGTTTGCCATCTTTTTGCCGATGATTAAATATTTTTCACTCGAAATATACGAATTTTTCATTTTTTTGCAAATATTTCACTTTTTTGTAAAAGTATTTTTCTTTCTACCACTTCCACCCTCCATTTTCAAATATACACTCTTCTCCCATGTGTACCGTTCCGAGGTCGAGAAATACATCGATATGGTAGCGTTGTACCATAGTTTTTGGGAGTTTTTTCCCGTAGATTCCGTGCTTTTTCCCGAGCGATAAGTGCACTCCTATTTTGCGTTCGTAGAAGTTGATATCGGAAAGTGGGTGCTCGCGATTGACTGCAGGATTGAGACCGAGTCAAAATTCCCGAATCATCACCTCCCCTTCCGCTTCCACTATGAAGTTATAGATTTTCTGGAACATCGGAGGGAAATTATCGGATGGCAGAACTCGTCCTTTTTCCACTCGGATGAGGAACGGAGTGTCGTGAATAACTTCGAAAGTATCACCTGGATAGGATTCCACGAGTGCTTCACCAGAAACGGTTTCTAGATCGATGGCTTCGGTGAAAATCTCACCAATCGGGAAAGTCCCGCCTTTATGCTCCGATTTTCTATAATCTCCTGTGTTTCCACGAGCTCGTTCCACAGCACCAAAAGTGAGTGTATGCCCCTGTGAAGAGTGACAAACTGGCGTCAATCCTCGGTCGATGTAGCTTCCGAACTTTTCCAGTTGTTCTATGTAAATATCCGTGTGATAGTCGAGCGTTTTTTCGAAAGTTTCAAACTCATTTTCCTTGATATAGGCGAGATGATTGAACTCGATAACATGCACGCCGATATTAAAAAGTTCCAGTCGTATTCGAAAAGTCGAGAGACGGAAATTGGTGGATTGTACCAAAATAGCGATCGAACCCTTGGGAAGTCCGAGAAGTTCTGATTTGATGGATTCTATCTGTGGATCTATTTCCTCTGCCTTCGTGGTTTCCATAACTTCGTGGTGATCGAGCCCAACTCGGATATTTTCCTCGATATTGTGCGTAGTTATGAGTCGTTTCTGTTCGGCTATATGCGGATTATCCGGATTCAAAAGTCCTCCTCGGTAGAGGGGTTGTGGTGGATTAACAAACTCACGGACGATAGAGTTTGGTGGTAATACTGCTTTGTAAGAAGTCGAAAGTCTCTCTGCAAGGGGAGATTCCGTATCATAGAGGAGATAAATCTGCTCTCCCGAGTACGCGAGATTTTTATGAATAATATCAGAACAGGCTTGTTCGAGTGGAGACATGGGAGAGATTGTTAGAAAGATTTCTCTGTAGTATAGAGAAAAAAGGAAATTCTTCAAACCGAGGTAAAAAATAAACAGAGAGAAAATATTTTCTCTCTGTTTATAGGGGAATATTCTTATGTATTATCTCTTCGGATTTACAACAACTGATATAGTATCATCGAGATAATCATAATCTACTACATCATACACATTTACCTTCATAGTTCCTGCTTGTGAGAAAGTCAATCCTTTCGGGATGATGATACTTCCAGAATCAGAAGCAGTAAAGGTATATCCATCTTGTTGATAAGGGATGGTCGCACCAAAATCTGATGGCACTTCTATGTAAATAGTTCCTGTATAATCAGGGACAACAGCTCCACTCGCATCGAGCACTTTGATAGTCATATCGGTTGCTTCTCCCACATAAGTAGGAGACGGAATAATTATTTCATAATGATCCGCTGAAGAAACAGCTCGAGGAGTATACGAAGCATCTGCAATTATTCCGATTGTAGCACTCTTAAATGGGAAAGTTCCACTCAAAGCGACAGTATCGAGAACTTGATAATATTTTTTCTCGAGTTCAGAATCTTCTTGTCCCATAGTAAATGTGACTTTGATAAAGGACACTGATGTATCTATCTTGGTGAAAAACTGAGATACAATTTTTATCGTTCCATTATCTTCTTTTATTTTGGAATTCAGATAGTATGTTCCGAGAGTATTTTGTTTGATTTCTGACTCCAGAGAGAGTACATTCTCAGTAGGATCATCCACCAAATAATATGCCTCATCTTCAAACTTCGTTGCACTATACATTTTTGCATAATCATAATAGGTGCTTTCCATTTTTTTAACTTCAATAGTTCCATCTTGAACAATAGGAGAATCGAAAACAAATTTAGTCATCCCTAATGCTTTCATAAAATTCATACCAGGAATGATGTCAAAAGATCCAATAGAAGTATTATAGTGTGTTTTATCTATCAAAGGAAGATCTTTCTTGATCTGAAAATTCTTCACAAAAAGAGTAAGGGCTGCATTTATGGATTTCTTTTCTGTTTCATATTTATCGGTGTAGATAAAAAAGCTTATAGTTCAGAGATCAAAACCGATAGAAACGACATTTTTATCAATCGTTCCATCGTCTTGTTTTTCTCCGATATATGCAATCATCTTACGGATCTTCTTCCCGCCGAGAGTTACATCTCTTTTCTCGATTACCTTCGCATACTGTTCACGAAGCTTTGCAAGATCTGTCGTATCATTAATATACTCTTTTCCATATACCTCTGCTGATAATATTACAATGGTGGTATCTTGTGTCTTGGAAAGTAATTGATATCCACTAATGGCACTATCTGCTTTTTCATGGAGATCCTCTAAGGTAAATCATTTTGCCTGAAAACCATCGAATTGTATGTAAGGATTATCAATTTTCTGATTCGAAAGACTCGTATTCATTTTAATGATGTATTTCAAAAATTTACTGTCCACTCTTCCGTATGTAGTTACATCTCATTTTTTCGCAAGGAAATCCATTACAGTACTCACTGGAATGACGTACCCCAAGGTAGAATACCCTACTTTTGCTGCATAAGGAATTCCTATAAAATTACCATCTTTATCAAACGCTCCACCTCCAGAATTTCCAGAGTCCAGATTGGCATCTATCTTATAATGTCCTTTGTCGAAACCACTTATTTTCCCTTCAGTAAAAGTAATAGTGTCTCCCCCATTCGAAGGATATCCGTATACTTTCACTGTTTCTCCGAGATTAAGTTTCCTGTCCTTAACTTGCACTGGAGTTCCGAGATCTATATTCATAATAGGCTCAAGAATAGCGAGATCTGCTGTTTTATCATACTGTATGAGTTTCAAACTAGTTTTACATTTTGGTACTGTCTCAAAAGTTTCTGATATGCAGAGATTATAATTCCCTGTTGGGGTATCATTCTCATCCAAAACCACATGGGCATTGGTGATAATCTTATTGTCTCCGATAAGTACCGCACTTCCGTAAGAGATATATCTATACATCTCCGCCTCTTCATCCCATTGATAGGATTTAATCTGATATATTTTCTGAATAATTGAATCTGTGGCAAAAGTCTGTGATGAAAACAAAAAAGTTACAACCATTAATACTCACAAAATATATTTCTTCATATGAAATGAAATTATAATATAATATATTGCCCAGCAAAATAGTCTAGAGAATAGAAGAGAATTGCTATACAATAGGGCTGATTGTATACAAATGAAATATTCTCCCAAAAGTTTCCGTATTTTCGCGTTGACAAAGAAAAAAACTCATCCATTATAGGTGAGTTTTTTGAGAGAAAATTGTTTTAAAAATTATTTCGTATTGTACACAAGTGTATTCTCTTTATCTCCTTTCAGAGTGAGGAGATCTTTTATAAGTGTTTCTTTGGTAACTTTTCCGAGGATTCCAAATTCTTCATTGGGGATATTTTTATCTGTCTGATAGGAAATGAGTGCTGCTTCGGTCACTTTTCCGAATATAGCGGTATCTTTCTGAGTAAAATACCCGAGAGACTTAAGACTTTGTTGGAGATTTCGCACATGCGCCCCGATCTCATTTATATGTGGATCACCAAAACTTTGTACAAATAATGTTACTTCTTTTTTTTGTGCTGCTTCCTGTTTATCTTTTGCTGCTTGTATAGATGCGAGTCGTTTTTGTTCTTCTACTTTTTCCTGAGCTATTCGAGCTTCTTCGGCAATTCGCTTCTGTTCATTCACTGTGTAAAGAGCGTAGATTTCCTGAAGTTTTGCTCGTGTTTTCAGACCATAATACCCTGCACCACTATCCTGAACAGATTGTACCAGCTGGTTTTCCATCTGAAAATCATAAATAGCATCCACAAGTACACTAGAATATTTTCCATCGATTTCACCTTTGTAATAAGCAAGATTTGTAAAAATATTCTGAAGTTCCTTGATAATTTCAGGATCAGTATTTTTTCCTATGGCACTCGTAAAAACACTTGGTTTTTCTGGTACTGAAACTTTTTGTGTCTGCTGTTTTGTATATTTCGTGGTATCGATTTTTTCTATTTTTATTTGTGAAAGATCAATATTTGCATGAGTTTGTGTATCGATAATTTTCCCGACTACTGTACGTTTCCCCCAGGAAAGAGCACGTTTAAGACCTTCCTCACCTTGACCCATCCAGACATCGAGACGATCCGCATCATATCCGCGAGATCCCGATGAAACAATCGCTCCACCTCGATCATCGATCGTTCCTATCCCGAGTCCTTCAAGGTATACTTGCGTCCCAAATGCATAGGTTTTCGGTCCCGCCAGCATCCCTGGATATACTTCCTTTCCACTAGCTCCATGTGTCCCATTTCCATTGAGCAGAATATCTGCTTCGTAACTTCCCTTGAGATAGAAACTCTGATCAGGAAGCGGAGAATAATAGGCAGTGACGATGAATTTCTGATTTGGAGAAGAAGTATTTTCCTCTGCAAAAACAGGGGAAATAATGGTAAATAATTGAGTAAAGATAAGTGTAATGATAATGCTTTTCACGGGGAATATTTTTTATTTGATAAATAACGATTTCATCTTATCATACAATCAACGCTTCTGGCAAAAGAAGAAGTATTGACTATTTATGAAACATATTGTTATATATACTTTTATAGCCAAAAGTACCAAAAGCTTTTAGGGATAAAAAACTCCTTGAAAATCAATCAAATAAACTGTTTATCACCATTCTCAAACAGTTTTATCCCTAAAAAAACCCATTTTTATAGTCATCATTTTCTTAGTTTAAAATTTAGTATTATGTATACAACTCCTTCCCTTCTTATAAAACCCGTTGGAAATAACGCATTTTCCTATGAAGAACGAACCAGTAAATCCCTCTATATCCCATCCATAATCAACGGGGATTTCAAAGATATTCAAGAATGAACAGAAATAGTTTTCGAAGATAAAAATGAAAAATGAATCCTCCAATCTTGTACAGGACTCAAGAATTTTGTTCGAATGAAGTGGAATAATATTCCTATGATTATATTTGATAACCATAATCATGCACTCTATTTTTGGTATGAAGCTCGAATCAATGGGCTCATTAGTACAAAAAATACTCTGGTACATATCGACGAACATTCCGATCTCTGGGAGAATAAAAATGATTTGCCACGAGAATGAAAATTACCAGAAATCTTCGATTTCGTAAATGAACAATGCAATGTTGGAAACTATATCCAACCAGCTCTTCGGGAAGGAATGATAGAAAAAGTTCTCCGAATCGAAGATACCATCGGACTGGAGAAATATGGACAATGCCAAAAATGAAATGGGGAATGTATTATTCTCAATCTCGATCTCGATTTCTTTGCGAGAGAATTAGACTATATTCCTTTTGAAGACAAAAAAAGAGTCATTCTGCATTTCGCTCGTCAAGCAGATTTTATTACCATTGCCACTAGTCCATTTTTTATCGATCAGAAATATGCAATAGAAATGTTTGGAAAAGTATTTGAGTTTGTAAAGGAATAGGAAAACAATAGAAATGCTCTTTTATTTTTTTATATTTTCATATACTGACATCCTAAATTATAAACTATCAATAATTATGTACCTTCTTGCTTTTGAAACTTCCTGTGATGATACTTCTATCGCGATATTTCGTGACCGAGAACTCATGGCGATGAAAACACGATCGCAAATTCGAGAACACAATGAAACAAAGTGAGTCGTTCCAGAGGTTGCAGCCAGACTTCATGCGAATAATATCTTCGGGGTTTTGGAAGAAGTTCTCGTTGAATCAAAAATCACATTGAGAGAAATAAATATCATCGCCTGTACCGAGTTTCCTGGTCTTATGCCCTCACTTCTTGTTGGTATGAGTGTAGCAAAAACTCTTTCGCAGACTCTTGACATTCCCTATATTTCTATCGATCATATCGAGGCTCATATGTTTGCAAATTATCTTGAACGAGAAACGAGTGAGATTCATTTTCCTGCCATATGTCTGACTGTATCTGGTGGACATAATGAACTCTATCTCTGGAAAAGTATGTTCGAACGTGAAAAAATCGGCGAAACACTCGATGACTCTGCGGGAGAAGCATTTGATAAAGTTGCGAAAATGATGGGACTTGGTTATCCTGGAGGACCTATTATCGGTAAGATTGCAAGTGAATATATCGGTACATTTCAGAGTATTTTCCCGAATGTTCTCTTGGATAAAAATGGTCATGATTTTTCTTTCTCTGGACTCAAAAGTGCTGTGAAGCGAGAAGTAGATAAGCGAATAGAAAAGAATGATTCACTCACTGAACAAGACATACAAGAAATCGCTTTTGAATTTGAACAAACGGTCGTAAATATCCTCTCCTATAAACTCTTTCATGCAGCGGAAATTCTTGGTGTGTCATCAGTGATATTGGCGGGAGGAGTAAGTGCGAATGATCGATTACGAGAAACTATCGAGCGCGAAGCAAAGCAAAGAAATCATCATTTTCTCGCTCCGATTCGTAAAGTTTATTCCCAGGATAATGCTGCTATGGTCGGAATTCTCGCCTATTACAAACATCAAAAAACTTTCTCTATAAAATAAGAGGAAGTTTTTTTATAGAGAAAGAATATATTATTTTTTTGTGGAAAGAGCACCAGAAATAGTCGGTGTATCTGTTGAATTTATTGTATCAGGCATAGAATTTTCAGGTTCCGCTACTGCTCCCGTCGTTTCAGGAACTGCCAGCTGTTCAACTACTCTTGCTCCTGATTCATTAGGAAGAACAATGACATTTGTAGGTGTAGGTGGTAATTTTTCTACTGTTGGTGTTGATAAGATATTTGGTACCGTACAAGAAAGAAGAAAAAAAGAAGAAAACAAAAGAATCAAAAACTTTATCATACAGGGAAAGATACAAAAATAAAACACTCTACTCAAAAATATAAACTCAGTGATGATAACGCGAATTGAGTGGAATGCAAGCAAAAGAATCAAAATAAAATTTCTAGGCACTTTTATATTTCGGATGATGTCAACACTTTTTTGCTTGCATTCTAGGAAATATATGTATCCTATGGGAGCTATATTATTCTTTATCTTTTTTGAAACTATGTCAAAATATGAAAATACCGAGGAACCAGCAAATGTCTGTTCTTCAGAAACCAAAAAAAGTTGTCATGGGAAACATATTATTATTCCCCTTCTTTTGATCTCGCTCCTTGCAAATCTTGGATCGCTTTATCTCCTTTCTATTGGGGGAATTCCTTCCGCGACTAATGATAGTTCTGAAAAGATAGCAAATGTAGTTATGGAGAAATATTTAAGTAATGAATACAAAAAGGCAGGAAGTCAGGAAAACTATGAACTTCTCGCAAAAGCTCAACAGCTTCAGATGGAGGAACAAATCCCTCAAATCAAGCAATTTATCGCAAGTAAAAGTGGTGGAACTGCCAGTGCAGCAAAAGGAACCGAAACTCCTGCTGTAGCAAAAACTCTGACTCAAGATGAAATTACTGCGATTAAAAACAATGCGTATATCGAAGGAAATAAAGAAGCTCTCATAACTCTCGTAGAATACAGCGATTTGGAATGCCCATTCTGTATCCGACAATATAAGGAAGGAACTATCGAAAAAGTACGACAAGAATTTGGAGATAAAGTCAATTCTATCTTCAAAAGCTTCCGTGGAGTACCTCACGAGAATTCTGAAGCAGAAGCAAATGCTCTTCTTTGTGCGGGAGATATCGGAGGAACCGAATCATATGTTGCTTATTACAATGCGATATTTACACGATCCAATGGAGGAAATGGAACGGGATTCTCAAAAGATGCGCTTTTACCTCTTGCAAAAGAACTTAAAATCAATTCCAAGAAATTTCAAACTTGTCTCGATTCCAAGGAAAATATCAAAAGGTTTGATGCAGAAACTGCCGAAGGAGCAAAACTGGGAGTTGCTGGAACACCAGGAACAGTTGTTATCAATAATCAAACAGGAGAATACGAGCTCATCGCTGGAGCATATCCTGTAAGTGAATTTGAACGAGTTATCAATAAACTTCTCGGTACAAAATAATCGAGTTATTTATAATATACAAAATAAAAGCCAATCTTTCGGAGACTGTCCCAAAAATCCCGAACAAACCTGTTCGGGATTTTTCTTTGACGGAAATATGAGAAATATTTTCGAAAATATTGGATTTTCTCCCAATTTCCTTCAATGGGTATCTATACTGGTCTGAAACTCATAATTTTCTTCAGATTGTGAACCATTGCTATCAAATTCCATTCAATGGTGACTCATTGGAGTCATCGTAAAGAGAACCTCTCGAATTTAAGGTTCCGCTTGATGTTTCAGAAGACGGGCTCGACTGAGTAGCACCGTTTCTTGTAGAGTTCTTTTCCGTGCTCGGAGGAAAGTTTTTCATCCTGAGACTTACAGTGGTCTATCCAGTTTTTACTCATCTGCAGGAACTTGTTTTTCCCTTCTTTCGTTTTCGTCTGATAGACCTTCGATTTGAAATCACTTTCCTTTGTTGGCTCTGTAAGAGTCGGTCTTCCTCTTCCTCTCTTGGTTTTGCTTCCGGAATACTGCTTGAAGGTGTAAATATTTCCATCGATATCAGTGTATTCGTCTTTTTTCTCGCTATACTTCCATCCTTTGAGATTCTGCTGAAGTTTTGGATGCGGAATGTATCCATCGAGGTCCTGTTTCTCCATGTAATCATAGTTCTCTTCGCTCGCATACCCTTTGTCAGCGAGTACCTGTTTTGGTTTTGTTTGGTACTTCTCTTCTATGGCTTTGAGTACTGGAATGAGCTCTCGTATATCACTCGTGGCATTGTTCATCGTCGTTGCTATAATGAATTGATTCTCGGTCGCAATCTGCGGATTGTAGCCGTTCGCAAAATCCTTTCGTTTCATCTGCACAAGTCGGCTGTCTGGATCAGTGGAGTTGATACGAGTCATCTTGATTCCTTCTTTTGCCTTGTGCTCAATCTCTTTCTTTACTGCTTCTTTCTTAGACTCGACTTTCTTCTTTTTTTCTTCAATCTCTTTGCGTTTTTTCTCTCGCCCCTCCTTTGTTTTGAGTTCCTCGGGGATTCAACTTCCGTCATCATCTGCTCCGAGTTCATCGTCCTCCATCGCATCGATTTCATCCGCTTCTTTGAGGAACTTCTTCATCTGTTTCTCAAGCGCTTCCAGGTCAGAATTTTTATTTTTGGAGGCATCGGCATAAACCTTGGTTCCATCGATACTGACGACACTGAATGAGATGATACCGAGTTCTTGTGCTTTTCTGACTATCTGAACGAATATAGAGGTAAGGAAACCTCATTTCTCTCTGCGAAATCGGGCAATGGTTCGGAAGTCAGGTTTGTTGCCTCATGAGAGAAACATGAATGCGAGATCCGATTGGGTCTTGTCGGCAAGTTTTCTACTGGAAAAAGTAGAGTTCATATATCCGTAGAAGAGAATCTTCACGAGCATGACAGGGTGATATGCAGATGTTCAGCGTTCGGTATTCGCATAGCTTGAAAAAAGCTCCCGAAATTCAAGTCCATCAATTATCTCACTAAGAACAACGGCTTTGTGTCATTCTCCGAGAAAGTTCTGGAAGCTCGGTGGAAGAAGGAAGTTCTGTTTTTGATCGTATGGCTTAAACATGGTTTGAGATGAAGAATATTACAAGATCATTATACTCGTTTCTTCCATAATACAAGCCGAAAGTTCGATATAAAGACAAGAAAAATCCCATCGAGCGATGGGATTTTTGGGACAGTCTCAGAAAGAGGTTTTTATTTTGTTTTAGAAAAAGAAAAATAGTATTTCTTAAAGTTCTATTGTTTTTATTTTTATAGATTCTACTTTTCCTCATGCTTCTGGCATATTATTTCCCATAACCGGATACATAATAAAAGGGAAAAGAAGTGTAAGTATCGTTGTTCCGGCACCATTTCCTGTTCTCTTGGAAGTAGCATGAATTACCATGATAGTCAGGATAATCCCAGGAATAAGTAACGCAATATATCCAAGAATAAGCCAAAGAACCCAGATTCCATCTTTTCCTCCCGCTTTCACAAAAGAGTACATTTGAACGAGTGGGATAAAAGCAAGCCAAGGATATTCTTCTCCTGATTTCTTATTAATCAAATAAAGTCCCCAAGCTATGAGAAGAAATGTAGCAAGTTGTGCGATACTTCAAATAACTCCGATCATACCAAATATACCTGTCGTATCTCCGTAAGGTGCCATATAGAAAAATTTAAAAAGTAAAATTGTGTTTTATTACACGATCAGTAGTATATGCCTATATTTCATAACGCAAATTATTTATGAATCCAAAGGAAAAATTCCTCGATCGGATAGAACAAACATGTACTTTTCTTCTCAATCAAAAAGAACTTCTTATCTTATCTGCTCTGATAGAGATAAGCCTAAAATGTGTTGGTTTTTCGATTAAGCCTAAAATGTGTTGGTTTTATTCCTAAACTTTTGCCTTCCTGTTCTGTTCTTCGAGGAGAAAGATAAGAAGAGAATCTCGCTGAATCCGAGAGATTCCTCGATGAGGTTTTAGCTTCTCTTTTACATGTGAAAAATAACCGTCACAAATGCCCGTAGTTCTCGGTATCGAAAGGTGCGGATATCTCTCGTACGTATGCAGGTATGGAAGATAATACCGAATGCTTGCCACGGCACTCCGTAATCGCTTGTGCTCGTACTGTCCGTTTGTGTTCCGTTCTTTGAGAAAGTCAATGTAGATATGCTCTACTTGGGATAATATCCGAAGAAACATTTTTTCTGGAATGCGTCACAGTATCGTTTTGAGGATTTTAAGGGCTTTCCCGAGCCTTGTTTTCGGTCTGAGAGTGGTATATCTCCTGATAATCGCTTTCATATGAAAAATGCACATCTGTATGGGAATAGCAGGGTATTTCTTTTTAAGAAGATCGAACATGAATCTCCTTCCGTCGATCGTAAATGCATCGGTATTCTTTGTATATCAGGCAGAGTCAAAAGTGCTCATGAGCTTGCTAATACTCGTTAATGATTCTGATGATACAAAATCATATACCAGATTGAGTCCTGCATTACTTCGGATTAAAGCCATGCCATCCGTACGGGAACTAAAATAGGTTGCGTCGATCACAACGCACATACGTTCGGTCTCACGAAGGATTGGTAGTTCTCCGGTATAGTGGATGTTTCCCGTTAGATATTTTTGAACGGTATTTCGATTCTTTCCAAGTGTTTTTCCAAGTTCTCTATGGGTTTGTTTATGAAGAGAGTAATCTACATAAGCAGTGCGTATCCAAGAGGTGTCTTTCGGTATGAATACAGCGAGACACACAAGACATTTGTATCGCTGTTTTCCTCTGCTAATCCCGTATTTCTGCACCCTATTTTTACCGCATTTGTTACAAGTGTTTTTTTGTGTAAATCATACAAAGATAGATTAGAAACTAAGTACTGCCAAGTTTAGCAGATACAGTAGCTAAAAGCAAAGGATTTGTACCAACACATTTTAGGCTTATCCCTCATAACGATGATACTCTGGAAAATCCTTGCCAGTATTATGATTTTTGATACTTGATTTCTCACACATTCCATCAATTATATGGGTCTTATCGTAGGAATATCACTATGACTTGTCATAATGTTCATCAATATTGGAATACTTCTCTGATTCATAAAATACATCAGTGAATGAGGAAGATGAAATACTATCCATCTCAAAGTTGCTCTCATATATGGAATGCGGAAAATAATCGATTCTTGTTATACGTATTATTATGTATTTCTCTATGTATATATGATTCCTGCTCTCCTTTTCATACTTGGAGGAATAGGTATATTATGATATCTTTTTCATGGGAAAATAGGATTTGCAGAATGAATTCCATATGCGCAATATGAAAATATTGGAATTATATTTACAGGATTAACACTTATTACCACTTTTTATTTTATCGTATATCGATGATTACGATCCACGTTTGCTATATATTGTGCGATTGATCGAGATGATTTTTCAAGAAAATCTTTCCAATCTTCTCTTCGTTTGACCGATAATCAGTGGATGAGAATATTTGGAAATCTCCTAGGAATATGACTTCTTATAGGTCTTATTTCTTCCCTCTTCAATGGACTTTTCTCTCTAGGAGGATCATCTCTAGGAAGCGATCTACTTGCTATGAAAAATGGTAATATGCCAAATATACAAGCGATGCTATCAGAATTTTCCTCCATAGGAATCTGAGATATTCTCTCGAATATATTCAGTGGAATTATCGGACTTTTCTCCCTGACTTTTACTTACATATTGTTTAAAAGACTAGAAATGGAGGCATGAGGAGAGAATAGTATAGAACCTGTAACGAAGATAAGTGCAGATGCTTTTGAATTATAGAAATTCAAACAAGCCATAAAAAAACTCTATTTTGAGAAAATAGAGTTTTTTATTTAAAAGAATATTATTGAGCTTTTGCTATACTTGCAAATGCAAGTCTCTCAGTTTCCTTCTCTGGATGAGTTCCAGAAGTCACATAATGAAGAAGAAGTGTTGTTACTATGATGTCCGTGAGACCATTGAGTATTCCGAGAAATACTATGGAAACTATAACGAGGACTATTCCAACGAGCGGATTAACTAAAATACCAAGACCGATACAAAATATAACAGACAGAAACATGAGAATACTATAGAAAAATGAACTTCCTACATTTAACATAGCCATTTCCCCCCAAGTTTGCTTAAATAGTGCAGATGATTCTTTTATCGCATCTAGAGGTCATTTATCCTGTAGTATCATCATTGGGAAAGCAAAAAATGTAAGTATGGACCAAGCCCCACCAAGAAGCTTCACAATAATCGAACCAACAATGGAATCTTCCTTGAATTTAGATTCGATTATTCTAAGGATAAGAGATACTGTTGCGGATACCATTGCCCATTGAAAAATCTTGCCGGTGTGTTTCATACTATCTCGCATCCCATCACCGAACTTATTTTCCTCTCCATTCAGCTTTCTCTTTACTGAAGTGATAACTGCGGTATTAAAAAAGAAGGTAATAAAATAGAGGACAAGGTAAAATATAAACATAACAGCATACATAACAAGTTGTTGTTGATCCTTCGGAAGATTATCGAGCCTTTCGATATAAAAGATATCTGTAACGACAAATGATGCGATAATAAGTGCCGATGAAAAGAACGACAATAGAGCATAAACAAATAATTCTCCTTCTTCTTTTATATAGGAGAACGCTATTTTAACGAGCTCAAGACTGGTTGAAAATTTAGTAAACATATGCTGATTTTTTAAGAAAATAAATAGGGGTCCATTTGAATCATATATTTACTGTAGCATATATTACAGATTAAAACAAATATACTCATATTATTTACTCCAACTTCTCACCACTCCATCTTTCACTTCCGAATCTACCATTTCTACCATTCATTCCCGAGAAAAGAAGAGTTTTTTCGCTCCATCAGACCTTATATCTCCTCGAATCAGTTCCCAATTTTTCATCTCGTCGATGCTTCCTAGGTACTTCTTGATAAGTGCCTCTTTTGCGGACCAGAGAATATAGAAAGAATCCCAGTTTTTTTCTCCTATGAGCAAATATTCTCTGGAAGAAAATGTTTCAAAAAGGGAAATATCTCTTGGTTTCATACGCTCTATATCTACTCCGACGGGATTTGATGATACTCCAACAAAAACATACCCTCAAGAATGGGAAATACTCCAAGAAAACCTTTTTTCTGCCATCGGTTTTCCTTCAGAATCTACTTGTGGGAGAAGTCAAGGAGTATTCCAATATTTTTCCACTATTTGACTGATCAAATATCGTGCTACGATACTTTGTTCATAGGTATTTTGATTCAGATTTTGTTTATAGCTCATAGGAAAATATCTCTCGGCGAGCGAAAGATATTCCGAAGAAAGAGCAGAAAAAGTATGGAGCATAGAAAATATTACGATAACCAATTTTTCCGTATATCTCGCATCATAGCGATTCAGGAAATACCGAGAACTCCAGCCAAAAATACAAATACTGATGTGAGTCCTATTTGTTTCTGGAGGATATCCACTACGAACATCATCGTAACGATAATACCACTCAAAAGGAGTCCATATACTGCTGATCCATATTCTTTATGATTATCGGTAGAAAATCGGTAAAAAAGATATCATTCTGTCAGATTGATCGTGATACCAAAAAGTGTCCCTGCGAAGAAAGTTATGGCGATAATAATGTCGTAAGAACCAAGGAAAAATGGATATACGAGCGTGAGAAACGTATATATTCCCATCCCCAGAGAAAAATATGTCCAGCGGTGTTTGGTCGCCTTGAGTGTGAGAACATTCCCAATAATAGCACCGACCGCAGCATAGAGGAGCATCATAGAACCCTCAGAGGGAGTTTTGTGAAAGAGATCCACACTGATTGCGACGGATTTTTGAGAGAGAATCGTCGAAACAGTTAAGATAATGGCAGGAACTATCATGAGGATACTATATTTTCTCATAAGCAGGCGAATCTGTGGGAGAAATTCTCCAAAAGAACGGAGGAGAATTATCTTTTTTTCTTGTACAATAGAATGTATTCCATTTGCAAAAAACTTTTTCCAGTTATAAGGCTCGTAAGCGAGAAAGACGGAGAGAAATCCTGTCAAAATAAGAACGCTCATAAGGAGATAAATGCCCATTATCCCAAATATCTCGTATATTTTCCCTCAACCGATCGAACCACCAATGATCGACACGGTAAAAGCAATCGTCACCAGTCCCGTGATAAAAGTATCATTCAATCCCGTATGTTCTATCTCGATGGAGATAAGCATATTCCGCATAACCGACCAGAGTCCATAACAGTAGCCAAATATAACAACTACCATCGGCATAATCACTGCAGAATGAAAATCAGTAAAAAATCCCACAATACTCGCCATCAGAGCAATAATCGCGGAGACTATCAAAAGACTCCGAATCTGAAAACTGTATGCCAACGCTCCACCAAACAGATAAGCAAATATCCCCCCGAGACTGATATATCCCGCGATCGTTTCTAGACTCATATGGAGTCCGCCATTCATAGCAGACCAGAGGAAATACTTAAAAATCCCCAGAACTGCACTCCAGAGTGCAACCAGGATGATAAATATGATGAGGTTTTTATAGGATTTCATAGGGAGAAATAGCAAGTAAAATTATTTGATTATTTCTTTTAATTCCCTCAATAATCCATTGATTTCCGCATTATTCTTCTCGATACCCATAAGTATATCACTCGGACTTCTAAGTTCGTCTGGCTTCACTTTATTTGGGTTCTTAGCAGACAAGTCATAATCCTTTATATCCTCTACTTTCACGACCCAAGATTTTGGTGTATCTTTTCGCTCTTTAAATAGCGATTCAATTTCACCGAGTTCTCCGTAAGTAATCGGTTTATTCTTCGTTATTACCCTTCAGAGATCCACTTCATAATACCAAATATCCTTTGTACTGCCTACTCTATCAAAGAACATGATATTTATTTTTACTCCTGCATATGGAAGGAATACTCCAGCCGGAAGAGATATAATCGTATGGAGATTAAAATCATGGAGGAGATGTCTTTTAATTTCCTGAAATACTATTCCTGTATTAAACAAAACTCCTTCAGGAACGACGATACCGACTTTTCCACCCAGTCGTACCTTCTTCGCTATATGCTGGATAAAGAGCATTTCTGTAGCATTTGTACGAAATGGAAAGTTTATTTGTACTTGTTCTTTTATCTTCCCACCAAATGGTGGATTAGCTAAGATAATATCGTGACGATCTTTTTCTTGGATATCCTTTATTGTCATAGCAAGCGTATCTACTTTTGAGATATTTGGGGCACTGATACCATGAAGTATCATATTCATGACTCCCATTATGTATGCCAACGGTGTTTTCTCATTTCCAAAAAATGTACTATCATTGAGAAATTCGAGATCTTTATCAGTTTTGACTTGAGGTTTTATGTGATTGAACGCCTCTATAAGAAATCCACAACTTCCCGTGGCAGGATCATACACAGTCTGTCCTACTTTCGGATCTACGATATCGACGATGAGTTTAATAAGACATCGTGGTGTATAGAATTCTCCATTATTTCCACCTGCATTTCCCATATCCTGAAGAAGATCTTCATAGATCTTCGAGAGCTCAAAGAGATCGTTTTGATTCTGAAAACTCAAGTGATCAATGATATCAATCACTTCTCTCAAATTATTTCCGTCTTCAATTTTGTTATTGATAAAGTAAAAAATCTCGCCAATCTTATACTGAATCGAATGATAATCAGTATCACTTCATTTAAAAGACTTCAAATATGGAAAAAGTCGATGATTTACGAAATCTTTGAGATCATCTCACTGGATATATCCATTATCCTGATTAATCCAGTTTTTCCATTGAAACTCAACATCAAGAATATATGTATATTCTTTACCATCGAGCTCTGCTGAATCCCTCTGACTTTCTTGGTAATCATCAAGGAACTTCAGAAAGAGTATCCAAGAAATTTGCTCTGTATACCCGAGTGCTCCAGAGATACCAGAATCAGTACGAAGGACATCCTTGATTCGATTGATTTGTTGTTGCATACTTTTATGTAAGTAAATTAATAAATTCTTGCATATAGATAAGCTTATTCTTTCCTACTTTCATCGAAGATATAATCCCTGCTTCTTCGAGTTTCTTTATCTGTCTTCCTGCTGTTGCTCGTGCAAGTCATAAGGTCTTTTCAAATTCTCAGACAGTCATGAATGGTTTTGAGAATAGTAGGAGAGTAACTCTATGATAGTCTATATTCAATACAGAGAGTTTCGTTTCTACATCGATCATCAATTTCTTGATCTGTATGATCTTATCGGACGTGGCTTTTGCCTGAGATATTATTCACCTGAGTAAGTAGATGATGAATGGGGAATAGTCTCCCGTTGAGGATATCTTATTGAGCAAACTATAATATGCCTGCCTGTTTTTGTTTATATACTCACTCAGAAAGAGTATGGGATAATCTAGCTTCTTTGATAAGACGAG
Organism: uncultured Candidatus Altimarinota bacterium; assembly: GCA_963751115.1. GTDB lineage: Bacteria > Patescibacteriota > Gracilibacteria > BD1-5 > UBA2023 > UBA1545. Next base: position 49,505 of record CAVVTN010000012.1, read on the forward strand.
GTAGAGTACATTGAGTATTCGTCCTGTTCTCCCATTTCCATCATAGAATGGGTGTATGGATTCGAATTGATAATGGATAACTGGCATCTTGATTAGAGCATCTATATCGTCGTCAAAGGTATTGATAAACTTTTCCAGGTTTGTAAGAAGTCTTACTATGACATCTTCTCAAACAGGTGGAGTATAGAGAACTTTGCCTTCACTATTTGCGATGACAGTTCCTGGAATCTTTCTCACTCATGGTACCGATGGTTCGATGATACTCTGAAGTTCGAGTAAGAAATTGTATCAGATTCCTCCATCTTTTTTGAGTCTCTGAAACCCATTCAAGATAGCTTTATGATAATGAAGCACTTCTTTCTCTGGTCATTTGAGAGATTCTTGCGAAAGAGCATTTGACTGAAGTACCTTGAGAGTTGTCGTATTGATATTCTCTATAGCGGAAGATTCTACAGATTCTTTTATCAGGAGTGGAGAGATGAGAATTTCCAGATTGGGAACAAGATATATAAGTCCATTAAGTCTCGATATTGCTTCGCTCGCCTTTATAGCAAGCTTCAGGAATTCTTTCTGATCGAAGTCGAAATCTCCGGGAAGTATCAGCAGATCATTGAATGGTATTTTTGGGTCAAACATATGATGTCTATTATTAAAAATAGGTTTCATTCAATCTATCTATTTATATTCGAAAGTCAAACTATATGTATCATAATATAACATATGTGATACATATGTTATATATATGTATCACATATGAGTCCTATCTAGATTCATAAATCTACCTCTTAATCCTGAACTAATCTTCCTTCAAATGCATCTTTCAGAAGACTCTGCTTGAGTTCTTCCAAAGTCTGTATCTGCCCTTCAAATCCTTGTTTTATTGCTTTGTTTTTTTCGAATACTTGGTCGAGATAGAGGACGATTTCTTTTTGGGTTTGGAGGGGTGGAAGTGGAATTGAAAAATCTTTTAATTGAGGAACTGATAATTGTGGAATACTACTTCAAAATTGTTTTAAATTTAAAGTATTTATAATATATTCTAGATATTTTAAATTTGCTAATTCTTGTTTTGGAATTAAAACTAATAACCTTACAATTGGATAAAAAGGTTCTAATCTTAGTTTAGTAAATCATATATACTAACTTGCTTTAATAATTTCAAAGTTCAAGGTTAACAAGCTTTTAAGTTCATTGTTATACACTCAGAGATTTCATAAAAAATCTCTGAGTGTTTTTTCAAATGTTTGAAAGTCTTCGTAGTACCGATTCTTAAAGCATTTCTTCTTGGTAAACTTCCAGAGTCGTTCGATAAGATTGAGATTGGGTGAATAGGGTGGAAGAAATTCAAGGGTGATATTCAAGCTCTTCGCATGATCCTGTGTTTCATAGGCTCTTTGATATCGGGCATTGTCGAGAAATACTGTGATAGGTTTTTCTCCATATTCTTTCCGTATCTCTGAAAAGAATACTTTCATGGATTCAACATCACAATTTGCTTCGGTAATGATTGAAGTCACTTCGTAAGAAAGAGGATTCAATGCTCAGAAGATATTGAGTCGTCTTCTTCCAGTATTAGCACTCACTTGTTTTGTTCCGTCTTTTCCCTTTTTCTGCCAAGCATAGTCATGCTCATTATTATGGATCTGATACATCGGATCTAGAAAAAGCACAATAGAATCATCTTGCCTGGATTGTTCGATGTACGAAAGTATCTTTATTATTGTTTCTCGCTGAATTTCCTCGGTCTGATGTTTCCCGGGGATGAGCTTGGTTTTCTTGTAAGAAAAATTGAGTTTTTTTTACAGTATCGATAGAGCCAGCTTTGTTCTATGTCCAGATTGAATGTTTTCTTAATCCAGTCTTGTAGTATCGAGAGAGTGGTTACATTTTCTTTTTCTATGTAGGCGATAATCTGATTCTTGATTGAATCGAGTTTCGATGGACGTCTCCCTATATAATCCAATCATTGAAGTCCAGAAAGTCATTTCCTTCGATAGATATTAAGCCAACCGGTTATTGTTTCCGATCGTACAGAGAGAAGTTTAGCTATCTCCGTATTCGTCTTACCAAGATATTTCCAGTGGAGCATTTGAAGTCTCCTATGTATTTTGATATTGAGTTCTTCTTTCATTGCTCTCATGAGATCTGAAAGCTCATTCTCAGAGAGGGTTAATATTACACGCATATATCTTTGTTAGAAATTATATGCTTGTATTATATACATTTATATTATTAAAGCAAGTTAGTATATAAGAGAGTTTCGAGAAAAGACTCAAAAAAATCATCCGCCAATGGCGGATGATTTTAGTTTAAATATTATTGAGCACTAAGGATTCTTCTGGTACTAATAATACCTCTGTGATACCTCTTACATCAGAAACAAGAATATAAGATTCTCTTGCCCATTCGTCACTCTCTCAGGTTTTCTTTCCATTTTCATGCCATTCTAATCCTACTGCTGTAGCAGGAATATATTGAGGATTGAGAAGACTCTTATTACTAAGTGCTTGATCACTATCTTGCAAGATTCCACAAGCTACTAATAATTTAAAATATGGAGCAAGGTAATTTTCATTGGCTTTGATACCATATTTTGTATGTACGATTTTTCCCTCCGGTGGTTTAGTTACAATTAAACGCACTTCATCAGAAAGAGGTCATATATTAGAGTTTTTCACAGAAGTACATTGGGTAAGAAATGTAAATTTATGATTTCTTTATAATAATATTTATTATAAAGTCAACTATTTTAATCCTTTTTCCCCTGACATACGAAGTACTCTTCGAAACTTCGTTCTCGGCAGGCTTTTGGTTTACATTTGTGAAGTACGGTATATCTCTGTTTTATCGGTCCTATGAGATCATCCACATCTTCACCAACAAAGACTTTCAGAACCAGAGTTCCTCATTTTCTCAGAAAAATATCGGCGATATCGAGGATGGCAAGATTGAGTTCGACACTTCGATACTGATCTACTCCTGTTTGACCAGTAGTATGACTAGCAATATCCGAAGTTATACAATCCACTTGTACGATATCATGACCTTTGAGAAATTTAATAATCGGTTCTGTCACAAATACATCCCCCTGGAATACATGGATATTTTGATGTCCAAATCCAGCAATTTTTTGAATATCTACTCCTGCAATAACTCCTGTTGGACCAACCATTTTTACGAGAACCTGGAGCCAACTTCCTGGAGCACTCGCAATATCGAGAACTTTCATTCCCGTTCGGATGATATTGTATTTTTCTTGAATTTCGAGAAGTTTAAAGGCACTACGAGCTCTGTATCCGAGTTTTTTCGCTTCATAAAAATATTCATCCCGAACGATGTATTGTGGTTTCCCCGTTTTTTTCTTTTTCTTGATAACTACAGGAATATCTTTGGCTCTTTTTTGAGGAGAAGCACCAGCATCGCGCTCAACTCTGATATTTTTCTGCTTTTGTGGAACTTCTCCCGCAAGGATTCTATCGAGTTTTGTTCGACGTCGAGTGCGAGTGAGTTTCTTTGGGGATTTTATTGTTGACATGAAAGAAAAAATTATTAATATCTCCTATTATTTTGTATTAAAATAATAGAAATTCTTATCTATAGAACTTTTGCAAAAGCGAAGTAATTCGAGTGCAAATCGAGTACCGGAGTGAGTCGTACGACTGTACGGAGAACGAGGAAACGGAGATTTAAGCTTGAAGGACGAGTTTTTCTGAAAGTTCCTTTAAAATACACAAAAATGAACGAATTGCAACAAGAAATATGAAAAATCCTCGCAGTTATTGAAAAAGGACAAAATTTTCTCGTAATGGGACATAAAAGTGTCGATGGTGATGCCTATGGATCAAGCATGGCCCTCTATTTTTATCTGAAGAGTATTGGGAAAAATGTGGAGGTAATTAATGAGCTTCCTATTACGCCTCTTTTTCATTTTCTCGATGTCCATACAGAAGTACATAAAACGATTGAAGGAATACAATTTGATGCGATTTTTGTATGTGACTGTGGAGAGTTTTCACTTATTGGAAAATACCCAGAGTTATACCCAGATATTTTCAAGGATACGCCGATTGTGAATATAGATCATCATAACGGGAATGTTTTATTTGGAAATTATAATCTGGTGGATACAAAATCGAGTTCTACATCTGAAATGCTCTTTGATTTATTAGAAGCCAGTCATCAGAAGATTACTCTACAAGTAGCAACGCTTCTTCTCTTTGGAATCATTCATGATACAAATTGTTTCCGAAATAGTATTCGTCCACATACCTTTAATGTTACCAGTAAGCTTATGGTACTTGAAGCAGAGTATGATAATATTATTTTTCATACCTACAAAAGTGAGAAGTTGAATTATCTTCGGTTGTACGGACATATTCTCGAGAATCTGATTTCTCTGAAATGATGAACAATTATGTGAGGTGTGATAACACAGGAAATATTTCAAAGGTATGGTATTCATGAAAAAGAACTTGGTCAGAAATTTATCAGCCAGACGATGACTTCTATCGATGGAACGGATTTTATTTTCCTCATAAAAGAAACAGAAACTGGAGGAAAAAATATCAGTTTCCGTGCTCGTCGAGATGGTTTTGATGTATCCAAAATTGCTAAGCATCTCTGATGAGGGGGACATATATGTTCTGCTCGAGGATATTCCAATGAATCCATAGAAGAAATTCTCAAAGTCATAGAAGAAATGGATGTGAGAATATAGGAGAAGCTCTCTTCTCGAGCGAGAATATTTTCTGATTTGCAAAATAATATTTCCCACTATACTGGCATTTCCCTATGCTTGGAGAGATGGCAGAGTGGTTGAACGCGCTGGACTCGAAATCCAGTATGGTGGTTTTCCATCATCGGGGGTTCGAATCCCCCTCTCTCCGCCAATTTGAATAATCAATAAATAAAGGGATTCGAAACCGTAGCGATTTAGTAAACTGAGTGAAGTATAGATAGTAATAAGTATTTATACAGAAAGTTTCTTATATTTGAAAAAAAGATATTTCCGCCTATACTCTCCGTATCTTTTTATCTATCATATTCTCAATAATATGTCACAAAAAATTGCTCTGGAAGATATCCAATCTCGGATCTCGGATATATATACAGAAACACAGAAGCGAGTTATTGGTCAGGACGTCCTCATTCGTAATATCCTCATTGCACTATTTTCAGGTGGGCATATTCTCCTAGAATGAGTTCCTGGTTTAGCGAAAACATTGACGGTGGAAACTATTTCTCAAACGCTCGGACTCCATGCTGCACGTATACAATTTACTCCCGATCTCTTGCCTGGAGATTTGACAGGAGGGCAAATGTACAATCAATCAGAATCAAAATTTTATACCAATAAATGACCGATTTTTACCAATTTTCTCCTCGCCGATGAGATTAACCGGGCTCCTGCAAAAGTGCAATCTGCTCTCCTGGAAGCGATGCAAGAACGACAAGTAACAATTGCCAGCGAAACTTTTAAACTTCCTGTGCCATTTATCGTTCTTGCGACACAAAATCCTATAGAACAAGAGGGGACTTATCCTCTTCCGGAAGCACAACTTGATCGTTTTATTCTCAAGACATTGGTAGATTATCCGACTCGTGAGGAGGAAATAGAAATTATGAAGCGTATGAATTCAGGAAAATTGGAAGAAATCCAACAAATTCTTTCTCGTGAAGAGATTATTTCTATGCAGCAAATCATCACAGAACAGGTTCATGTGGATGAAAAAATCTATGAATATGTGGCGAATATCGTTCTCGCGACACGAAATCCTCGACAATTTGGATATATAAAAGGAGAAGATTATATCGATTTCGGAGCTTCGCCTCGAGCATCGATTGCACTCATAAAAACCGCCAAAGTTTTAGCGGTTTTTGATGGTCGTTCCTATGTGACACCAGAGGATATTCAATCGGTTATATATGATGTGCTTCGACACCGTATCGGACGAACCTTCGAAGCCATCGGACAAGATATAGGAGTTGATCAGATTATCCGAGAAATATTGGAAAATATCGTAGTGGTATAATACTATAATGTCTTATTTTCCATTGTTTTGAGTTCTTGCAGTCATATTTCGTACATGCTCTTCAAGCATAGCACAACCTAGTCCTCTTGAAGAAGCCATTTGCTCCTGAACTTCTCTTAATTCCTCAGAATTAAAAATTCGATAAATTCCTGTTAGTTCGACTTCATTTGCAGGAACGATATGATTTGTAGTCATAAAATGATTATTTAAATATATAAAATAAAAATTGTTTAAATATATCTTTTCCTAAAGATTTTTATATCTCTAGAATAAATATTACACCAGTAGTTATATGGGGAAATCCTAAGTGAACCTTA
>CAVVTN010000013.1:0-92786 GCA_963751115.1 uncultured Candidatus Altimarinota bacterium
AAACTCTATTTGCCGCGAAACCTATTTCCATTCCACTGAAGAGAAATATACTCAAAATTAGTATCTTCACTCATCCTTTTTTCATAAATTTTGTATAAAAAATAAAGTTGCTATATTTGCAGGCTATTTATTATATCGACAATCCTATATGCCATAACGGAAAGAATAACTCCGACAAGTGCGTAAATAATAGTATGTTTTGCATGTTTTACTTTTTCATCGTTTCCGATAGAAGTCAGAAACTGGAGACCTCCCCAAGAAATCGCGAGAATCGCGAGAATACCAATATATTTAATCGTTTCTTTAATCACTTTTACGATTGGAAAAGTTGCATCACCTACTATACTTTCAAAAGGTAGTCCCATAGGATCTGGTTGTGGCAATACATCTGCTCCATTAACAAGAGAGAAAGAGCAGAAAAGAGAAAATAATATAACCATAAAAATGCTTATCTTCTTGAAATAGGAAAGAACGATAATATTTGTATGAAAACTGCGAACCGGAATGAACCGTACAAGTGTACGGAGAATGAGGAATCGTAAAGTTTGAATGCAAAGATGGAAGTTATTTCCTATTTTCTTTATGCGATGATCCATGAAACGAGCTGTATAATAGAATAAGAAAAAAGTGCGATAATAATCGCTGTGATATTCAATACAATAATAGTCTTCCCTTTCGCAGCACGATCCGACGGACCAGTTGTTGAGATTATAAGTCCCCCAACTACGATGGAAAGAACTGCAAGAGTGGTCGTCGCTATAAGGAGATATTTTCCGATATTTGCCAAGAAGGGTTTTGAAATTCGTTTTGGTTCCACCCGTGTATTTTTTCTCAGAAGGACTCAAATCGTTGGGATTGAGAGTAAATCCCGTACTCGTCATATCATTGGGACCTCAACTATTTTTTGTAGTATTTGAAGCAGGAATTTTTGTAACAGTTCCATCAGCATTCCAAATAGTTTTATCTCCATTTGCTGCGGTACTACTGGTGAGATTTCCAGCAGTATCGAAAGTGGTAGTACTGCCATCAGGTATAGTCTCGTACTTGTTCCATTGGTATTATTTGTCAGAACACTGCCATCTGCATTTGGAGCAACAAGAAGTGGGACTGATTGGAGTAGCAGCAAAACTCTGAGATAATTCCCACCTCCAAACCCACCAAAAAAATACATCCCTAAAAGTAGTAAACTCACAATTCTCTTTTTCATAATTCAGAAAGAAGAAATAACAAACGCCGATATAGTATCCATTTTCCTGAAAAAATCCAAAAAAATTGCGAAAAAAAGAAAAAAGATATAATCATTGTCATTATATTATTCTCCATCTCTCTTATGAAAATTCTCATCTCTGTTCTTGCAAATGCTGCTCATTCTTTTTGGTGTTGCTTATTTTCTTCCCTTTAATGATATGACTCAGATCGGGAATTCTTGCAAGCGGGGGAATACAACTCTATATCGCTGGCGGTATTGTTCTCGGACTTTTGAATGTATTTGTTCGTCCGATTTTCAAATTTCTCGGTTTTCCTTTTATACTCATTACTTTCGGGCTTTTTATCTCGTGATTAATGCAATTATTCTCTGGCTTTTGGAAAATATTATAAAAATTCTCGGTATTTCTTGAGTCAGTTGGCAGATACATGGTACTGCGAATTTTGTAATTGCGGTTGCAATTTTTACTCTTTTCAATATAGTTGCGAACACTTTGGTAAAGAAATAACATTTCATTTTCCATTTTATCTTTTCTTCTCATTTTTATGAACAAAATATTTTTTATTATTCAGATAGTTGTTAGTATTCTTCTCATCCTTATTATCCTCGTACAAGCAAAGGGAAATGGACTTTCTATAGCACCAGGATCGAATGACTTTGGGAAATTTGAAAAACGTGGAGCAGAAAAAACTCTTCATATCACAACTATTGTTCTCGGAGTTATTTTTGTAGTAAATGCGACTATATACTTTTTTCTCTCGTAAGAAAATATATTCTCTACACAGTCCTTAAAGTGATATATCATACTTTAAGGACTTTCAACTTTATAGGCTTTATAGACTTTTTCCTATGTCCATATATCAAACTATCAAGAAATATTTTCTTTTTCTTTCTATTTTCATCGTTTTTGTCCTCAGTATTCATCTGATTTTTCTCTATTTGAGTGAAGATGCTGCACGAAACCCTGTTGAGGGAGGAACTGTGAATATAGGAATTATTGGAACTGTCCCGAATCTGAATCCTGCAGCATATGGAGCTGACCCTGTGGGAGATTATCTTCTCCGTTTTGCTTCTCGATCCCTCCTTCGCTATAATGTCCAAACCAAACAAATGGAGGGTGATATCGCCAATTGTAACCTCGGGAAAAACTTCTCAGAAATAAAGTGTTATGTAAAAAAGGATCAGCAATGGAGTAATGGTACACCTATAACTCCAGAAGATATTTTGGCGACATATGATATGCTCCAAAATAATGATATCAATAAAACTGCTAAGAAAGTTTTGGAAAATATCACTATACAAGATCAAGGAGAATATATCGAATTTACTGGAAAGGCGGATGTGCTCGTTCTCGATATGCTCATCTATCCCATTATCCAGAAAAATATAGTTGAAAAAATCAAAAATAATACTTTCACCATAGGAGATAATCTTTCTGCGGGGGCTTATATTTTTGATAAAAGAGAAACGGATCCTAAGAGTAACAGTGAAAAGATATCTTTCATTCGAAATATTCAAAATACCAATGCGAAAAATTATATCGGACGATTTACTTTCAGTTTTTTCAATAACAAGAATGATCTTCTGGCAAATAAAAATAGTCTCAATATTGTATTTCCCAATAATACTATCGATTCTCTTTCGTCTGCTCGATTCGATGAATACAAATTTATATTTCCAGAATATATATCGCTCTTTCTTAATGCGGACAAAGTAGATTCTGAACTTCGAAGCATTCTCCTTGGGTCTCTTGCAAAAGTATCTTTTACTTCGCTCAATGAAGCAACTGGAAAGCTCCTCAAAAACCCCTTTTTCACTGATGAATCTATCCTCCCTGAAAACGGAGATGCGACAAAAATAGAGACCATTATGAAGCGTCTCGGGTATGTTAAGAAGGAGGTTCTCATAGCAGAACATACCGATGTAAAAACAGAAACAAAAGTAGTGCCTACTGAAACAAGTAATTATCTTTTTAGTCCGAGTAATAAGAAATATATCGTAACAAAAGAAACCGATATTCTCCTTTCTGGAAATGCCCCATCGGGAGTTACAGGAGTTTATATTAATGATTATAAACTCAAGAACTATTCTCCAAAAGAACAAAAATTCTACTATCGTGCAAAAGTGGATATCGGGACGATGAAAGAAGGGCTCAATACTTATAAGATTGCTTTTGAAGTAGCTGGAAAAAAAGTTACAAAAGAAACTATCTCCATTTTTCTCGCAACGACTGACGAAGAAGTGACTCTACAAGAAAAAGCACATACTGATAAACTTCAGTCAGAGAAAACAAATACCCTGGCTCAAGAAGAGAAAAAAGCAGCCGATGAAAAAAGTTTTGCCGAAAAAGTAAAACCACTCGATCCTGCGTACTATTACAATAAAGATTTAAAGAAATTTTCTCTGCAAATAGCTTTTACTGAACAGACTCCTTATATGGAGAGACTAGCAATAGAAATAGCAAGTCATATCAAGACTCTCGGAATCGATGTGGAGATTACGACTCTTGCTACAGAAAATCTACAAACTATCATAACAAAAGGGGAGAAACAATATTCTATGATTCTCACCGGAATTAATCTCGGACTTTTCGACTATAACATCTTTCCATTCTTTCATTCCTGACAAGCAGAAAAAGGATTTAATTTCGCGAAACTCAAAAACATACCTCTCGACATTCTATTAGAGAAACTCAAATCGAGTCAGTTAAATTCTGATTCATTAAAATTTATCCAATCTCAGATACTTGATATTCTTCGGAAAGAGAATGTATTCATGCCACTCTATAGTCCCTATAATACTCTATATATCGACAAAACTCTCAAACACATTACGTCTGTACTAGTCCTTCCTTATTCGTCTTCTCTCTATGATATCACGGAAAATATGTATGTAAAAGAGTCACTTGATTTCAAATGGAAAGACAAAAATATAAGTGGATTTATTGATTGGGTAGAAAAACACTCTCCTTTTATATATGAATAAAATTATGGAAAATAACGAACCTTCTCGGTGATCTTCTGGGGATATTCAAAAAACGAATATCCACCATAAAATACACGAAATTATTAATAATGAAACAATAACTCCTACTTGAGAGGAAGTTCACGCTACAATCGAAATGACCCGATCTCAAGCTCTCAGAGAGGCTATCGTAGGTCCTGCCTGGGATCTTGTTATGCATACTTCTTTTCTCAAGAAATTCAATTTCTTTCCGTCTCTACTCTCGACAATCTATCTCGGTTGTATTATCTTGTACCAACTCGCTTTTGCGTACGTCTATATCTTTAAACTCAAAGATCAATTTTTTGCTGTTATCATCCAGTGGGTTCATACATCGTACTTCTGGCAAGTTCTCGTAGCACTTACCATAGGGGTTCTTCTTTATATGTTCGTAACACCAGTGGCAGAATGAGGACTCATCTCTCTTATAGCAAAAAGACAGGAAGAATCCACAAATGGAATCAATACTGCTGGAGGACTCGGATATGGAATCTCTCGAGGACTTATGAATTTCCTCCCGATTTTTGAACTGAGTAATTCTCTTTCTATATTCAAACTTCTCTCTATTATAACTTTTTATATATTCCTCCTGCGAATATTTGGACAGAGCTACTTTATGAGCATCACTATTTTGATGACACTCTATCTCGGATTTTCTTTTCTGATAAATATCCTTTTTGCCTATACGCAAAATTTTTTATCATCTTTGAGAATAAAAAAGCCTTCGAATCACTGAGTCTCTCGGTTCAAATGGCACTCAATAATCTCGACATTACTTTTCATCTCTACTTTACACTGCTTTTGGTATATATACGTACGTTTATCACGGCTCTCATATTTCTCATCTTCCCATTTGTTATATCGGGACTTTTTACGTATGTTACTATTTCATTATTACAGATTCTTTCCATAGGAATTCTTTCGATTTTATTTGTCGTACTTCTTGTATTTATCTCTCATCTCAACTCTGTATTGGAAATATTTGTCGAGGCTATTTGGTATAATGCTTATAAAGAAAATAAAAAGCATTTTCAATCCACAGAAAGTCATCATTAAACATATTGCTTTTTCTCTCTATAGAGGCAAAAAAAAGCAAATCGCAATAAACTATTGGAAGAAACAAAAAGAAAGTCCAAAAAAGTTTTGACAAAAACGTCTCTTTTTATACAATAGCCCTGCTTTTGTACGAGAGTATATTATGCGGGTGTAGCTCAATGGCTAGAGTCCCTGCCTTCCAAGCAGACTGTTATGGGTTCGAGTCCCATCACCCGCTCCATTTACATTCAAAAGCATTAAGCCGAAATTCTGGAGCATTCCTTCTGGTTTCGGCTTAATATTTTTCTCGGGTGCATAGCTCAGTTGGTTAGAGCGCGTCTCTGATAAGGACGAGGTCCGTGGTTCAACTCCACGTGCACCCACCATTTTTATACTACAACTTACTAATGAACCATTACGACTTTCGTTAATAACTTGTAATCGGGACATTAGTTTTTTAGTCTTTCGGGAACTGGCGCAATTGGCTAGCGCACACGCTTTGGGAGCGTGGGGTTGTGAGTTCGAGTCTCACGTTCCCGACCATTTTTAGAACAAGAGGAATCGAAGTTTGTGCGCCGCGCACACGCTTTGGCAGACATGGGGCTCTCGAGTTCTTGTCTCACGTTCTCGACCATTTGAAATTAAGTAAGGAATTATATTATATGACGCTATCGTCTAGTGGTTAGGACAACGGGTTTTCATCCCGTAAGCCGGAGTTCAATTCTCCGTAGCGTTACCAAAAGAATTTCAAAGGTATTTTACCACATAAAAAGAGCTTTATTCTCCTGAGAATAAAGCTCTTTTTATGTTAGATATTGAAAAGTTCAATCATAGCGAAATCATAATTCACAAAAAAGTGGTTTTTCAAGAAAATTTGAAGAGAAAAACAATGAGGACTTTTTTATTGATATATTCCCTTTTTTCGCTATAATCCGTCTCTCTATTATCTATCAGTCATACACATGAAAAAACACGATATCCTCGAAAATATCTCTATCGATAAACTCATTTTTGGAGGGAAAGGTCTAGCTCTCGCACCAGATGGACGAAAGATTCTTATCTCATGAGGAGTGATTCCTGGAAGTGTCGTGAATCTCCGAATTCTCAAAGTACGAAAAACCTATTTCGAAGCACAACTTTTGGATACGGTAAAAAAATCTCCACTTGAACAGGAACTTCCGGCTCATTATCAGGTGTATGGTGGTTGTAAATGGCTTCCTATCGCCTACGAAGAACAGTTGAGAATTAAAACAGAACAAGTCCGAGAAGCATTCCACAATATCGAGAAATATTGGAATCCTGCTCTTATGAATGCTAAAAAAGTATCAAAGGAAAATATCGAAATAGAATGAGAAGAAGCTAGAAACTTTTGATGGCTGAGCAGTAAAAACTGGGGTTGGAAGTACTCTTGTGAGAAAACCTCCTGTTTTCCACAGTATCGTTCCTTCTCCAGAAATCTATGGATACCGCAATAAAGTTGAATTTTCTTGGGGGAAATATATATCTCTCAAGGAAGAAATTCATGATACTTTTCGCTTCGGATTTCATGCCCAATGACAATTTGATCGCATTATCGATTGTGACTTCTGTGTACTTGCCGATGATGAAATAAATGCTATTTTTAGCGAGATGAATACTTATTCGCGAAAATCTGGACTTCCGACTTATGACCCAAAAACCAATATAGGATTTTGGAGACACTTTGTCGTGAGAAAAGCTCATTTCACCGGAGAGATTATGCTTATCCTGAGTGTGAATCATGAATTTTCAGAATATAGCAGAAAGTTCGAGGGAGACATTCTCGTCTTCGTAGGGAAGCTCATGGAACAGTTTCCTCACATCGCATCCATTTACCTTCTCCAGAACTCTGGACGAGCCGATATCGTGACAGGAGAAGCTATTCTCATGAAAGGAAAACCAACTATTACAGAAAATCTCCTCGGGAAAACATTTGAAATCAATCCGAAAAGTTTCTTCCAAACCAATTCTCTCGGAGCCGAGAAACTCTATACCGTGGTACGAGATATGATGCAAACCAAATGAGGAACTCTTCTTGATCTCTATGCCGGGACGGGAACTATCGGAATACTCCTTGCTGAGCGATTTGAGAAAGTATACAGTGTAGAACTCGTTTCTGAAGCCAGCAAAGATGGTGCAAAAAATGCTACGAAAAATGGGGTGGATAATATTATTTTCATCAATGAAAAAACCGAGAAATTCTTGCCGAAATTTTTAGAAGAATAGAGCAAGAAACTACTCAAAAAGGATGAAATTCATGAGAAAATCAAACATCAGAACGAGACGTACTAAAAAGTACGGTGAGTAATGAGGTGAAGATTTGAACAGGAAGTTCGCCTTTTTCAGAAGTTTCCCTTATTATCGATCCACCAAGAGACGGTATGCACCCCGATGCTCTTCCTGATATTTTGAAATTTAATGCAAAAGAAATCATCTATGTCAGTTGTAATCCTGCCACTCTCGCACGAGATCTCGATTATATTCTCGCCAACTCAGAGTATCGACTCACGAATGTAACTCCGGTTGATATGTTCCCTCATACACACCACATAGAAACCGTTGTAAGACTCGAGAAAAATATATAAATCTCTGTAAAATGCGATTTCAAAATCTTCCTTCCTATGCTCGACAAGAACTCTATTCAAACTTTTCTCGAAAAAGATATTCATGCCATTTTTATCTCGTTCATCCAGAGTGGATGTGCAGGAACGAAAGTTTCAGTAGAAACTGAATTTGATCAAACAAATCTCGTGGGTGCTCCTATAAATGAGAATCTTCTCGCTTTTTACCGAGCAGAGGAGAAAGATATCCTCGAACAAGGACACATCACTTTTGCAAAAGGAAAATGGATTTTCTCCAGTGAGAAAATCCAAGGATCGTTGCGGATGTGGTTCCAGTTTCTCATTTGAGAAGAAGATTATCGATAGTAACAAACTCGCAAAACTTCAGGAAATCTTTGGGAAGAGGAAAAAGGGATTGCACGAGTAAAGCTCCTGAAACTTTCCAACTTAAAAGTCCGCTTCCGAGCGGACTTTTAAGTGTTTATCTATTCTCATTTTCTAAAAAGAATCTTCATATGCGTCGGTGTACTATTGTCAGTATTTGTAGACAAAAGATGTTTTTCGCAGATTTCCCATCCTGTATATATTTCTAAAATTTCCTCAGGATTTGGATAAAATCTGTCTTGTCTCGCAGCTGGATGTCCTATAGTAAAAATTTCTATGGCATTATATCACCCGATGTTTGTATATTTCTGCATATTGGTTATAACTTTTCTCGCATCTCCATCTGACATAAAATGTAGAAGATAGGTGCAAACAAAAGCATCGTATAGTCCAGAAGGAATATGGTCTTGCGCGGGACTATTTATCATAGGTATCTCCAGAGACTTCTTCTTTGCATTTTCTTGAAATATTTCGAGCATTTTATCTGAAACATCCTGTACCTCGATTATATATCCCTGTTCCACAAGATAGAGGGCATTTGCTCCAGGACCTACTCCATACTCAAAAATATGACTTCCCGACAAGAGTTTATTCGTAAGATCTTTGACAATCTGTTTTGGTCCGTTATCAGGATTCATTCCCGCCATATATGCCGCATCTGCCGTCTTTTGATTATGTATTTCTCTCCAAGAAGGGGTATTTTGAAGCATAGGTTAAAAAGGATTATCAATTGTTTGGTTTTCGTGCTGTCTCAACTCTTTCTTGTACAAAATCTCTCCCGATATTATTTAGTCCAGAACGTATATTGCATATACTAAGATTGCTCATTTTGAATTTCTGATCAGATATGAATTCAAGAATACGCATAAAATTTGGTGTTGAAAATCGTTCTATATCTTTTGGAGAAAGATATTTATCAACTATGAATTTAAAAGTTACGAAAGGATCATGTCTATTATTTTTTAATTTTTCAAAGAATTCTGAGATAATCTCTTCTGCAAAAGGATTCTCAAAAATCATATCAAGAATAGTACCAGTAGAAGTTACCCAAGGTCGTATTAATTTCTCTCAGATATCGGGGATACGAGAGAAATCTGATATAATAACTAGAAATAAATGAGAAAGTCACTGAATGATTGCCATTTTTTGATCATGCTCTACTCGTGTTGTTTCGATAATTTGGACACTATTTCTTCTAGATGCCTTATCTAAAACTTTCTGTGCAAGCACTGTGCAATGCCCTGCAACTGCAACTTTGAGGTCTTTTGTAGCTCATGGTCCAAACAGAAAATGAAGATTAGAAATCCCATTCGGTGATGTAATCATGAGTCCAGATAAATTGACAATTTTTGGAGGAGGAACATGATCATTTTGCAATAAATCATTTATCTTTTTTCTTGTTGCAGTAATAGGAACTATCACTATCTGTTCTTGTGTTAATTCTGAAGAAATAATCTTTCGTTTGTGGAGATCGGTGGCATGTTGTCAATGAATTCCGTGAATAGTAGCCATAATATAAGTAGATTAGGATTTCCTCTGTCTTTTATTTATAAAACGTCGTATAGCACCGACTCCACCTCAGAAAATGCTCAAGAGATATACATAACTCCATGACGAGATATCTACCTGTGTTTCTTGTTTTACACCCGTTGCTTGAACAGTAATGTGGGCAAATTGGGTTGCTTCAAGAACAGTCTGAATGGTATTATAATCACTCTCATTTTTTTCCAAAATCTTTCCATGCTTAAAATCTACAAGAAGATCTGTTATTCTATTGGGACTCGTATACCCTCTCTTGACAGCTATTCGATCAAGCATACCTATCTGTTCGTCTGTAAATGGAGTAGTTTTAGCATCGGTATGAATATTTTCTATACCAGTAACATCAACCCCTTTTTTAGAGAGATCAGAAATCATCTCATCAGCAATATATTTACCTCGTTTTTTTGCAATAGCATCATTTCCTTTGCTAGCTGGGACAAGTCACATAATTTCATGATCACCACTTTTTTCTTTTCCAATAGATGATGCTGAGCTATCAATCTTAATATCATTAAAATGAATAGTAGGATGTATGGATTCTCTTACAAATGGTTTCACTTTTCCATCCACAGTTATTTTCGGAGATATTTGTTCGATGAAGTTTTTTACTCAATCTCTCACCGTTCATGTATCATCGGTAGAAATACTTCCTGTATCCGGATGGGTTAATGATGATGCAATTCAAAATGTCATATTTCCAGAATGAACCGTAGCAACAGGTGCAACTTTAGTACATTGTGCTATCACTGGAAATATAAGACCCTGCATATGGATTTGTGTCTCATTTGGCTGTTTGGGATTCATATAAACGATATTATTCATATGTCGACATGTTTCCTCTCTAATGTCTGAGGTAGGGAGTTTATTATCTCCAGAACATCATGTCATTCCAGTAAGTCCACAAAGAAGAGCTGTAGTAATAATCCCTTTATTCATAGTTTCTGCTTTACGTGTTTTCATAGATATTTTTCTAAAAAAATAAAATTTTAATATAGTTCTTCGTTTGCTTCATATCAGTTTATAAAATACTCATTTCCAATATGAAAGACTTCTGCTTTCTCCACTCTCTCTCGCAAGTCTTCCTCATCTTCCATATCTGTCTCTGAAAGTTTTTTATGTAAATAAGTTCTAGCATGTACCATTCAGACACTCTCAATAATGGAAGTATCATGTCCACAGAAATTTTCTATAAATCCATTCTCACCAACGCTCTTATCTTTCAGATCATACCAAATTGAAAATTCAATGTCTATCATATTTCCATATACATCTCTTCACTCTATCTGAAAAGCATCTCATCCGTCAATACCATTAATTTCTTGGATTTTCCATGAATCAGCCACAAGAATATGTTCACCAAGATGAGGAAGAGAATCATTCAGTTTATCGATATCCAGTTTTCATTCTTTCATCAATCCTGCTTGCGAAAGGATTCAAATGGGAGATATATCTAATTGAATAAGTGCATCTACTTTTTTTCTCACTCAAGTTCGAGTTCTTTCATATCAATATCATTCTAATGCTGCAGTTGACATACTAAGAAGTGCTTCTATATCTGGAGTTTTTCAAGCAGATACTTGACTGGCATAAATAATTCATGCTCGTTGTTCTTTATGTCCATCGATTTCTTTTTGAATAGATATTTTCTCTTCGGGTGTACAAATTTCCATACGAGCAGAAAGTTCCTCAATAAGTTTATCGATTTGATCAAGAGTATATTCTGTTCGTTCGTCGTGAATAGTTTGAGTAGAACTCGTATTGAGTGTCATAGGTATGAAAAGTAAAAATGTAAGATAATTATTAACGAATATATTTTATATAAGTCAACGCTAGTATCATACTTTTTTGAAAATTGACAATATATTATAATTAACATACCACATAAGTATGTGTTTTTTCTCTCTATTAAAGCAAATATTATGCATAATAAAATGGCAACTATTATTTGCCATCTTTGTGAAAATCTGATATATTAGATGAATATAAATACTATTACTTATTTTTCCTATGAAAACTCGCATACATTCATTTCTCGCAGAACTGGGACTCTCTGTACAAGAGTCTGAAGCATACGATATAGCTCTCTGACTCGGAACTTTTGCTGCTTCTACACTCGGTACCCGACTGGGGGTTCCTCGCTCGACCGCTCGCTATACCTGCGAATCACTTGTCCGTAAATGATTGATGATCGAAACTAAGAAAGCGAATACAAAACTTTTTGTTGCAGAAAATCCCACAAAACTTTTCTCTATCCTCCATGAACAAGAAGCGGAACTCACACGAAAAAGAGAACAATTAGAGCTGACCATCAAAGAACTTCAACAGAGATATAATCCCGAGGCAAAGTTGCCGAAGATTACTTTCTATGAGGGAGTGGATGGAATTGAGAGGATGTCCGAAGAAATGATGTCTACTCCAACAAATCTATTCTCTTTCGGTGCTGGTGATTATTTTCTCACAAAAGAACCCGAGCTTGTTAAAAAATTTCGAGCAAAATCAGCTAAAAGATATAAGAAAGTAAATATTCTCCGTTCAGCTAAATATCAATCTCTTCATAAAGACGATATTCGCTCGACTCATCGATACTTTCATTTCATCGAAGAACTCAAGATTGATATCCAGATTGTAGAAGATAAGCTCTCTATTGTGTCACTCGAAAATTCTTCTCCAGTCGGTATTCTCATAAAACATCAGGATATCGTGAATGGTTTTAAAGAGATATTTATGGAGTTATGGAAACGAGAAGAAAAGTAAGATTTTTTACTTTTTATATCTTGCAAAGAATGCTTCTTTTGTAAGTTTAAGCTCATTTGAGACTTCTGTTTTTCCATCTTGATATGTAAAGACTTTACTTACTCAGGTTTCTTTGAATCAGAGTTGTTTCCAGGTACGTTCTACGGGCGATCCTGCTCGGGCATGTCCATAAAGAACTTCCGTTCAAAATACAGACATTCTCTCTGTTATGGCTTCTTTTGTCATCATAAGTAATCCACATCCTTGATATGCTGGTGCTATATTCATACCGCCAGCATACTCGGTTTTTCGTCCATCGTCGGACTCATGTGGGGTAAAACGTAAACAGGCAATCATATTTTCTGGATTTTCAAAAACTCATTCTTCTCAATTGAGATCCCTATCGAGAAAAAGCATATAGAAATTTGCTCCATCTACGATTTTTTCATCGAATGTATTCAGGAGTCGATCAAGAGTCTCTGGGCTATTCTTATAGTTTTCTCGATATAGATTCTTCATCCTATCTATATACGCTTTTAGTTCGGGAATTTCCTCATGTCACTCCTGATATATCCAATTCTTATAACGTAAAAATGACACATCTTCAATGCGAAGATTTCCAATATCAATCGCATATGATTTTATAATCGTTCAGAAAAGCTCTGGTGGTAATTCATTGGGGTAATGGCTATTATCACGTCTTTTGATAATAAAATCTTGCAATGCAAAGACAAGTTTAGAAAAATACTTATTAAGAGAGACTACACGAGGATCACCTTCTTTTGTTCAGAGATTTAGTCTGGTAGATTGTTTACCACATAGTTCATCCCCAGCAGATATCACCCATAATATTCTATTGACAGTATCTATATCCCTTTGAGTGACCATAGAAGTATTACTAATTCTCATAGCTTCTTGTCATATTTCCGTGAGGGTATCGCAACATTTGATAAATATAGACACTAATTCCTTTTTGTCCTTACTAGAATCATTATTAGATAGCTGTATTCTTAACTTTTCTATGGAAAAATCCTCTGGAAAATCATGAAATGTTTCGCTTGGATGAATGTTATCTTTAATTGCGTCTAATATTCTCATAGTTGCCTCAGCGAAAGCTATCCAATAAACATTAATCTTATTCACAATAAACATCTTTCCAAGTTCATTATTCATAAAAGAGATAATATTAGAGGCACTAAGCTCGTTTTTATTTTTTTTAAAAGAATTAATGAATCCGCCTACAGAAAGAGGAAATGATCGGTAATATATCTCTTCAATGGATGAAGAGTTTTTCATAAGTTTACAATGGATAGATCGTAACTCATTTTGTACATAATCTTGGAGAAAAAATAGAGAAAGTCAAAGTATTGCATTAAAAGCTTCTTCCTTTGTGAGATGAAATTTAAATACCATCCGTAATGACTCTCAAATCATAGGATAATCTCTATATATATCACTTTCCAGTAACTCCGTAATAATCTTACGATCCTCAGTATTGAGAAAATTAGAAAATATGTCTGAATTCATGAAATCTTCAAGAGAAGTAGGAAATCACTGTGTTTTTTCTAGTGTCTGAAATTCGGTTCATAAAACATCCTGATTATGAGTATCTCAGGATTCTGGGGAGTGGGGGTATGGAGTGGTGGTGGACATAATTTATTTCTTGATAATTCCGAAAGTTAAACTCTTTTCTCATGTGCTTACTTTTACCGAAAAACTTCCATCGGGGTTTTCGGTATAATCAAAGGAAAATGAACCGAAGATGGCACATAATCATTCAAACAAGTCATTGATAAACCTAGCATCTAAGTTTTCGATAAGTCATACATAGCGAGATGGAGTGTTTGTTTTAATACTCCAGATGGGTGGTATGAGAAATTTTCTATAAAGTTCGTTCATATTTATATTATCAAACGCCCTCTTTATGACTTCATATTCAAATATTCATCAGGAAACAAAGGCATCAAAATCATCGGGCAAAAGTATTGAGAATCATCAATTGATATTTTCCATATCCCCCAATAATACATCAGATATATCTGGAGAAGACATATTTTTTATGAGATAATCTTTCCTTGGTCCATCAGGCAATTGACTGAGATACTTTGTCCTCTTCATCTGAAGATCATCTATGTTTGTTTTCCTAAGATGAAGTGAAATATATATAAGATATGCTATAAAAGATCTATGAGTAAAATGAGCTCAATATATTTCTATCTCATGAGATTTTATCCATTTCTTATCTTTGGAAAGATCGATATGTTCAATATTTGCTCATAAACCAAATTCTTCAATTATAGTATAATAGCTATATCGGAGTATTTCCCCAACTTCAAACCCCCATGTTGGGTATTTTGTAAATACTGGATCATCCGCTTTTCTAATACATGAAAGAGAAATAGTGGGAGTGGTAGTAATACGCTGAAGCATATATGTTTTTATAAAAAGTTGAAATAATTAACTTTCCTTAAATTACCATACTTTGGATTATTTTGCAAAAAACTGACACTTAAAAGTCCGCTCGAAAGCGGACTTTTAAGTATTTATCGTATTCTTTTACTTCATCTCTACACTTCCTATTTTCTCATATTTTCCACCTATGTCATTCGCCTGAATCTTGTTATTACTCACGGTAATAAGCGTATTATCGAGATAGAGATTTCGGATGACAAAATCATTGGAGAAGTTCCAGAGTTGATTGGAGAGATATTCTCCAATGGGAGAATCGGTATAACAATACGGTGGAACATAGTTTTGTGTAGGACTGGTACAGTATTCTCCACCACCAATGAGTTTCTTGCAGACAGGCTTTCCGTCATTTTGTGAATACTGTTTACAATCCTCTATTCGTTTCGCTTCCAATCCTGTTGTATCGATATGAGAAATTCTTGATTGTTCCTGAACTCCGTTCGCCAAATCTATACTGAGTGAAACGGTTCCTTGCCAAGCATCTTTGCTACGATAAGGATTCGTTACATCCTGTGCACTGCTCATAAGGGTTGCCGGGAGGAAAAGAAGATTCTTTTTCGCATACCAAGTGAAGAGTCGTGGATTCTGGAGAACTTCTGAACTCGATCCCTGATCTCAGAGTGTCAGAGTAGAGAGTTGTTTCGGATGAGCCACATCTCCAACATCATAGAGATCTACTTTTATACCAGCGTTTTGTGTTCCACCCCATTGATTGGTCTTGGTATCATATCCGATTCCGATCAAGTGTGTTGCATCGTACGGGTGGAGGTAGGTGGAATATCCAGGGATTTTTAATTCTCCAAGAATCTTAGGATTTTTGTCATCACTCAGATTTATCGTGAAGAGGGGATCTATTTGCTTAAAAGTTACCAAATAGAGACGATTTCCAATAAATCGGGAACTTTGAAAATTCTCATCTTTCCCGATATCCTGGAGTTTTCCTACTACCTGGAGCTTCGGATCGAGAATGAAAAGCTCAGTAGAGCGAGTCGGATAATTATGACTCGTCACGATTCGGAAGTTTCCGGTCGTACTTTCTTCATCCATAGAATACTGGTTGAGTGGAGATCCTGGGACGATGGTCGACCCTACATAAGAAGTAGTATCACCTTGAATAGCGAGTTTGTGAATAAGAGTATTTTGTCACTGATTATAGTACGGCATTATACATCCCATCATCGGACCGCATCGGAAATCATAACTCGTGGAAAGATGCGAAGTTATATAAAGATTCGAAAGACTCATATGAATCTGATTTACATCTCCGAAAAGTACTTTTGTCTTGGTTTCCTTTGTTGCATCTTCGGTATCGATAATAGAGAGAGTGACAAGACTCGGAGTGAAATCAAATTGTTTCATCGTCTCCGTATCTGGCAAGACATATTCTATATCTGAACATATCGCATTGTCTTTCTGGGATATGTTATAGGGAAACAATGTTCCATTGAGACGGAAGTTTTTCTCATTCTCCACATTGGTTTTACGAAGTTCTATCTTCTGTGGTTTAATAGTAGAACCGACAAAATCCGTATCAAATTTCTGTTCATCGAGAACTGGACTTACTCCTGGTTGCATCACTCCGTAATAGTTATAGTAGGGAAATGAAAAATTGGAATTTGAGAGAATATAGAGATATTTTCCAATCATTCGTGAGTCACTCATATTTCCATCTGTTTCATAATATCGATCGATTTGTAGATGATTAATATTACTCACATCGTACACAACCACTACTGTTTTCACTTGTCGATTGAACCAGTAACGATATCCATAATCGGTATTATTATACTTCGTAGAGAGGATCGTGAGTTTCTTTCCAGAGAGAAAAAGTTTCGGTTCTATGAAACTTTCTGGGATTTTAATCTTTCGAACGATGGAAAGATCCGTCGCCGGAAAAGCTTTTGCGATATAAACAGAATGATCTTTGTTATTGTAAAAATATACATATGTTCCATCAGTTTTAATAAGTTCTGATTCATCCACTCCAGCCACCTGGAGATTGGTATTAGAAACATCGGTGGCACTTACTGGAGCGGTCACTTTTGTTACATCTCATTGTGCCATATCAGAAGAAACTGCAGATGGGGCAATGGCGTCAACACTGTCTTCCATCATAAATATTGGTCCACCACGATAGTATCCACCATTATACGGATGGGCATTATAATAATCCTTGATGAAGTTTTTCATCACACTTTCTAGATTATCACAACTATTAAAAGTCTTGAGTTTAAAATCTGTAGAAAGCGTTTTTGTGGTCGCATCCTGTTTTGTTTTCTCTAAATCAGTGAGTTGCGTATCGGTGCCAGTTCCTACTACAGGAACATCGAGGCATTTTGGCGTGCCTGCTCGAAAACAATACATCTGCGTACAGGCAGTCAATCCGTTATCTCCGACACTACAAGTATTACAACCATCAGAATATGAAGTACACGATCCGAGATTGACTCCATTTACCACAACATCCGCCGCCTGAACGGGTGCAAATGAGAAAACTACAGCTCATACAAGCCATGAAAGCGTCAATAAATATTTCATAAGAAAAAAGAAAAGAAATAAAAATACTTCTGTCATTTACTTACTTCATAAAAATCTATGTCTATTCTCCGAATACCTGTGCATAATAAACAGTTCCATCTTTTACTGCATATCATACCCCCATCTTTGTCCAAGTATCAAGCATATTAAATCTATGACCTCCACTATTTGCGAGTCCAACAAGGAGATATTTAAAACTAAAAGATCCTCCAGCAACATTTTCGCCCACACTTCATGCAAGTTGTATCCCATTTCTTTTTGCGGTTCCACCAATAGTTGTACCCTGGGAATCCGTATGAGAAATGATATTATGAGTGGCCATATCGTTGGCCTTGATAGTTGCGAGCGTATTGAGATTCGTATCGAGTACCAATGCGGACTTTCCAGATTTTGCACGCACCGCATTTACAAAACTGAGCGAATCATTTGCTACAATCGAGCTATCATTATTGGAAATGTCTTTCTGAACATTATCGAAATCATTCGGATATACAGGAAGAAAATCCCCATAGATCAATGGTCCATTGTAGGCAGCAAAACCATTACTATAATTTATCTCTACATGATAAAGCCCTTTGTTTGTTAACGGAATACTCTTTTCAAATACCTTTCCTCTTTTCACGTATCCGTCAGTATCAATACTATTTGCATCGAAAGAATACATTTTTACATCTCCGTTTGGCAAAGTGATATCTATCGTGCTTTTTACGTTTTTCCCTTCTGCAATAATTCCATGGATCATGAGATTTCCAGCAGTTTCATTAATAGTAATATTCTCATTTTTCTCTGTTTTATAACCTGGAACGAGTGTCATGTCTTTTTGAAAAATGGTCGTTGGAATAGTATAAGTATCGTGTGAGAAACTCGTCGAACTTTCTGCAGAAGAGATTTCTACAGATACAGGAATACCTACATTGAAAGATTTAAGATCGTTATTCTGAATAGCAATGGTTCGAAATCCTCTATATACAAGACTGGTATTCTGATTTTTGATAGTCAAAATATGGAAGCTATTTTCAGGAAAATGAAAGAGGTAGAGTCAAACTCCATTTGGGAGCTCTTTTCGTTCTACATCAAGCGCTTTCAAAGTTGCCACTTGTTTCGGAGAGACGATGAGTTTTTTTGCAGAGAAAAGAGCATCATCAAGAACGGTAATCTCAACGAATGTATTCGTTTCAAACCCGAGTCCAGAAGTTATAACCATCTTATAAACACCAGTTTCTTCAAGCGGGAAATTATATTCAAAACGTCCATCTGAACTCTGTTTATAATTGAGTGCGATATCTTGATTTGTTGGAGATTGTAAATAGAGAAGACTATATTCTTGACCAAAAAGTTCTTTCCCAGTAATATGAAAAGTTTCATTCTGCAAATATGTATTTGGAATATTGGAGTCGAGTTTTATCCCGAGGCTCACAAATGTATCTGAAGGAATCATCTGTTTGGTATAGTCCGCTGAAACCATTCCGAGAATATTGGTCGTTCCCTGGAGTCGTCCGCTGGAAAGATTTCCAATAGTCTGGAAAGCAGTAGTACTCAGATCAATCACATTCGGATATCTCGAACAATTCGGTCGATCATTCGCCTTTACAACAACCGAAGTATTACCATTTCCTACCTGTACGAGTGTATTGAAAGGGATTTCACATCGAGCCGCAGAAAAAGAGGATTGCGAAAATATATTTCCATTTGCTGTATGTCCCCCTTCAAAAGCATCTGCATAGTAGGTAATATCTGCACTTTCACCTATTATTTCTGCGTCTCCTGTGATGACTGTTGGGATATTTTTGTGTGTATTTACTACAACCGCAGGCGGAATATTTTGCAAGAAACTCATCGTTTCTTTATAGGTATCACGGAATAATATCGCCTGTCTCTTGAGCTCATTCATATCGCGTCTTTGAAATGCGATATCGATGGCGTGAAGTGTCTTGGTGAGTTGTTGTTTATTTTGAGCGATATGCTCTATTGCTGTCATATTAAGAGTCATCACACTTACTTTCTGATCAATCCGTAGATTTACCTGCTCATAGGCTTGTCGGAGAACAGGATGAGAAAATGTTTCTGCCGCAGAAACATTCGAAAAAAGTGTAAAAAATCAGATAAGGATGAGTAGGAAGTATTTTTTCATAAAATGAAATTATAGGAGTAAATAAAAAGTATTATATCCAATAAATGGGAAATGCAAATTAGTATGATTTAGGAATATATAATTTTGAGTATACAAAATGCCCCTTTAAATCAAAGGGGCATTAAAACTAAAATGCTATAAGACGAGGATTTCTTTTATATTCTTTCTACTTTTACACTTACAATTTTTCCATCCTCAATAGCCTCAACGGTAACTATCAGAGTCTTACTTGGTCCATTTAAAGTCAGAGATTCTCCATTTTTTGGGAACCGCTCAAAAAGCGAGAGAATGAGGTAGCTAATGGTTTCCCCAATATATTCTTCATCGATATTAACATCTTCGCTCATCAGTCCATATTCTTCGAGTACATCCTCTACAAGGACACTTCCTTGAACAATAATCGCACCATTGGAGGTTCTACGAATATATTCTTCTTCTTGGTCATTTTCATCTTTTATATCTCCAAATACTTCCTCGATAATATCTTCGAGAGTTATGACTCCGTCCACTCAACCATGTTCATCAATAACAAGAGCAATATGCTTGTGTGACTTTTGAAATATCGTAAATATACGGTCAATAGGTTGAGTCGCTGGTACTTTAATAATCTTATCAAGATCAAGTTCTTTGAGTTTTTTATCCCCCATTCCTTGTTCTTTCCATTCAAAAGCATCCCGAAGTGTCACAACATAATCGATATTATCTGGCGTTTCGGCAAATACGGGAATCCGAGAGTGTGTAGAGGTGAGAAAAAACGTACAGAGCTCATTGACTGTTGTATCTTCAGAAATAAAATCTACTGATACTCGCGGAGTCATGACAGATGATGCTTCTGTTTCTGATAAGTCTAGGATATTTTTAATCTTTCTATGTTCATGCGTTTCTACGGCACCTTGCTCATGGGAAATATCCAAAAATGCCTCAAGTTCTTCTGTTGTTATTACTGGTATCAGTTCGGAAGTACCAAAAAGTCTTTTCATTCCTCGCACGAAGGATTCTATTATATATGTTGCTGGAAATAATACTTTCATGAGAAACTCATAAAATGGAGCAACGAACAATGATATAGTTCCAGCATATTTTGAAGCAATCGATTTTGGTGTAATCTCTCAGAAAAGGAGAAGGATGAGCGTAACTGCTCCGGTCGCAAAACCGATTCCATATTCACCCGGAAAATTAAGTGACTCAGAAATCTTTATTGCTGAAACTGTTGCCAATGCAGAAGCTCCAACATTCGTAAGATTATTTCCTATAAGGATGGTGATCAATAATTGATCATTTTTGTCTTTTATGCGTTTCAGAGATGTAGCTCCAGTACGTTTCTCTTTTAAAAATCAGCCTATAGTATGCTTAGATATGGCCATGAGAGCAAGCTCTGTTCCTGAAAAAAATGCTGATAAAATAATAAGAATGATAAATACAATAATCGACATGGGGTCCATAATACATGAATAGGGTTAGAAATTTGGACTATTATATAAATTTGTGGGAATTTGCAAGTTTTTCAGATATGATTGAGCTCATTCTTTATGAATTTATAGTTTTTTCTATTAAGCCCATTAAACAAAAGGGATTTAGTATAATAGAAAATAGTGTGACACAGGAAACTAATCTCCAAAACTAAAAAAACCTACACAAGTGATTTGTGTAGGTTTTATTTTTCATAGAAACATCTTCGATGCCGTTGTAACCCCATTTGTATTCCCTTTCGGCGGTAATCGCCATCCCCCGTGGAGACAAGCGTGAGGAGTAACCTGGAAGGTACGGTGACCACACCATTCTTGAGTCACTCCTTTGAAAGCGTACAAAATTGTAGAGAAAAAATCGAGGCAGATGCACGAGTCCTCTAAAGATGTACTTTGATTATAGGGATTTTCAAAAAAATTCAAGAAAAATGGGGGAAATGCAAGAACAAGGAGTATTTATTCAAAAAAACTTCTCCTACATATTTACATACAAGAAACTACCAAAAATCATAATACCAATCAATACAAATGGCATCATATAGGGAAATATCTTCCAGAATTGTTGTTTGGGTATCTTATCTACAAGCCATTGTTTTTCACGGAAAGCGAATACTATTTCGGTTCGTTCTCTCCATTCCAGTGACCAGAACATCCCCCCACAGAGATAAAGAATCGGGGAAATCATCAAATTGCCAAACCAAGAAACAGGATATACTCATTGCCACATCCATACATATAAATCGTACGACCAACTGGCACTAAACAACCATAGAATAATCGCGATATATACCACTATCCCCTTTCGTTCGTATCAAAATACCGCGCGATAAATAATCCCTACTGCCCATGGTGCTGTCAAAAAAGTAAGCATTACCATTATGATACTTTCTGGAATATCCCAAGTGGGATCATTGGCGATGAGAGAAATGGTAGAAAGTCCTATCATAGCAACGAAGAAAGTTACAACCTTCCAAGGTTTTCAGAGATGTCACCAATATTGACGAGAAAAATACGTAAGGGTTTTTCGATGAAGGAAGACGAAAATCATCATCAAAAATGTTGCCATCGTCCACATCGAGATATATATTTCCAGCATATTCATAATTACCAGTTATTTTTAGATACATCTTCCTTGTACGGCGGACAGGAAAACTCGGATTCTCTTGCTGATAAGATCTTTCGGGCATGATATTTTGCGTAATTAAATTCTTGCCAAGAATATTCTTTTTTTCATTTCCCGAGCATTCTGCAGAACTGTATTTCCATATCTTTTTTCTCTACTCCACTCAGTGTTGTATAGGTTTGTATCATACTATCAACCGCATCTTCGGAACGAAGACTAATGTAGGAAGAATCCATCTTCAGGGACCCACGATAATTCTTCGTCGTATTCGATGTTGTGATAAATGATTCTGGATTGATAATATTACAGATGAGAAGAGCTGTTCCACAGAGGGAAATAATACTGATGAGAAAATGTCATTCTTTCATAAAGACGAGAATCTTGTGGAGAATGACCAAAAATGCGAGTCAGAGCACGATGATACAAACATATCCGTAGAATCGTATTTCCGTAAATCCATACATCGTTTCGTAGAGCCACAGTCTTCGAAAGGCTGAGAGTAATATAACAAGAGTGAGGAAAATAATCAAAGACGAAAGTCATTTATAGATACGAGAATTGGAAGGTTTTCTATGCGCATAGAGATATTGATCTATCTGCCAAAATAATACAAATACGATAAAAGCAATTGCTTCTAATTCCTGAAATCCCTTTGTCGCATATTCCGCATAAGTATGTCATTGCGAGAGAATCATTTGTTCCCCGCCAAACAGGTAACCAATCTGGATAATGATGAATGTGAGAAATAAAAGCGATACGAGTCAGAGCATGACGTATATCTCGATATGATTTTTATCGTCGATAACTATTTCTATCTCCTCTTTTTTCTGAAAAGTACGGATACTGTACGAGATGAAAGTAAAAATCCCGATGAAAATAACGGAGAAGAAAATAATATTTACAAGTCTCTCACTCGCCTGTAATATATCGAGTAAATTAAAATCTAAGAGATTCTCTATAAATTTCTGAAAAACCAAATCTGCGGAAGCAAATAGTATAGTAAATACGACAATCAGCGGAATTGCCATAAAAATACCTTTGAGAATATGAATCTCTTCGTTTGCATTACCGAGTTTTATTCACAAACCCACCAGATTTTTCAACCAGATTCCACATCCGACAACAGAACCAAATACTATTTTACTCAATCCTTTCATATAAGTATCCATCCGCATATTTTCAAATCTCTGTTCTATGAGAATCACAAGAAGGAGGAATCCAGAAAAATATAGAGCAATAGTATTGAGAGAAGTCAGTATATCACTCACTCGCACCGCCTGAAAAATCGAAAATACAAAAATAGTTATTCCTACGACGATCATATTTCTATTGATGATAATCTGAGAAATTCGGGAAATAATAAATATAGAGAGCAGAAAAAGAGATGCAAACAGAGGAACTGATATCCCCGCGTCGAGATGGTAAAAGAGATAATTGTGTGCTATTCAGAGAAATATCCCTACTCCGAGAAGTGAAAGTAATTCCTTGAGGGAAAATATCGGTATATATTTCTTCTCCTCTGTAACTTTGCTGATCGCACCCTGACAAAATGGGCAGATAGTAACGTTATCTTCTACTGACTTGTGGCAATGTGGACAGTTTCTCATAGCAAAAATTTATGATGAATAAATACGATTTTATACAGTATTTCCCATAAATCAATTCAGACAAATATTTCATAGAGAATATTTTCCATCTTCGTGGTGAATATGAGTACTTTTTTTCGTCTCTAGAAGATATATCTCTATCCGAGGTTCAGAGTTTTTTTCAGTGAATAAGAACATCGTCATTCTGAATTTATTTCAGAATCTTCCCTATTTTTCACCATCGTATGAGAGCACTCTTTTGTATGTACCCGAGTTATTCTATAGGAAGGTGACGTATCTTTTCCCTTCAAAATCAAAAGCCCCTTGCTTTTCGACTGAAATACTATATATTTCTCCTGCCAAAATTACAATTTTATTTTTTTAAGTATAAATATCCAGTGTTGGGGGATTTAATATCCTCCCCCTCTTTTGGTCTTTGTACTTAAAAGTTGTAGTTTTGGCGAACATACAGGTGTTAAATCCCCCTTTTTGTTTGCCAAAACCCCAGCACAAATTTCTTTTTGGCGTCCTTAATTCATTAAGTACGCCTTTTTATGTCAGAAAATCAAGAAGCTATTTTCCAGATTCAAGGTCAGACCGTTGATCATCTCAAATCCTTCATAGAATCTATGAAGTCCGAAAAACAGGCACAATATATACGCAAAATCCACGAGCTCGAAACAGAGCTTAGTCACCTCAAAACCAGCAAAAAATACGGAATCGTTTTCGAAGAAAAACGAGAAGATTTCGAAGAACGCGCCAAAAATGCCTTGCCCGTTCTGAAAGAAGTCGAGAAAATGCGTATTTCCTCTCCCCATGACAAGGGCGAGTCAGAGGGGGTTATCAATATCATCATAGAGTGAGATAATTATCATGCGTTGAGTTGCCTCCGTTATACACACAAAGGCAAAGTGGATGTGATCTACATAGACCCACCCTATAACACGGGAAACAAGGACTTCATCTACAACGACCGATTTGTGGACCGAGAAGATTCGTATCGCCACAGCAAATGGCTCAGCTTTATGAAAAAACGACTCCTGCTCGCACAAGAGCTTCTTTCTGAGACAGGGGTGATTTTTATCAGTATCGACGATAATGAACAAGCACAATTGAAGATGTTATGCGATGAAGTATTTGGGGAGGAGAATCTTCTTTGAATAATATCAGTAATTAATAATTTAAAATGAAGATCAGATGATAACTTCTTTGCTACATGTAATGAGTTCATTCTTGTTTATTGAAAAAATATTAAATTCACCAAAATTAAATGATTTGATCTAAATGATAATGAGCTTGAATGATATGGCGAAGAAGACGCAATATCTAACTTCAAAAAAATTGATTTAAGAAAAACATGAAAATGATGGCAAAGAGAACATAGACCATTTATGTTTTACCCCATTTTATATAAAAATAATCAAGTCAGTACAATTACTAGTCAAGAATTAGAGCAAATTTACATAAAAGAACACAAGAAATTCAATGATGTATTTTTAATGACACTAAAAGATAAGTATGAAAAAGAAGGGTATATATTTATATTACCAAAAGATACCAATAATGTATACTGAAGATGGCGATGGTGATTCAAGACCTTTAAAGATAGTTTGATAAATGATAATTTAGTTATTAAAAAAACTTCTGATTGGAAAGTTTTCGAAAAGATGAGGCCTTGATTATGAGATATCGCAAGAACCACAACCCCAAAAACTATTTTCTATAAATCCGAATATGATACTGGAAGTGCCTGATTACTATTAAAGAATATCTTTTGATCTGAAATATTTGATAATCCCAAATCCATATTTTTACTAAGTGATATTTTAAAAATATCCTCAAATAAAAACTCCCTCATCCTCGACTTCTTCGCTTGATCCGGAACCACCGGACATGCCGTCCTCGAACTCAATCATGAAGACGGAGGAAGCAGACAGTTCATCCTCTGTTCCAACCGTGAAGCGACCACAGAGAACCCAGACAAGAATATATGCCGAGATATCACCTACGAACGAATCAAACGAGTCGCAACGGGGTATACTTCCTCCAAATGAGAAGCGGTGGCAGGACTCGGTGGGGCGGTTCGGTACTACGAAACAGACTTCATCAAGATCGAAAAATCTCGCGAGAACCTGAAACACAAGTTTAAACTCCGATGCAATGAACTTATAAGCCTCAAAGAAAATACTTTTGAAGCAGTCGCACTCGAAAATCCTATCCCTGCACTCTTCTTGTACCGAAACCATGATCGATATACGGCTCTGGTATACGATTATCTCTATCTCGGTGATGTGAAAAACCTTCTTCTGGGACTCTCGGGGAAAGTGAGTCTCTATATATTCTCTCTATCATCCGAATTTAGCGATGAATTCGAGGATATGAAAGAGGATGTCGAGGTGAAAAATATCCCCGAGGAGATACTGGAAGTGTATCTGAAGATTTTTAATCTTTAAGAATTTCAGTAAAATGCGAAATTTTCCTTTTGTCATTCCGACTGTAATGGAGGAATCCCTTTAGATCACTCCATTGACACTGTATTACAAGAATCTAAATACAGTTTTATGAATTAAATTATCGAAGCGTCTTACGATATATCAAAAGGGATTCCTCGACTTCGCTCGGAATGACAGACACTTATTATCACTCACCAAATAGTCATATGCTCGTGCTCAAACAGTATCAAAAAGATAAAATCTCCGAGATGAAATTCGATTTTCTCAAACTTTTGCAACAAGAAAAACCGTCCAGTATCGTATTTGATGCACCAACAGGAAGTGGGAAGACGATTATGATGCAAGAATTCCTAAAACAGGTGGCAGAGATTCCGAAAAACAGAAATCTGGCATTTGTCTGGATATCGGTGAGTGATCTCAGCAATCAATCCAAGGAAAGTTTCGAGCGAAATCTGGAAGGATCGAAGCTCATCTTCTCAGAACTCAAGGATATAAAAGGAAAAACTCTCAGAGAGAACGAAATACTCTTCATAAACTGGGAGAAAATCAAATCCAAGGACAATACCACCTGAGAATGGAAAGTGCTTTCCATGAAGGACAATGAGAAAGATGAGAATATCCCCTTTTATATGGAAAATACGAGAAATCACTGACTCGAAATAGTACTAATAATCGACGAATCCCACAAACAACTTAATACTCCGAGGGCACAAGAACTCATCAACGATTATTTTAAACCCATCATCCAGATAGAAGTATCTGCGACTCCTGATAGTGCGCACTATGACAAGAAAATATCAGTGGATATATGTGATGTCATAGCATCGGGGATGATCAAAAAAGAAGTGCTCGTGAATGAGAATATCGATATCGTGAGAAAGTGAGAACTCTCTGACTACGGAACCGATCGACTCATCATCGACAAAGCCATAGAAAAGCAAATCGAACTTACAGCATCCTACGAGAAACAGAGTGAAAAAAAGATAAAACCACTTCTCCTTATCCAGCTTCCGAGCGAAACACAAAGTATCACCGAGATGGATAGAACCAAGATAGACCGAGTCAAGCAGATACTGAAGGGAGATTATGATATCACTATCGAGAATCAGCGACTTGCCATATGGCTTTCGGAAGACAAAACAAACAAAGACCTTATAGATATCAATAATTCCCCTGTGGAAGTCCTCTTATTCAAACAAGCAATTGCGACCGGATGGGATTGCCCCAGAGCTCAGATTCTCGTAATGTTTCGGCAAATCGGCGTGCTCACTTTTCAGATCCAGACCGTCGGGCGAATTCTCCGAATGCCCGAACAAAAGCACTACGAGGACGAGATTCTCAATAAGGCTTATGTCTATACCGACCTCGAGAAAAATAGTATACTCGTGCAAGAGTCGGCAAAAAATATGATCAAAAATAATGTGGCGATTGCCAAGATGGATCTCTACAAACCGTTTTTACTTCCGTCCACCTATGCATCCAGGTGAGATTATAACGATCTATGATCTCCATTTTATGAGGTATTTTTCCAGTATTTTCTCGAGAATCTAATGGGGTGAGAATACAAGAAAACTCTCGGTTTCACGAGCATCGAACAAAATAAACGGCTCTTTGAGAGTATGATAAATACCAAGGATCTTGATATCTCAGCAAGTCTCATAAAAGACGGGAAAATATTTGTGGATATCGATAAACATACGGGTGAACATATCATTATTTCCGATAAACATATAGAGACAAGACAAGAAGAAGAACTTATAGAATTGCAGTTTGATAACTATTGCCGAAGTTCTGTATGACCGCAATTCTGAAATATTGCTCGTTCTTATAAGACGATAAAAGAATGTCTTTTCGATGTACTCCAAAGATATATTCTCGGAGAAGAGTTTTCTCGAATAGATATACAAAAACTCGTCCTGAAAAATAAAGACCTTTTTAGTGGATGGATGAATGAGATAAAAGACTATTACCGACCAATTCGTATAAAAGAAGTGGAGAAAAGAACGCAAGAAAAATTTCAGAATAAGACCTGGTCTATTCCAAAAAATATCGGATTTGCAGGAGAAAAAGTAGAAATACTGGATAACCAGAAATATATCTATACCCCTGGATATATAGCTTTTGATAGTGAAATAGAGCGAAGCTTTGTGACGGATTATCTCGAAAAAGCCGAAGATATCCTTTTTTGGTACAAAAACGGAGTGAAACTAGATATATATTTCGGAATCAAATATGAGCTCAATGGCAAGAGTCGGATGTTTTATCCTGATTTTATCGTCTATTTTAAATCTTGAGCCATTGGTATGTTTGAGACCAAGGACGGCATCACTCTAACAAGTCAGGAAACACGAAAAAAGGCGGAAGCACTCGAAAGATACACACTTGAGATGAACCAAAAGGGATCGAGAATCATTTCCTGAATCGTGAAAAAAGTCGGAGATGGGGAAAATACTCTCTTTATGATCAATAAAAAAGGGTCTTTTGAATTTTCCGACTCAGCCAACTTTGAAATCCTCAATAGTAATTTTACGAAAAATTATGAGTTCGATATGAATACTCTCTATTCAGAGGAATATATTATCGAGATAAAAAGTAAAATCCAGTCTATTAAGGAACAAATCAAACAAAAAGAAATCGAATATTCTGAATTTATCGAGGAACAAAAGAACTATGATAAGCTCGACAATACTACCATGGTCGAAAAAATGCTCGAAATTGAAGAACTGAAAAAGCATATGTTTGAACTATCGAGTGAGGTACAATTATAGTCAATACTAATATCTTATAAATGAGTCAAAATATTCTTTCCCAAGGATATTTTGACTCATTATTATATTTTCCGTCTTTCTTTTGACTTTTTCCCCTTTTTTTGTAGCATACACGTCGATTATTTCCTATTTTAAACCCTTATATGACCACTCACGCTGACGAAGTACAAACCCGCATCGAGAAAGTAGAACGAATGAAGGCTCTTGGAGTTATTCCCTATGCTGCTTCTTTTGATAAGAGAAATACTATTGCCTCACTCACCAGTTTTGATGCAAGCCAATTTCGAGCCATCGAAACTGTTATCGCTTCGCCGATCAATAATGTAAAAACTGCTGGTCGAGTCACTCTCTATCGAAGTTTCGGGAAAATATCCTTTGCAAAAATACAGGATGCCACTGGGGAAATCCAGATTATGTTCGCGAGAGAAAATTGTTCTATCGTGACGAGTGATGGAGTAAAAAGTACTCTCTCCGAAAACTCTCAAATACGAAGTAATTTGAATGAAAAGTGAAGCTATTTAGCTCCCCTCGTGGGTCAACCAGAATGAGGTGTACGAGATGGTACGTCGAATGAGGAAACGGAACTTTGAATACAAAGTACGAGTATTTCAGAATTTTCTGCATATAAATTTGTGGAGAAATTAATCGACATGGGTGACTTTATCGGTGTCGAAGGAGAATTATTTCTGACTCACAAAGGAGAATTGACGATATTTGTTTCTGCATTTACTTTCCTTTCCAAAGCCATTCGTCCTCTTCCAGAGAAATTTCATGGACTGAAAGATGAGGAAACTCTCTACCGCCAACGCTATCTCGATCTTATTACGAATAATGAAACCTATAATCGATTCCTCCTTCGTTCAAGGTTTATCAAAGTGATGCGAGATTTTTATGAAGAAGAAGGTTTTATAGAACTCGAAACTCCCATCCTTGGAAATGCAGCATCGGGAGCTGCTGCTGCACCATTTATCACTCATCACAACGACTACGATTTGGATGTATTTCTCCGAATTTCTCCAGAAACCGCTCTCAAAAAAGCAACCGTTGGACGATTTGAACGAGTATTCGAAATCGCTCGTGACTTCCGAAACGAAGGATCTGATCCTTCGCATTTACAAGAATTTACAATGGTGGAACACTATGCTGCCTACTGGAATTATGAGGATAATATGAAATTTATCGAACGGATGATTAATAGTCTTTTTGAGCGTCTCTGACTCGAAAAAATCGTACAAATTAAAGACCGAGATGGTGTTATTCAGAATGTAGATTTTTGAGCAGAATGGGAGCGAATTGATTATATGCAACGAATTCAAGAAGTAACAGGTGTCAATATCGGACAATACGGTCCAGGAGACGAGGAAATATTTCGAAAAATACTTCGAGATTGACAAATTATTATCGAAGGAATGGAAAAAATGGGGCTCACTACACTCATCGATTACTTCTATAAAAAACTCGTTCGACCAAAAATCGTCGGACCGGCATTTCTGTATAATTATCCAAAATATATGCAGCCTCTCGCTCGTGTATCAGATAAGAATCCTGCGATGGTCGAACAATTCCAAGTACTTGTAAACGGTTGGGAAATCAGTAAAGCATACAGCGAACTTGTCGATCCAATCGATCAGCGTGCTCGATTCGAAGAACAAGCAAAAGCGGCTGCTATGGGCGATGAAGAAGCGACTTCTGCCGACTATGATTTCGTCCTCGCCATGGAATATGCTATGCCTCCACAGTCTGGTCTCGGATTCGGAATCGACCGATTCTTGACACTCATTATGGGGCAGGAAAACCTTCGTGATGTAGTACTTTTTCCTCTGGTGAAACCAAAAGGTGAATAGAAAAATTTGATATTTGTATTCAAAATACTATTCTCTCATTTACTATATATGGACAAAAAACAATTTTTTGAAAGCTTCATAGTTTCAGACAATTCTGGACAAAAGCTATATGCTTGCGAGAAAATTCAAGAAGTATTTACTGCCATACAATGAAATTTCTCAGATGCTGATCTCCAAGATAAATTTGAAGAGGTTACGAAAGAAATTCTCTTTCATACTTGGATGTTTGAGCAGATCTGCAATGGCGCAACATCCAATGGAGAAAATGCTTGCACAGTTGTATGACCGCTTATCGTCATCTCTGTATCTCAGGAAATCCTCTTTGTCAACAAAACCTATTGCCAACTCTGTGGACTTACTCCCCCTGAAATCCAAAAATATGCCAAAACAGGTACTCTTTATGCTCAAGTATATGGCGAAGCAAATGTTGAAAAAGTAAATAAATCCATCAATAAACTTCGTTCTGGAAGAGGATACAAACAGATGGAACTCATTATGAAGCATTCAGGAAAAAGAATCGAATGGAATTCATATGGAGGAGTTGGTGAATCGCTCGAGATACGTTCTGGAAGAGAGATTTATCTGGAAAATGATCAAAAAAAAGAACGAGAAAGATTCTATCGGGGAAATAGTATGAATACTTTCAAACTTATCGAAAATCTCTATCATATCAGCATGCATGATTCTCTCTCTCCAGAAAATCGGCTCAAACTCATATGGATTCAGGAATTTCTTTCTATGTTTGACTTCCTCTGGAATCACGGAGATCTCTTTATGGAAATTATCGATATTCCTCTTTCTAAAGAAGAGAAAATTTCTGGATCATACAATACTGTATATGCTCAATTTCTGAAGCGATCTTTTGAGAAAGGGAAGAAAATAAGAGATACATTTTCAGTTGTTCACGGAACATCTATCGAAGATATCTTGGAGAAAAGAAATAACAAAGATATTCATGCTATTTCGGTAAATACTTTTCACCAACATAATAAATATGCCATTGGCGAAGTCTGTTGGCAATATGCTCTCTATTCAAAGGAAGTTATTCCTGGTTATAAAAGCATGTTCAGTCTCGGATTTCTCATTCACAAAATCCAACGTAAAAATATCTTTACGCGTATGATCCAATATATCTTCAAATCACATTCTCCGAATCATTAATTTCTCACCCTTCCTGTTATGCAATTTCTCCGTTCTCTCATAACTCTCGATTCGCCTATCCGTGTATTTTATCACTACCTCCGTGGAGTGATAGCTTTTCATCTCTATGGGAATCCTGCACGAGATATGATTGTCATAGGAATCACAGGGAGTAAAGGGAAAACTACCGTTACAAATCTTGTGGCACGCGGGCTCGAACATGCTGGAAAAAAAGTCTTTATGTTTTCAACGGCCAATTATTCCATCAATGGACAATGGTCAGATAATAATATTAAAATGACTTCCCCTTCGCCATTTGTCCTCCAGCGTCTTTTAAGACAAGCAAAAGCAGCAGGTTGTGAGTATGCAGTTATCGAGACTTCGAGTCATTCTATTTTCTATAACAGGAACTATGGAATCGATTATGATGTGGCAGTTTTGACGAATATTTCTCAGGATCATCTCGACCTCCATCATACGATGGATAATTATGCCAAAACAAAACTCGAACTGTTCAAAAATCTTGTTACCTACCGACGAAAACCCGGAGTGAAAAAGATTGCGGTGGTGAATATCGACTCTGATTATGCGAGTATGTTTCTACAGGAAACGACTCCTGATATCATGTACACCTACGGACTCACGCCCAATGCACAAGTTCGTAGTCAAAATGTTCGTTATCTTAAAGAAGGAACAGAATTTGAGATTAAAATGCCTTCTAATACACTTTCACTTACGACGAAACTTCGTGGAAGCTTTAATGTCAGTAATATCCTCGCTGCGGTAAGTGTACTCATTTCCCAGAAAATCGATGTTACTACTATCGTAGATGCAATCGAATCTGTGAAAGTGATTCCTGGACGACTGGAGGAAATAGAGAATACTCGGGGAATCACTGTTTTTGTCGACTACGCACACACAGAAGACAGTCTCCGAAATGTTCTAGAAACTATGAAACAAATGGATGGAATCGGACGAATTATCACGGTTTTTGGTGCAACGGGTGATCGAGACACGAGCAAACGACCGAAGATGGGACGGATAGTAGATAGTTTGAGTGATGTTGTGATACTCACCGAGGACGATAACTATACCGAAAATAGTCTCAAAATTATCAAAGAAGTTTCTATGGGAATCAAACGAAAAGAGGGCGAAGATTTTTGGATCGTACCATCTCGAATGGATGCGATTCGTACGGCTCTCGTTATCGCTGAGAAATGAGATGTCGTTCTCATTGCGGGGAAATGAGCCGAGAGTAGTCAGATGACCAATGCTGGTCCTATCGCCTGGGATGACCGTATAGTCACTCGAAAAATTCTCCGAGAGATTGATGAAAATGATATGATGATGGGGTAATTTTTATATGTAAAACATAATCAGACTAGATTATCAGTAATAGATCTCTGATAATCTTTTTACTTTTCTCCATTTCCCTCTATAATCTCGGAGCTAAAATATACATATTTTTGAAGTACCATCTTTTTGATACTCGAATAAATTAAAGGGCAACTAATTGTTGCTCAACCCTTTGATTGTATTTTCGAGTATGAAAAAAGTGTGTATGTTTTAGCGAACGAGTGCATTAGTTGCCCTTTTGTTTCGCTAAAACATATATTCAAAAACTCAAACCTTATTTTAGCATTTACTTTTGTAAATGCTTTTTTATGTCACCAGAACCTCTTTCAGATGGGGAACAACTCCCTGATCAATCCAAGTTTTTCTCCCAAGAAAAGCTCCGTCGCTCGGCACGAGCAGGGACTCAGCTCCCTGACCCGAAGCGAGAACCGTACGGGTACGACCCGAGGTCTCGATTCGATCATATATTTCCTCGTATCAATCTCCCACCTCTTCATCCACCCGCGAGTCATCACCCGGAAGATACGCTCCCTTTTGGTTCTCCCGAGCTCCCACCCCATGAGCTCTACCTCGGGGACAATCTCTCCGTCCTTAGGACCATACCATCCGAATCCATTGACCTTATCTACATAGATCCACCCTTTTTCTCCAATCGTACTTATACCCAGATCTGGGGCGATGAAAACGAAGTGCGTTCATTTGGCGATATCTTCGAGGATGGTATGCCCAGCTATCTCGCCTGGCTCAACGCCCGACTCTACGAGATGAAACGCACCCTTAAAAGTACTGGCTCTATTTATATCCACTGCGACTGGCATGCCTCCCACTATATCAAGTGCGAAATGGATAAGATTTTTGGATATGAAAATTTTCAGAATGAAATTATATGGTGTTATAAGAGTTGAGGAAAAGCAAAATGAAATTACCCAAGAAAACATGATGCTATACTTTACTACTGAAAAACAAATAATCCTAAATTTTCTCCTGATGAAATTAGAATAGAGAGAATCAATCCCAATAATAAAATTGTTGAAGAAAACTGAAAAAGATATGTTGTATTTAAAAAATTTAATAGAGAATATAAATATGATTACGATGAAGGATCAATGGTTGAGGACTGGTGGGTAGATATAACTAATATTTGACCAAATAATAAAACTGAAAGAATTGGCTATCCCACTCAAAAACCAGAGGAACTTCTTGAGCGCATTATGAAGGCTTCTTCCAATCCGGGTGATGTCGTGGCAGATTTTTTCTCTGGTGGTGGAACCACGGGGGCGGTAGCACTCAAACTCGGGCGACGATTTATCGGGTCCGATATATCTCGTGTCGCCGTATCGGTGACGGCTAACAGGCTCGCAAAGATCGGCGAGGAACTCTCGGGAGTATCGAGCGAAACAGGGAATCGCACAACACTCTTCGGGGAAAAAGTTGCGGATCTCCACATCAAGTATGTCGGGAGTTATCCCATCGAGAAATTTCGTGGTATGGATC
Organism: uncultured Candidatus Altimarinota bacterium; assembly: GCA_963751115.1. Lineage (GTDB taxonomy): Bacteria > Patescibacteriota > Gracilibacteria > BD1-5 > UBA2023 > UBA1545. The sequence continues at coordinate 34,852 of CAVVTN010000013.1, forward strand.
ACGATGAATTCGTGAAATTCGTCGTGGGACTCTACAATGGATTGCCGTATGCAGGACAGTATCACGAGCATATCCATGGTCTTGCCAACTCGAAGCTCGTACTCTCAGTAGGTCCATCGGATCCGAGTGCTATTATCTCGACCGAGACCGTCAAGCGTGCACTCGAAGCGACCCTGCGAGCCTTTTCGAAACAGCTCTCCCTGTGAGAGGAAAAAATCCTGCAAGTAATCGGGTGGAGATTCGATCCGACGATCGACGCATGGAAGCGACAGACGACCGACTATCTAAATAAACAAGGTCTTCCTGTTCAGATCGAACTTGTCTCTCTCGGATCCGAAGTATTTCGCGAAAAAGTATTTCGTGTGATCGGAGAATCCAATATCGACCTCAAATTCAATCGACTCAATGCTATGCTCAACTTTGCGAGTACACCCTATGCTGGCATCATCAGTATCGCACAGGGGACAACTCCCATGAGAGTCAAGGATGGCATCAAGGTGACACTTTCTCTCCAGTGAGCACGCCCCGTCGGGACTGCGAAGCTTATCAATGCACAGTGGGATATGGATGTCGTCGATGGCAGATTTGCCGATCGTGAACACGCCCTCAATCGAGTGGGGAAAGGTGGTGATTTTAGTGCGATTCTTGAGATGGAACATACCTTTCCTGATGTCAATATGTACCTCATCGCCTGAAGAGTCCAAGATTCCATGGACGGCGAAGCCACCACCCATGCGAGACTCACTCTTATCTCATACAAGAAGACCCCAAAATAGGGACTCTTATCTCATACAAGAAGACCCCAAAATAGGGTTCGTATTCTCACACAAGAAGACCTTGAAATTTGTAAAATCCGTATGTCATAGGTATCATTAACCTATGAATGCTATGTATACTGATAATAATCTCCGTACGGTTACTGACTTGGTCAGTTTCCTAAATAATCCAGTAGTGACGGATGTCATACTTACGGGAACGCTCGAAGAACGATCGGACTGGATACTCGAGCGTCTTTTACGCTTTAAATACCTTACTCTTAAAAAGAAAGATAAGGGGATAATAATCCAATATATTGGGCGTATGACGGGACTTGCAGAAAAACAAGTTGATCGATATATCCGTGCTTTCAAGGTGTGACAGAGACTTGGTCATACATATTCTCGTAGGGTATTTCCTATTACTTACACAAGAGAAGATTCCTGACTTCTTGCTGAAGTCGATAATGCGACTGGAAGACTATCCTGAGGACTTACTATTGCACTCATGAAAGATGAGTATCTTATCGGAGATATACGATTTGTTCGTCTCAAAGATATTTCTGTTGCTCAGTTGTATCGTCTACGTTCCACTTCCCATTACAAAGAGGAATCATTAGTTGTTGGAAAAACCAAGAGTGTGAATATTCCTATCGGAATCCGTATGAAACCAAATCCAGAAGGACTCCCATGATTCATACGGGTCGATACAGTACATCAGGGAGATCTGAATGGAGAAAAATGAGTATACCACGTTAATCTTGTAGATGAAATAACTCAGTGGGAAGTAATGTTTGCAGTCGAGGAAATCTCCGAACGATTTCTCTTACCTCTCCTCAAATGAGCACTCGCTACTTTTCCATTTGAGATAAAAAATTTTCATTCGGACAATGGAAGTGAGTTCATCAACTACAAGGTGGCAGCACTTCTTGAAAAACTCAGAGTTTCTCAGACTAAGAGTAGAGCAAGAAAGAGTACAGACAATGGACTTGTGGAATGTAAAAATGGTGCAATTATCCGAAAGGAATTCGGACACTGGCATATTCCTGGAGTATTTGCTCCAAGAATCAATCGATTCTACATGGAACATTTTATCCCATATCTCAATTTCTATCGTCCCTGTCATTTCCCCGAGAAGGTATGTGAAGAAAATGGGAAAGTGAGAATTCTCTATACGTTGAAGAACTGTATGACACCTTACCAGAAACTTATCTCACTTCCTAACTGGGAATCTCATCTACGAAAGGAATTCACAAAAGAGTTACTCCAAAGACTTCAGAAAAGAAAAACACCACTTCAGGCTGCGAAAGAAAAGAAAAAAGCAAGAGATGAACTCATGAAAGTTGCTCTTCCAAAGTTTCTCAATATACTACCTGTAATTATGACAGACGGATAAATCGATTTCAGGGTCTTCTTTGGATGAGAATATACTGACTCACCCTCCGTGAAGACATGGAAACGGGCGAAATTATCGCTGAGATAGAAGATATCTCAGAAAAATAGATGACACAATTTTTCAGATTTTTTATATTTCGGAGAAACTGAGATCGTGTCCGAATCCCAGTCCCGAGAATTCGGGACGGTTGAGTTTCGCAAGTTTTGAAGAGATATAAAAAATCCCGAAAATAAAACATGATATATTTTTACTGCTATTTTTATGCTTACACAGACCGAACTCGATTATAGCAAATGGTGCTCATCGCCAGATTTCCCGAATCTCGATGCGAGACAAGCACTCTACGCCAGAACTTTTATCGATAATCTGACCAATGGAGCTCTGCCAAATCCTCTCTATCGCCACCAATATGAAGCGGTAATGCGAGTGATATTTCACGGAGAAAAGCTCGGAAAATGGAACAATCTTCTCGATATCGTCACAGGAGGAGGAAAGACTGTCATTATGGCGACACTTATCGCTTATTTTCGGCAAGTGCGAGGATATACGAAGTTCCTCATACTCGTACCAGGAACCATCGTACGCGAACGTGTGAAAGATGATTTCGAACCACAAAACCCTGGTTTTGCCTATCGTGATTTCCCCCTCTTCTTCCCACCATTTGCACAAATACCAAGCAATCTTGTCTGTCGTGTCTTGCGTGATCGGTCGGATGCTACAAGCATCAAAGATGCTGATGTTATCGTCGCAAATATCCATCAACTCTATGAAGAACGAGCCTCAGAGGCACTCGAGATACTCCTGAGTGACAATATCACTCCCGATATCGTCATATTCAACGACGAAGCACATAACGCGGCGGCGATGCAATACCGAGAAGTATTAAAACTACTCAGGAGGAAGACAGTAGCTCGAATAGATCTGACAGCAACACCCTATCGACTGGATAAACAAGAGCTCGATACCTATCCGCCGATCTACGAGTATCATATCCAAGAAGCTATGCAGGAAGGAGTCGTGAAACAAATCGTCGTAACGAAACCAGATATAAAAAGTGTCAAACTCACCTATGAGGAGTGGGATGATGAGAATAATGTAATCCGTACTTTGGATGCCGAAGAGATGCCATGGGAACAGATTGAAAACGAACTCAAACACAGTGGTGCCGTCAAGTTTGTGACCGCAAAGAACGCTCGCAGACAGCAACTCCAGATAGCACAAGCCAATCTCGATTATCAGCGAAAATGTGTCCCGTGCGACCATGATCACAAGAGACAATGGGAACCACTTATGCTCGTCGTCGCACTCTCACAGAAGGATGCTTGGCAGGTCTATGAGACACTCCAAAAGCCTCCATTCGGGTATAAGAGAGAAGAACTACTCTTGGTTCACAGTAAGCAAGATGAAGCTGAAAATAAAAAAGCCTTCTTACTCGGACGAAAAGGGAAAGAATGACTAAGTTCCGATGAGGTAAAACTCTGGGAAGAGACACGAAAGGTCCGTGTGATTATAGCTGTTAGTATGCTTCGTGAGGGCTGGGATGTCCGCAATATAGCCGTTGTCTGTCTCTTCCGAAAATTTAGCTATCAGATGAAGGGAGATCAGATTTACACCGTCTATGGTCCACAAATCATCGGACGTGGACTCCGTAGGATACGAAAGAGAGAAGAGAAAGACTTTCTTTTCGTCATCGATCACCCAGCGTTTGCGCATGACTGGCTCTGGAAACTCTTATCTGCGACACAGTATGCTACGAGCTTTAATCCAGGAGATACGGTAGATGAAGCAAATATCCAGGATATACCAAAAGAGATACCGACAAATATCGATGGAGAATGAGAAGAAGATGGGGAAGTAAAAAAAGAACTCGATATAGAGTCACTCATTACCGGGATTCCGGATGCTCCAGGAATAATACCTATAAGCGATTGGCAATGACATTTTCGGGATTTTCCATTCAAGAAAAAACTCAGTTCTGCTGTGCAAGATATTACCAATATCAAATCCATAGCACTATGAAGTGATAGAACAGCTCATATACTTCCAGAAAGCGAGCTCAATATAGAAGAGCTCAATAAGATTGATACAACAAGCGAAAGTTTTGAACGCAATAAGGCGATATTAACGATCATAACAGATATCACCGAAGAACCACATCGTATACTTATGAGCACCTATCGGAGCGAAACGGGCGAAGATCTTATGAAACTCACCCAAGCAATCTTCTGGATCATAGAAACATCTTTTGGCATCAAGAGTCTTGAGGATGTACAAAATGCGGATGACACAAAACTCCGTGAACTTATTTTTTGTTTTCCTCAGATATTCGACGAACTCAAAGATCCCGCTATTATTTCTTCTATCCTCGCATAATGATACAAAGTAAACGATGATCTATTTCTGGACTCAAAAAATGCCCATGAGGAATATGTAAATATGATTCTCTTCTCGAGCGTAATTACATGTATGAACTCGAAAATATTGGAGGGATTATCTCATGGACCAAAGAACACGGCATAAAAATCCCATATCGAATGTTTGGGATTATTCCCCGTCATTATCTCCCTGATTTTCTTGTAACTTATGCTGATGGTTCAAAAGAAATCCATGAGACAAAATGAGCAGGCTTTCTCACCTGGGCATCAACTCATACAAAACGAACAGCAGGAGATGATTATTGTCGCAAACATAGCATGATCTACCGATTTATAGAGAACTCAAACGGAGCTATGTTTTTAAATAATAGAGGTCTGGATAGGCTCGAAAATCATTCAAGAAATGTATATTCATTGGACGATTTATAATTTCTATTTCCCTTCTTTCCGTCCTTCGATATCTCGAAATATCGCATCGATATCATCTGTTATACCCTGGATTTCAGCATCTACATTTCCAATCCCCCCTTTAGAAATCTGCACCCCTGTACCCATAGAGACACCACTATTATTCATCGACATCGTTTGTCCTCCTATAGTCATACTCATGCCACTATTATTCATCGACATACTTCATGAATCATATGTCATTATGATATTTCCATTCTCTCCTATAGAAACATTTCCAGAGTCATTTGATACAGAAATTCCAGAGTTAGATATTTGTACTCATCCGACATCGATATTTGGGGTAGTATTTGTCTGAGTAGTATTCGTTTCAGAAGTTGGAGCAGTACCTGGAGTCGTACAAGAAGCCATTCAGAGGATGAGAAAAGTCAAGATAATATATTTCATAGATACAGTTGGTTATAGGATATATTTATGTAAGTATAAGACTATTTTCTCGTAAATCAAAAAAACTTTTGACTTTCCCACCTTCCTCCCTATCCTCGGTCCTAAATTATCTCATCTCTCTTATTATCCATGAAAAATCTCGTCATCGTCGAATCTCCTGCAAAAGGAAAAACTATCGAGAAATTTCTCGGAAAAGATTTCATCGTCAAAGCTTCTTTTGGGCATATTCGCGATCTTGCCAAGAAAGACCTCGGTATCGATATCGAGAATAATTTCGCTCCGACATATATCGTCTCAGACGAGAAAAAGAAAACCGTAACCGAGCTCAAGAAACTTGTAAAAGAAGCAGAAAAAGTATGGATAGCAACCGATGAGGACCGCGAAGGAGAAGCTATTGGATGGCATCTCTGTGAAGCTCTCGGAATTGATGCGAAAACGGTTTCTCGTATCGTATTTCATGAAATTACCAAGCCAGCGATAGAAGCAGCGATTGCGAATCCTCGTAATATCGATATGGATCTCGTAAATGCACAACAAGCTCGTCGAATCCTTGACCGACTCGTGGGGTTCAAAGTCTCTCCTGTACTCTGGCAGAAGATTCGTACAGGACTCTCAGCAGGACGTGTACAGTCTGTCGCAGTGAAATTGATCGTCGAACGGGAACGAGAAATACAAAACTTCAAACCAGAGGAAAGTTGGAAGCTTCGAGTCGAAGCAGAAGCAAAAGGAGTAATATTCGGGATTGATTTTGCCAAAATTTCTGGGAAAGTAAAAAAACTCAAGAATACAGAAGATATCCAAAAACTTCTTGCCACTCTCGGATTTTGAGTAGATTCGCTCGTAGAAAAAACTGACAAGAAAGGAAATAAATTCTACGAAGCAGACACTTCTCTTGAGTTCACACTCGATGATGCAGATAAAAAAAACACAACGAGACTTCCGGGAGCACCATTCACAACTTCTACCCTTCAACAAGAGGCATCTCGCAAACTTGGATTCTCTGTTTCTCAGACTATGACCGTGGCGCAAGGACTCTATCAGAATGGGTTTATCACCTATATGAGAACGGATTCTGTGAATCTCTCAACTCTCGCAATGGATGCCTGCCGAAGTTATATCGATTCGACTTTTGGGAAAGAATATTCTATTGCTGGAGGGCGGAAATATAAAACCAAACAAGCGAATGCACAAGAAGCGCATGAGGCAATTCGTCCTGCATATGTTGATAAAACTCCAGATACTATCGGGCTCGAGGGTGGAGAACTTCGACTCTATCGTCTGATTTGGGAACGAACCGTTGCATCTCAAATGCAAGAAGCAAAAATTGAAACTACCACATTCACCTTCTCGCCAATTATTTCTCCAGATCAAGAATGGATTTCCAAAGGGGAAGTTATAAAATTTCCTGGGTTTATGAAACTCTATGTCGAGGGAAATGATGACGAAGAAAGTGAGGAAGGAGCAGGGCCTGCAACTCTTCCCGATATGAAAGTTGGGGAAATAGCTCTTGCTACAAAACTCCTTGGATCTCAGACGTTCTCTCGTCCACCTTCGAGGTTTACAGAAGCTATGTTGGTTAAGAAACTGGAATCTGAAGGAATCGGTCGTCCGTCTACCTATGCTCCAACTATTGGAACGATTGTTGAGCGAGGATATGTTGAGAAAATCGATAAGAAACTGGCGCCAACGGATATTGCCTTCACCGTAAATGACTTTCTCGAGACTCGATTTCCAGAGCTTATGGACTATAAATTCACAGCAAAAGTCGAGGAAGAATTTGATACAGTTGCCACAGGAGAACTTGAATGGACAGAAATGCTTGGTGCATTTTATACAAAATTTAGTACTTACTTGATAGCTGCTATGGAAGAAAAAGGGAAAGTTCAGGAAAAAGTCGGAAAAGCCTGCCCAAAATGTGATTCAGAACTCGTTTATAAATTCTCAAAAAATGGGCGATTTATCGGATGTTCCAACTATCCAACCTGTGAATATCTCGAAAATATTGTCGTTGCAGGACAAGAGGAACAGCTTGCTGAACTTCGAGCAGAATACGAGGGAAAAGAATGTCCAGCTGGTGGGACAATCGTCGTAAAGACCGGACGATTTGGACCATTCCTCGCGAGCTCTCTCTATCCAGAAATTAAGTGGATTGGAAAAATCCCAGACAAGAAACTTGCTGGACTCGAAGAGAAATACGGAGGAAGAACTTGTGATAAATGTGGTGAAGGAATTATGCATGTCAAAAACTCCAAACGCGGACCTTTTCTTGCTTGTTCTGCCTATCCAGAATGTAAGAATGCTAAGAATTTACCAAAAGAAGAACCAGGAGAAGGTGTATAAAGAAATCAAAAATAGCTCTCAAATATTTGAGAGCTATTTTTTAAATTATAGTGTGATTATCTTGTTTTCAGATTCTTTTCTTCCTTTGAGTTCATATCCTCCTTGTGCGAGAGTTTTATCGGAAAGCACGATTCTATGAGGAATTCAGAGGACATCTGCATCTCAGGCTTTTGCTCCAAATCCTGTATTTCGATCATCGATGATAACCGTTACACCTTCTTTTTCTAATTTCAGAGCAAGTTTTTTCGCTTCTTCCAAATGCTCTCCGATAACGATCATATAATGTGTGAATGGAGCGACATTTTCTGGCCAAACCAGTCCTTTTTCATCCATAAATTTTTCAGCAATTACCCCCATAAGTCGGCTCACTCCTATACCATAACATCCCATAACGACTTCATTTTTCTTCCCTTCCGCATCGGTGTATCCGAGTCCAAAATCATTAGAAAACCGAGTTCCCAATTTGAAGATATTTCCTACTTCGGAAGCTTGTACTACGGTATATTCTGTCGATCCACATTCCACACATACAAATGCTCCTGGTATGATAATTTCCTCATTGTGTGCTTGCTGACATTTACTACAAACATACACATCATCTTCTCCGATTCCGAGATCCGTTTGAAACTCGTAACTGTATTTGGAAAATGCCCCACCTGATGCAAATACATATCGTGTCGATTCTCCCAGTCCGAGTCGTTCATATATTCGAACATAAGCTTTGCGAACTTCTTCGAAAAATACATCGAGATCTTCAGTATTTCTGTGAAATGAATACAAATCTTTCATAAGAAATTCTCTTCCACGAAGGATTCCTGACTTCGCACGAGCTTCATTTCGAAACTTCGTCTGAAATTGATATACGGCACAATTATCGAGATCTTTGTACGACTGGATAAATTCTTGCATCAAAGGAGTAACTATTTCTTCATGCGTTGGATTCAGTGCATAGTATTTTCCAGAAGCTCCTTCTACTTTGAAAAGGTTATCCATAGTATCCCATCGACCAGTTTTTTCCCAATGTTCTCGGGTTCCGAAAGAAGTCATAAGAATCTCTGAACATCCAATCGCATCGAGTTCTTCTCGAACGATTTTCTTGATATTTTCAAGTACGCGAAGTCAGAGATGGAGATAAATATATGCTCCGGCCATTTCCTGACGGATATATCCAGATTGGAGCAAAAGTCCTGTGGAACGATTATCGGAAGTTTGTGGAACAGTTTTAAGAGTACGAAAAGGATAACGAGAAAGTAATAACATAAAATAAGGAATTATGAGTAATGGAAGAGATTATATAAAAATCCCCCCAAGAAGCAAAGAGATTTTAGAATTTGCACGAGAGTTTTTCAGAAAAAAGATTTGACAAAAATGTTTTTATCTGTAGAACAATAATTGTTTATACTTTATAATACATCAAATATGATAACTATATCTCAGTTACCAGGCCAAGATCTCGCAACTGTAAGATTCGGTCAACGAGAAAAGTTTAGAAAAATCTGCAAAACTCATCCTTTTATGAGAGATCCTGCAATACAGGATGTTATTTTTAATCTTCTGGAACACAAACCCAAAACAGGAGATGAACTCATAGTACTTTTAGAAGAAATTCGTGGTAAAAGTGCACTTCTATTACGAGTATTAGAAGATGAAGAACTCATGGATATATTTCAGATACGGAGGACTGTAGTAGGGAAAATACAACTTCTTTTTGCGAAAGTTTTAAAAAAAGAAGTTATTGATCGAAATGTTCCTGCAACGTTTTTATGTAATGAAACAAATCAAAAGATACGAGCAGAAGTCTATAGTCTTTGGAAAGGATTAGAAATATATATAGAAATAATATGAACTGAGGCACATTCCCCTTATAAAGTTCATGCTGCATATATAGCTTTTTCTCTTTATAAACTTCATATCTCCCCGAAGCAGCTTTTTGGAGAAAGAACAGATTTAGATTCTTTTCTTGAGATAGCAAATAATCTCGCTAATGAGGTACAGATAAGTACAAAGCAAAAATATATTCAAATAGATAATGAGACTATGGAAATATTAAAAGAAATTAGTGATACTTGGAACAATCAAAGACACTGAATAACGAAGAGAGTAGATAACATTCTCACGGTAGATTTTTCTAAACAAAAGTAAATATTTAAATTGAAAACTCATCTTCCAGGAAAGATGAGTTTTCTTTTCACAAAAATACAAAATTCTGTAAAAGTATGAAAAAGATTTGCAATGGAAAAGAAATTATATATACTCCATTTTATATTATTTCTTCACAACAACTTTATGGTAGACAATAAAAAAGAGGCTCTCAATGCTGCACTTGCGATGATCGAGAAACAATTTGGAGCAGGTTCGGTTATGAAACTTGGAGACCAACAAGCGATAAAAGTTGAGATGGTTGGATCAGGATCTATAGCTCTCGATGCTGCGCTTGGTGGTGGATATCCAAAAGGGCGTATAGTAGAAATCTATGGACCAGAATCTTCTGGGAAAACCACTCTCGCACTTCATGCTATCGCAGAAGTTCAAAAACTCGGTGGAACTGCTGCATTTATCGATGCAGAACATGCACTTGACCCAGAATATGCCAAGAAGATTGGAGTAAATGTTGACGAGTTGATTATTTCTCAGCCCGATTATGGAGAACAAGCACTCGAAATTGTTGATGCTCTTGTTCGATCGAATGCCGTTGATTTAATTGTAGTCGATTCAGTTGCCGCTCTCGTGCCAAAAGCAGAAATCGAGGGAAATATGGGAGATTCTTTTATGGGACTTCAGGCTCGACTTATGAGTCAAGCACTCCGTAAAATCACAGGAGTTATTTCTAAATCCAATTCTACGGTTATTTTCATTAATCAGATTCGTATGAAAATCTGAGTAATGTTTGGAAATCCTGAGACTACTACCGGAGGAAATGCTCTCAAATTCTATGCTTCTCAGCGTCTCGATATTCGCCGAAAAGAGAAACTCGAAAGCGGAACCGGTGATGACAAAGAAACCATGGGAAATAAAGTGAAAGTGAAAGTGGTAAAAAATAAAATTGCACCACCTTTCAAAGAGGTAGAAATCGATGTACTTTTCAACGAAGGAATCTCTCTCGAAGGCGAGATTCTCGATATCGGTTCTGAAAAAGGAATCATCAAGAAAGCTGGTGCATTCTACTCTTATGGAGATACCAAACTCGGACAAGGACGCGAAAATGCACGTCTCTTCCTCAAGGAAAATACAACTATCGCTGACGAGATTGAAAAGAAAATACGAGGATAATTTGCTTTTTTGGACGTTCGTGGTATAATCGGAGCCATAAATTCCTTATCACTGAACGTCCGATTGTATGTCCGAGAATCGTCAAACAACTCTTGCAAATGCTCAACTCATAAATCAACCACTTCCCTCATCACCAGAAGTGGTTGAAATTATGAATATTACTCACTCATGAGCAATATGAGAACTAGAACGTTTTATTGCCACTGAAACCAACCCTGTTACATGTTTTCTGAGAGGAGTAAATAATACGATTGCTTCTATTGTTTTCAATAAAGAAGTAAATCCTACCGATTTCTCAAATCTTATACGACAAAAGGCTGAATATGTAAGACAACTTCAAGGGCAAGAGGCAGCAAATGATGCTAATTTTGATGAACGAAAAGCAGTCTAATCTTCATAACTCACCGTATTTATGTTTTCTGGAATTATCGAACAAAAGGCAAAGATTCTGAATATCCAAAATGGAGTATTTACGCTTGAAAATACTTTCCAAGAAATCCCGACCATCGGACAAAGTATCGCCCACGATGGAGCTTGTATGACTGTTACACAAGCAGATGCAGAAAAATATAGTTTCTTTGCGATGGAAGAAAGTCTCAAAATCACCAATTTTTGAACCAAAAAGATTGGGGGTTTTTTTAATGTCGAACGAAGTCTCAAAGTGGGAGATAGAATAGATGGTCATTTTGTAACCTGACATGTCGACGCTATCGGAAATATAACAGAAATTATCATAAATAACGATCAATCCAAGATACTTACTGTCCATTTTGATCCGAAATTTCAGGATTTTATTATTCAAAAAGGAAGTATTACTATCAATGGGGTCAGTCTCACAATAGTAGATCAATGACAAGTTTTTCTCTCTGTTTCACTTATACACTTGACCCAAGAAATTACAAATCTCTGAGATCTTAAAATGGAAGATAATGTGAATCTCGAATTTGATATGATGGGAAAATATATTAGTAAGATGATGAGTTGTAAATAACATTTCTTATTACAATAATAACATTAATATAATTTCCAGTTTTTCTTCATTCTTCAAAACAGAGAATCGAATTCTCATTTGATGAATCCACAAAGAAAAACTGGAAATCATTTTTATTTATGTATACTCAGTGAAACTTTTGTTTACAAAAATGAGAAGTTTCCTAAAAACTATTTATCTTGTAATATTATAAAAATATGTCCGACTATAAAAGTAGTTTAAAAAATATAGAAAATCTGGATACAAATATGAGAATTGCCTTCGTGACAGGCGAATTCAATAGAAATTATACCGAACAACTTGAGGATATAAATAGAAAATTCTTGGAGGAAAAAGGTTTCAAAAACATCGATATGTTTCTCGTTCCTGGAGTTTTTGAAATCCCAGGATTTACGAGTAGACTGCTCGACACTGACACTTATGATCTCATTATCTGTTTTGGGGTTGTGATTCGTGGAGATACTCCTCATTTTGACTATGTTTGCAATGAAAGTTCCCGTGGACTTATGGACCTGACAATGGCATACGAAACACCGATTATTTTTGGGATTCTCACTTGCAATGATGAAGAACAGGTCAAAGTTCGCATAACCGAAACCTATGCAGTTTCCGGACTCAATCTAGTATCAGAAATCGCGAAAATACCAGAATAATATCTTCAAATATTTTATTTACACTATTATTCACTTTTCGTAAAATGTATACGCTCATCAGAGGGAAAGTTATCGAGGGAAAAAAACTCGGGAGAACTCTCGGATTTAGAACTGCCAATATCGAAATAGCGGATGATATCATAGCGGAATGAACCTATAAAATCAATGGTTTGGTAAATGGTCAGATATACCGATGAGTTTGAGTATATCTCAAAAATAGTCCTGTATTTGAAGCTCATTTCTTTAATTTCGATGCCGATATCTATGGACAGGAAATTGAGATAATGACACTCTATAAGATACGCGATAATAAAAAATTTGAGAGTTTGGAAGCACTTAAAGATCAGATTCAAAAAGATGTTGAAATGGTACAAAAAACAGAAGATTATGTTCTCACTTTTGGAACTTTCGATATTCTCCATCCAGGGCATGAATACTATCTCAAAAATGCAAAAATGCACGGAGACAAGATTGTTACCATACTCGCCACCGATGCAAATGTTCTCAGATTCAAAGGTCGGCTTCCGAGAAATAATCAGGAAACCAGGTTGCAAAATATACAACAATCTTTTCAATTTCTCGACTCTGTACTCATCGGAGAAGGAAGTAATCCATTCCAATGGCTTGAGATCTACAAACCGAAAGTTATTTGTCTCGGATACGACCAACTCTGATTTTCCGATAAGCTCGATGTCTATATAGCAAAAGAAAAACTCGATACAAAAGTACTGCGAATCCAGTCTTTCCGAGAAGATATTTATAAATCATCAAAATTATAATCTATGCAACAACTTTCCTTTCACCTCACGGGTAAAAATAAACTCACACACGATGTATATGAACTGATTTTTACAACTTCTGAAACTATTCAAGTAGAACCAGGGCAATATGTTCTATTCGTGCTTCCAAAGTCAAAACTCCGACGGGCGTATTCTATCGGATATACGGATGGTCAGACTTTTACTTTCATCATAAAACAGGTCGAGTGAGGTGCGGGAAGTACGGAAATCTGCTCACTCGAAATAGATGAGGAGATTATGGGAATGGTTCCACTCGGACACTTCGTTCTCAAAGCCAATACCACTCCGAAACTCTTCATAGGAACAGGTACAGGATTCGCTCCGCTCTATTTCCAGATTCGTGCGATGATGGATACTACTATCGAAACCCCCCTCCTCTTCCTCTTCGGAGTTCGTAATGTGGTAGATATCTTCTATACCGAGATTCTCGATCAGATGAAGGAACAGTATCCCCTTTTTAACTACCAGTTGTTCTTGAGTCAAGAAAACGCAAAAGGAACGACTTATGGACGAGTAACCGATTTTCTCACGAGAGAAAATATCGCAACTTACGGAGAATTCTATCTCTGTGGAAGTCCTGCGATGGTGAAAGATGCGAGAGAAAAACTCGAAAATATCGGAATCGAGAAAGAAAAGGTATTTTTTGAGCAGTATTAATATAAAAAATCCTTCCGCCGTGGCGGAAGGATTTTTAGTATCCATTTTAAGTATTGACTGGTTGAGTTTCTCATCCGAAAGTTTTTCTGAATCTGGCTGTAATGTTACTCAGAATATTCAAAGAACCAGTATTCGGTTTTCTTTCTAATAATTGTATATTACAGACTTGTTCTACAGCTCGTATAAACATTTCAGATTCTTCGGTATTAAATCTAGCCTTTATTCCTATCTCTTGAAGATTTTCCAATATAAGCTCCTTATTTCATCAACTGTATGTTCTATCGTAAGCATAACGAATATTAGAACAAAATATTATTTTTGTCTCTTTTTTCATAAGTTTTACTTTCAATTCTTCCGGAAGTTGTGCAACAATTTGATAGAAAACAATTCCTATTTGGGGGTCATTTATGAGATAAGCCTAAAATGTGTTGGTTTTTCGATTAAGCCTAAAATGTGTTGGTTTTATTCCTAAACTTTTGCCTTCCTGTTCTGTTCTTCGAGGAGAAAGATAAGAAGAGAATCTCGCTGAATCCGAGAGATTCCTCGATGAGGTTTTAGCTTCTCTTTTACATGTGAAAAATAACCGTCACAAATGCCCGTAGTTCTCGGTATCGAAAGGTGCGGATATCTCTCGTACGTATGCAGGTATGGAAGATAATACCGAATGCTTGCCACGGCACTCCGTAATCGCTTGTGCTCGTACTGTCCGTTTGTGTTCCGTTCTTTGAGAAAGTCAATGTAGATATGCTCTACTTGGGATAATATCCGAAGAAACATTTTTTCTGGAATGCGTCACAGTATCGTTTTGAGGATTTTAAGGGCTTTCCCGAGCCTTGTTTTCGGTCTGAGGGTGGTATATCTCCTGATAATCGCTTTCATATGAAAAATGCACATCTGTATGGGAATAGCAGGGTATTTCTTTTTAAGAAGATCGAACATGAATCTCCTTCCGTCGATCGTAAATGCATCGGTATTCTTTGTATATCAGGCAGAGTCAAAAGTGCTCATGAGCTTGCTAATACTCGTTAATGATTCTGATGATACAAAATCATATACCAGATTGAGTCCTGCATTACTTCGGATTAAAGCCATGCCATCCGTACGGGAACTAAAATAGGTTGCGTCGATCACAACGCACATACGTTCGGTCTCACGAAGGATTGGTAGTTCTCCGGTATAGTGGATGTTTCCCGTTAGATATTTTTGAACGGTATTTCGATTCTTTCCAAGTGTTTTTCCAAGTTCTCTATGGGTTTGTTTATGAAGAGAGTAATCTACATAAGCAGTGCGTATCCAAGAGGTGTCTTTCGGTATGAATACAGCGAGACACACAAGACATTTGTATCGCTGTTTTCCTCTGCTAACCCCGTATTTCTGCACCCTATTTTTACCGCATTTGTTACAAGTGTTTTTTTGTGTAAATCATACAAAGATAGATTAGAAACTAAGTACTGCCAAGTTTAGCAGATACAGTAGCTAAAAGCAAAGGATTTGTACCAACACATTTTAGGCTTATCCCTCATTTATAGATTGATAATCCAATTTATCCAAGTCTGGATATCTCTCATGAAGAGGAAGAGGTCCGTCCCATTCTACTGACATATAAAAAGTTTGTTAAGGATTAATTACTCTATAACTTTATATGCAAATAATACACAAAGTCAAATTTTTATAACACTTTCTTCCCACTCATATAATTCTGAAGGACTTTTGGAATTCTCACGGTCATATCTTCGTTTTGATAGTTTTCCATAATAGCTACGAGGGCTCGTCCGCAAGCAAATGCCGTTGCATCATTGGTATGAATGAGTTCCACTTCACCACCCGCTCGTCGTACACGAGTCTGAAGTCGACGAGATTGATAATCAGTCATGTAATCTGCTGTGTGAGTTTCTCGGTATTTATTCTGAGCTGGGAGCCACGCTTCTATATCAGATCCTTTCGCATTCGGCTTTCCTATGTCAAAAGTACATTTTTGGAGTTTCTGGTACGGGATTTCAAGTTGTTGCATTAAGTATTCTTGGATTCCTGAGAAGAGGAGGTGTTCATCATGAGAAGTTTCGGCGGTTGAGAAACTCTCCATTTCCATCTTGTCAAACTGGTGCATTCGGATAATCCCTTCCATATCTTTCCCATAGGTTCATGCTTCCCCGCGGAAGCTCGTCGCATATCCGAGGTATCGAACGGGCATATCGCGTTCATCGAAAATCTCATTTGCGTGCATAGATCCGAGTACATGTTCCGCAGAGCCCTGGAGCCAGAGATCTTGTCCTTCTATTTTGTAACGGTCTTCTCGTGGCTCGAGTCGATCCATCGCATCGTATGGAGCGGTCTTGATCATATACGGAGGAAGAACGGGTGTGAATGGTTTATCGGAAACTTTCAATCCATGTTCTGCAATAATTCCAGCAAGAATATTTGAATCACTTAAACTATCCATAACCCAATTAACCAAGGCGAATTGGAGTCGTACCAGATCTCCCTTAAGATAAGCAAAACGCGCACCAGCAACATTGGCAGCACGTTCTTTATCGAGCCATCCACGAGCATTGGCGATATCCGCATGAGATTTTACAGGAAATGCAAAAGTAGGAATCGTTCCCCATTGGCGAACGATAACATTATCATCTTCTGTCAATCCTACTGGAGTATCTGTAGTTGGTATATTAGGGATGCACTTGTAAAGCGCGAGGAATTCTGCTTCAATATTCTCAGATTCCACTTCCAAAACTTGAAGCTGTTCTTTGAGAAGTTTTGATTTTTCAATCAAAGCCGGTTCTGGCTTTCCTTTTCCCATGGCATCAGAGAGCTTATTTCTCTCAGCTCGGATTTCATCAACCTGCTGTTTGAGAGGAACACGCTTCGTATCGAGCTCAATAACACGATCAAGGTCCACTTTTGTTACCTTATCATGGAGTGCTTTTCGTACAAGTTCGGGATTACTTCGGAGAATTTTGATATCGATCATAGGGAAAATAGGTAGTAAATTAAAAATGCAAAGTGAGCGGAAATTTTATTTCGAAGTTCGTACAGTCTTGGAAAACAAGAGGATTTTAACTGACTTTGTATGAACAAGAAAGAAATTCTCCGCTCACTTTGTCATATAAATGAAACACTTTTATTATAGAGAAAAACCCACAAAAGCAAGGTTATTTGGCGAAAATAATATTTGCAAGAGATTCTATTGTTTCTGAGAGATTCGTGTTTATAATTTTATGATCGTAGAAATCCTGTTCTTCCATCTCCACCAGAGCATTTGCCAGACGAAGTTCTAGATTCTCGGAATGTTCGGTTCCTCGTCCAGAAAGACGAATTCGCAATTCTTCAACTGATGGCGGAAGGAGAAAAAATGTTTGAACGGGATATCCGCGGTTTTGTAAAAGTGGTTTCAGGTGCACCATCCCCTGAGGATCGATAATATAGAGCGGATATTTTCCGAGTTGTACAATTCGTTCCAATTCCGCAAAAGTCGATCCATAATAGTTTCCATGTACCAGAGCATATTCGATCATATCACCCGAATCTATGCGAGATTGAAACTCTGCACGCGAAAGAAAATAATAATGTTTTCCCTCTATCTCACCTTCTCGTCTCGGTCGAGTCGTAGTTGTAACTATTTTCTCGAGATGGTTAGAAAAATCGGTATGAAGAGTTTCCCAGACAGTAGTTTTCCCTACTCAGGATGGTCAGGAAAGTATTAAAATTGGTGTATTAGTTTGTAACATATGAAAGAGATGAGAAAAATATTTTTGCGCAGTATAGAGAAAAGAGATAAAAAAGGAAATATAATTTCTATAATGAAAGTAATTTCTTAATAGGAGCATAGGTCTTGCGATGTACTTCTGACGGTCGATGGAGATTCAAAAGTTCTTCGTGAAGACGAGTTCCGTATCACTTATGTTTCTCGAATCCATACTGTGGATAATTTCTCGAAAGTTCCACCATCAGATGATCTCAACTAACTTTTGCCAGAATAGAAGCGGCTTGGATTTCTGGAACAAAAGAATCACCACGAACAATGTATTCAATTTTCTTTGAATCAATAGTGTGAAATTTATAATTGTCTCGTCCATCTATTTTGATACTTTCATAATTTTCTCCTATCTGAGAAAGAACTTGTCGGAGAGCTTCTTGCATCGCTAAACGATTCGCCTCACGGATACCCACTTGGTCAATAATCTCAGAACTGATAATCCCTACTCCACCGAAACATTCTTTCTTTTTCATAGATATCTGAATCATTTTAAAAATCTCTTCCCGTTTTTTCAGAGAGAGTTTTTTGGAATCATTAAGCAGAGAGGAGAATGGATAAATAGTATCCTTTCGAAGAGCGCAAGCCCCGGCAACGACGGGACCCGCCCAAGAACCTCGTCCAGCCTCATCGACTCAGAGGAGGAAAGGATATTTCATTGATATAAAAAATAATTGTATTAATCATGGATGCATCGCACAGAGAATCAATTCGCCCGACTATTAGGACTCGTAAGATTCACCCCAGTGGGATAGAAAAGTAGCGTGGAGCTGATCGTCGTAGATGGACTAGATGACCAGTAGAAGCTGATTGTCCCCTGACTAGAAAGTGAACCATTCTGGTAATTGCGCCAGCCGGTATATGGCATTTTTAGTATAGTTGGGAGATTGGCGGTATTACCATACGTGGCATTTCAAAATACAGTATAGGCAGTCTGGAATTCACTTTGTGTTGGAACGTGATAATGTGTAGCACAGGGACTGATAGGCCAAATATTAGCCGTTGTATTTGTGGTTGTAGAAAGTTGCGTCACTCGCCAATCATAGTTACTTGTACCATTATAATACCAAGTAGTGGCAATCGCTCCAGTAAATATATTGGTGGCAACATTCGATCCTCCTGTGAGAGTGGGAGTTGCACTATAGGTATCAAATCCATCATTTCGAGCAAATTGGAAGAGTTTTCCATCAACATTTGCGAGGGTAGTACGATCAGTTCCTGTACTGCTATAGTTGGTAGTCGTATTTGCTCAGACATTACACATGGACCATATCTGCCCTGTACCAGAACCAGTACAGAGAATCTTGTCTGGTTCATCACAGAATCATGGAAAATTGGTAGTTCCTGGATATATACTCGTTGCTGAATATATCTGTCAGGAAACTTTACAGGAATCGGCAATAGTAAAACTCGGCGTAGTCTGTGTATTTTCTCGTACCACTTCAAATTGCTTATACCGATAATCTTTATCTCGGTCGATGATAATATCGGTTCCGAGATACTTGATAATCCCACTATTAGATTCATCTAATGGGACAATATATATTCCTGTTCCATATTCATTTTCCATATTTATTTTGTATTTCAGAAAATCTATTCCAGTATTAGTGAGGTTTCCAGAAAACGAGAGAAATATGGCATAATCTTTATTTTTGGTATCAAAAATCTTTGCTCCAGTTTTAATATTAGATAAACTCAAATCTGGCATTATCCAACCAATACCACCCGTAGAAAAAGAAGCAGTACTTCCCGTAATGACTCGTAATTCCTTAGTACTATCAAATATTGTTTTATTAAATTCTAGTACTTGGATAGAATAAGGATTGTCTATATCCAATCGCAGATATCCTGTTTGTGTGAGATCGGCCGTAATAGCTGTCGAGTTCGCATTAAGAGGATTATTGGTGGTATATTTCCGAATCGGTGTATTTATCAGAAAACTATTGTGCCAAGATGTATTTTTTTTGATGTATCCATAAATGATTTTTCTCGCTAGATCATCATCGTCTCATTGCCCGCCTGGATACAGATATGTGCCACTAGAAGAAACTCGAAAATTATCAGAATTGCGATCCAGATCTAGATTGGAAAATGTTCCCGTTGCAGTAAATGAAATATAGGTTCCAGAACTATCAGTAAATGTTCCCGTACGAGAACCAGTACCATCCAATGGTGAAAGAGAAATCATTGATCCTCAGTAACTCCCTGTTGAAAAAATAGTTCCTCCGGAATTATAAGAGAGAAGGAGATTTCATTGTGAAGTAGATCCAGAGCAGACAAAGGTCGTGTTATTAAAAAATGGAATAGTAGGTATTGTTGTTGTCATACCACTTGCGAGAGTACCGCTCAAAGTCACACTATTAGGACAGAGTATCGTATTAGTAAATCCACTTCCATTAGCATTGACAGAAAGATCGTATCCTATGGCGAGATCTGCCTTCTCTGTCAAATTAGAATGTAGTTTCATATTATAATTCTGTATATCGAGATTTTCTATCAGAGAATCTATTTTAATCGTGATAATATATCCAATAATAACCGCGAAAAAACTTATCATCATAGCATAAATGAAGACACTTCCTCGGTAATTATATAAAGAACGTTTAAACATTTTTTAGAAATCAAGAGTAAATGGTAATATCGTGACTTCTGGTTCTATATTTCCTCTCTGTTTTCCTATCAGATTCTCATAAAAAGGGATTTCTACAAAGAAAGTGTATTCAAGAATTTTCCCTGCGTTATAGGGTGTTATAAAAAAATCTGTGACAGGAAGACTCTTAAAAAGACCTTCATCTGAGAAATCAATAGTATAGAGATTGGCTGTAGAAGCAAGTATAGAGGTAATCTGCGAGGCAGTTAATTTCTGGTACGCTATAACTTTTTTACCGTAAATATTTTTATTGGCCACGGGATCAATTCGAGAAGTATTTCCTATTTTTTGTTCTACTACTCCGATCAAAACTCCAGCGCTTTTATCGGGACGTGTTAAAAGTGCTACATTATATACTCCTGACCCACTGACAATAACATTAGCACTCGAATATAATTTGTTCAGATTATTCATAGTACTGATAAAATCAGTCAGATTGGTATATGATTGAGTTGATTCTTTCGATTGGAGGATGTCTTTTTGAAGACTCGTCAGAAAACCAAAAATACCACCCATAATCATAACAGAAATAGTAATTGCAACCAATATCTCTGGAAGAGTAAAACCACTCTTGAAGGTTATAGTATTTTTTTTCATTTTTTTTTCAGATATTTTTAGATATACTTGTCACAAATTCTATGGGGAACGATTATCAGAAATGTAAGAGCAACAAGAAATGAAAATCTCACTATTTCCCATAAACTATTCCCTATCTTCTATTTCCTAGTATATCTATAATGTATAATTTTTCAAACTCAAAGAAAGGAGAAACCCTTATTTCTGTTCTCGCTGGAGTTGCCATTCTTATCATCGCAATGGGAGGAGTAACACTCATTCTTTTACAGAATCGCACCATCGAGGATGATTATGATAAAGGTAATACTGTGTCTCTCTTACAATCAAGTACAGAAAATATCATCAGGGAAACAGATACAAGTAGTTTATCAGAAAAAGATATATTTTTCCTCTACAAAAACCCTACTTCACAAACTTTTCAAATCTTTACTGGAAGTGGTGGCGAACAATACAAATATATCAATAAAAATGGTGAGCTCGTAACCAATACGGGATCTTATGCAGGAACTATATATACACGTATTTTTTCGGTCGAACGTGGGGACTCTTCCTTTGGAAAGCCGAGACAAGTAATCAAAGGGGCGATCAAAGAACTCATTAAGAAGTAACGATAGGAAGAGTAAACGAGAAAAATACCATCGAATAATCGATGGTATTTTCAAAATCAACTTAACGGAAATTATTTTCTTATTTTTGTGGAGCGACAGGAGAATTTGTTTCTTTGGGGATTTGCTTGAGACAAGAAATATTAATCAAATCTACTTTTTTATCATCAGAAAAAACGTTAAATGGTTTACATTCTTTATCCGAAGCTTGCTTGATAAGCGTATTAATAGTATCAGCTTTACCTTGTACATAAGCATTTTGAATATTTTGAAGCATACCTGTTTTAAAATTCTCAAATATCGAATAAGAGATATAGAGAAACGAAAATACTACCCAAAGAGTCAAAAGTATCGCCTTCCAATTAATTTTAGAGAGATTCATAGAATGAAGTATATATAAATATAAGATGAGAGGAGTGTAGAGGATTTTCTTGAGAATCCAAATCAAATGGTCTTGTCAAACGAAATTTTTTATGAATCTCTTAATGTACTACCATGACAGGATCTGGATCAGCCCCCGTTCTATAAAAAGCACCAGCGGTTAATCCTCCTGCCAGAGCACCAGAATTATTGACATAAACCGGAAGTCCTACGACCTGGAGTTTACTGGTTGGTGAGGTAGTTCCGATTCCAATATTTCCATTTGTACTTATAGATATGGCTTCGTTAGTTGCTCCGTTAACTGTACCATCAGTAGTATCTATCGCCGTACGTGCAACCCCACTAACATCTGACTTTATTGTAAAACTAGAAATCCAAAAGCCATTAGTTGTACCAATTTGAATACCTCCATTTTGATTAGGAGCATAGTTAATAGCTCTAATATCAAGTTTATTAGTTGGACTCATTGTTCCAATCCCCACATTTCCACCAGCGAAAGTCATGATATCCGTCGTTCCACCTTGTCGGATAACATAGTTATTTGCATTATTTGCTCATGCGAACCATTGTTCGGATCCTGTAGAGTTCGACATCTTGAGTCCACGATAGTTAGTTGTTGCCCCATTCAGATTTATGAGTGTTGCAGTGATACCAGAAAGGGTGAGGAGATCAGAAGGAGAAGAAGTCCCGATTCCAACATTGACACCCGATCCAAGCACAAGAGCATTACTCATAGAAACAAGAGCATTCGCTCCAATGGCGGTCGCATTGGTGAGATTACCCGTTCAGACATCTGCGGACAATCCAAGCGCAGTATTATAAGTTCCTGTTATATTAGCATAAAGAGTTCCATTTCAGATAGCGGTATTCATTCAACCCGTTGTATTATTTCGCAAACTACTAGCACCATCAGCCGTATTACCAAATCATGTAGTATTATAAGTTAAAGATTGTGCACCATTCGCAGTGTTTGAACTTCCATTTATATTATATGCTAGAGCTTGATAGCCATTTGCAGTGTTTGCCCAAGCCACTGTACTAAAAAGTAAAGTTTCAGATCCATTCGCAGTATTCATTCAACCTGTTGTATTATTTCATAAACTAGAAGTTCCATTCGCAGTATTCCACCGACCTGTTGTATTACTTCATAAAGCATTTAATCACCATGCAGTATTAGATAAAGAACCATTAATAAGTCCCGCCTGTGCTCCCCAGCGTTTAAAAACGAGATCCTGATTATCACTCGTTCCGATATAGTTTGTACCAGCTGTCGTACCAGCATTTCCAGTTAGACTCCAACCAGCACTCGTTTGAGTGGTCCCGTTGGGGAACATAACACCTCAAGAAGAAGAACGGATGATTCCTGCAACATCGAGCATATAAGCTGGTGAACTGGTACCAATCCCGACATTGACACCCGATCCGAGCACGAGAGAATTACTCGTAGATACAAGCGAGTATGCTCCAATGGCTGTCGCATTGGTGAGATTACCCGTTCATACATTTGCAGCCATTCCGATCGCAATATTATTATTTCCTGTCATATTTTGATTCAAAGCACTATGTCCAATAGCAATATTATATCCTCCTGTTGTATTACTTCATAAAGTATTTATTCCTAATGCGGTATTTCACCATCCTGTTGTATTCACAGATAAAGCACCTCCTCCTATGGCAGTATTGTTACTTCCTGTAGTATTACTTGACATAGCTTGATGTCCCATTGCATTATTCATCATACCTGATGTATTACTCTGCAAAGATCTAAGACCAATAGCAGTATTGTATCATCCTGTAGTATTATTTGTCAGTGCATAAATTCCAAGGGCAGTATTGTATCATCCTGTAGTATTCTGTGTGAGAGACTGAGCTCCTAATGAAGTATTACCATTTCCTATAGTATTATTCTGTAAAGATTGAGATCCTATGGCAGTATTGTTACTTCCTGTAGCATTGTATGCG
Organism: uncultured Candidatus Altimarinota bacterium; assembly: GCA_963751115.1. Classification (GTDB taxonomy): domain Bacteria; phylum Patescibacteriota; class Gracilibacteria; order BD1-5; family UBA2023; genus UBA1545. Next base: position 58,869 of record CAVVTN010000013.1, read on the forward strand.
AAAGCATTTGGACCCCACGCAGTATTTGCTAAGGATATACTACTTATAAATCCAGCCCGTATCCCTCAACGCTTAAAAACAAGATCTTGATCATCATTCGTTCCGATATAGTTTGTACCGGCTGTGGTACCAGTATTTCCTAATAAACTCCAACCAGCACTCGTTTGAGTTGTCCCGTTAGGGAACATAAATCCTCCTGTGGAAGAACGGACGATTCCTGCAACATCGAGTGAATACGCTGGAGCACTAGTGCCGATACCCACGTTCCCATCGGCTCTCACATACAGTCGTGAAATATTTCCAGATCGAAAATCGGCAATACCCACGGTGGCAGCCGTACTTGCTATATTGACTCCGAGTCCGAAATTTGCAGCATTAGAACCTTCTATCCATGCAGCGAAATTCCCATCTGCTATGATTCGCTTGATCTCCAGAGAAGCGGAGGGAGTACTCGTTCCAATTCCCACATTTCCTGTTCCGCTATAAAAAGCATTGGATCCTGATTGTGTCCATATATTGTTGGTAATAACATCGAGGTATTGTGGTTTAATTTTTCCATTTTTCGCTCCGTCAGCAGATCCCCAAAAGAGCTCGGATAAAAGACTTCCGATATATCCTTTCGGATTTACCACTCCTGTCGGAAGAGCCGGATCAGTCGCCTGGATATTATTCACTGTCTGTTGCAATGTCAGAGCATCCACCGATGAAAGAGGAGAAACCATGACGAGGACTAAAGTGAAAGCGATATATTTTTTGAGTGAGAACATATATATGAAAGGTAAAATATAATGGATTTGAACTCTTGGATATAATAATATTAGTGATTACAAAACTCTCTTATAGATTTCATTATGTTTTCCGATTTTTAAAAATAGAGCATTTCATGAAGTATCCATACGAAACAATACTCGTAAATCATTATCAATAGAGATGCTCCGATATCGTTCAAGTGGCGGGTCAAGTGGGTGATTACGAAGTGACGGATGATGTGGATTTTCTACAAAAAGTTCAATTGCATCTTTGGTGATTATTTTATGTTCACGTGAAAGTTTTCGATACATAGTATCATATATACCTTTTGTAATTATTTTCATACATTATCTAGGTGATCGAATAATTCTGCGGTATTATTAAATGGTCAGATATTTGGTTCTTTTTCTATCTCCGCAAGTTCATCGATGAAATCTTGTGAGTATTTACTCTTTATTACTACATCACCTGAATTAAGGGGTCTGTATTCACCTATTGGTTTTCCATGAGCGGTGATGATAAAACATGTGTTTGTTTTAGTTGCTTTTTCTGTGAACATAGAAATATTCTTCCGATATTCCGATATACTAATGAGTTCTGTAGTCATAAATGAGATGATTAATTTATAATTTGTACGAAAATTATATACAATATTTGTACAAAATCAATTTTTTATAGAGTGTATTACAAAAATACAAGCTATAATTATTTCACGATATAAAATATCGCTTCTTGTCCTTGTTTATTAGCAAGTCATCTCCCTTGTATATCTTGGGTATTCATTGGGAGATTCATAAGGATAATACTATTATTATTTACAAAAAATCGATCAGATCCAGAATTTGGAATAAAAGTCTGCGGATTCTGTGCGAGTGCAATAATTTCAAAACTTATGCCTTCGAAACTTTGAAATCCGAGAGATTCATTATATGCCCATCCGTGGAGTTTCTTATCATCCTGGCAATAGTAGACAAAATTATTTGCATCGTAGTCAAATTTCATAAATCCAGCAAAATCACTCTGGGCATATCCTCCGAATTTGTACCCATATCCCGTTCCACATTTGTCGGTGGATCCAATAACTCGAACATTCTTCGTAGTATCGGTCATATTCCAATCGAGTCGAAAGAATCCAAATTGTGTATCATAGTAGTATCCAGCGAGATAATTTCCTATGGTATCACTGTCATTATTTTTATTCCAGTAGGAAGTAGTCCCTGTAGCAGCTCAGCCTGTCGAAAACCAGATTTGGTTATTATTGGAACCAGAAGTAGTTACTGACTGAGGAGTAAAATTCGTATCAACTACATCCAGCGCAAAAGTCACGAGAATTCCTCCAAAAAGGAATAGGAAAATACCAAAAAATATTCTACGAAAATGTGGAGAAAAGTACTTCATAAAAATCTCGTTTATCATTAATGCAAGCATTATAGCAGATAATGCTTGCCGGTCAAATTTTTGATTTTGAAAATCTGAAATAGACGGTATACTTATCGTGTCTTTTACATTATTTTTATTCTCCCTATATATGAAAAATATTAATATTGTCGTAGAGAAATATTTTTCTCTCTCTCTTGTGCAAAGAAAAAAAGGTTTTACTCTCATAGAACTCGTAGTAGTTATCACTATTTTGGCTATTCTTTCTGTCGTGGGATTCATGTCCTATTCTGACAGTATCAATGGTGCAAGAGATTCGGGAAGAATAAATGATATCGAGAAACTTCAGATCGATCTCAAAAGTCATAAACAAAAGGAAGGATCATATCCATTACCGCTCAATTCCATTAATATTACCAATTCTGGAACGGTCATTTATGAGGGAGTTCTTGCGAATGGGATTATATCAAATGTGTTGAATAATATCCCAAAAGATCCACGTACCAATAGTGGATATTGGTATAGTACCACAACCAATCGACAACAATTTCAGATAGCTCTGACTCTTGAAAACATCGATACTCCGAAAGCACTTGTAAAAGGCGATTATAAGAGTGTTATGAAAAACCTTTTTCCAACACTCGTTCTGGCTGTAACTGGAAATATAGATGTAAATACCAATACGCAGAAATTCATCCTCAACGGAGGAACTTTCAATCTCCCCTACGATATGAAAGGAAATGTAATAGCCAACGGAACAAGTCTTGCAGCCATACAAGTCGAACCAGGAGTTACCATCGAAACATGAGGAAATTATTTCTCTTGTGATGATATCTATCAGGCAGGCAGAGCTATGGGTTCTGGAACTTACCAGATCGTAGATACCACTGGAACGCTTGTTGATACAGGATGTTTGATGAATTATTAGATTCTAATATACAAAAATACTCTCACACAAATACTATTTGTGTGAGAGTATTTAAATTTTATTTCACGTCTACAATTTTCATCACTTTTCCTTCTGTTCTTCCAAATACCTCTGGATGATAGAACTCAAAAGTACGAGATGGGAGGAGTTGATAGGTTCCTGCATGTGTCGGTCGGATAATATATCCAAAGGTATATATCCCTGATTCGAGCGAAGAAGTGGTTCCAAAATATCGGTCATTTTGCCATTCTTCGTGTTCGAAAATAGATTCCTGAGCATTCTGACTATTTTCTGTTTTCAATTGTGGATTAACTAACTCTGATCCCGATGGGATAAATCCTTCAAAAGCTACCTGATCCCGAGCTTCTCCGATGATAATTCTATTGTAGGCATACACCAATTTTCCGACCGTAAAATTCTCCAATGGAGTTAAATATGTCACGATATCTTTTGGATATTTCAGATCTTTGAAAGAAATATCGCTATTTATATATTTATCCCATTCTTCTTCTTTGGCTTTTTTAATGCTCTTGTAAGCATCGTAATCGTAGTAGGTTTGCTCGAGGAAGAATCCTTCGTCACGTGCTTTAACTTCTTGCGTCGGTATAAAATAACTCATAGCGATATCATAGTAGAGATTTCCTTGTCCTGTTTTTTCGAGATGGAGACTGGAAGTATCCTTGAGAGTATCGAGGGGGATAATCTTGGAGAATACATCGAGTTTATTCTTCTGATCGATTCCTTGTTCTGCCTGAAGAACCGTATCGAGGGAAATCTTGGCTTGCATATTTACATCCCGAAGTTCCCCGGTTGCCCGCATAGTATGAGCAAGGGAACGAACGACATTCGATGTATCTGCCGTCGAACCGAAACTTCCATCTTTTTGTTTCTCAGAAATAATCCATCGCTCCATTTGATCGATAATCTGATCATATTCTTTCATAGTATCTGGCCCCATGATGGAAAGTGTTTCGATGAATCTGGTTGTTACATCAAGTCTGGAAGCTGAACCAGCACTTCCGAGAAATGCTCCACGTGGATTATATACCAAACCATTAGAAGCGATATTTCTCATCTGTTCATCTGCCAACTTTTTGAGACCAGCTTTTTCCTCTTTGGTAATTGCATTGATTCGGAGAAGTTTTGCAAGAACACGAGATATATTTACTTGTATCAAAGTATCCGTCTTCTCAAAAGACAGAAGTTTATACATTTTATATGCTTCATAATCCTGACTATTATTATCGAGAATCGCTTCAATAGTCGCAAGTCTTGTGGCAACTGACCAAGTACAATCACTACTACCATAACAATATGGTCGTCTATTTTCGTAGAATTTCGTTTTCAAAAATGCTATGGAAGTTTCCATCATAGTCTCATTTGGAGCATACCCAATAGAACGAATTTCTGAGAGAGCCGAAACGAGAGAAATAGTAAGTGGAAAATCACTCTCCGGACTATCCATCCAGTATCCGAATCCGCCGCTTATGCGTTGAAAATTCTTGATTTCCACCAAATATCCTCGGATGATCGTATCCAGACTTCGTTCCTGATATCATTGATATTGATCCACATATTCTTTCACTGTTTTCGTTTTGAGATCAAATGGTACTTTTACACTATCATAAAGCTGTTTCAGATATACCGTCGGCATAATAGCAGAGGTTCTCTGCTCAGAACATCCGTATGGAAATGATTTCAAATATTCGATTCCAGAGAGGATGTTTGGGAGTAAACTCGCCGCATAATTTACACTTAATGAACCGCCATTTTTACGAATATCAGCTGAGAGTTTTATTTGTTCATCGGCGCTATTAGTGGTCTTTCCAACGGTTGCTACTGTTTCTTTGGTAGCGGTTGTAACAATCGGAAGTGTATTTTCCACTTCGTCCAATTCTCCGGAATCTTTTGCCACTGCTTTCAGAGTGATCTTCGAGAAGAATGGTTCAGAACTTGAGAGTGGAATATTGGCAATAGTCGCTTCAAATGGGACGGTCAGAGATTCTCCATTCTTGATAAATACGGTTTTTTGATTCTTGGAAAGAGTCATATTATTTGCCACGATAGTGACATCGAAACTCTGATCTTTTCCTGTTTTATTGAATACTACAGGAGAAAAAGTAATGAGGTCAGCCGAACCCAAGAATCGTGGGAGATTCTCGCTCACCATAACCGTTTTTGTGGTCATAATCTTCTCAGTCGCAATCCCAACTCTATTTCCTGCAGTCGTCGAAACAAGAGCTTCTACGACCCAAGTAGTCAGATTATCAGGAAGTACATCGGTGGTGAGAATATATTGTCCAGCAGCATTTGTTACAAAATCTGCTTGCCAGAAGGCAGTATCTTTGAAAATCCCTCGTTTTTTCGTACTCGCCCCTCATTTCTGACCATCACCCGCTCCTCATTTTTCCCCGAGGGAAGTATCTTTGACTTCCAATTTCTCGATCAGATTCACGAGAGAAACATAAGTATTGATTCCCAAGTATCGTTTCATATCATAGAAAAATGCAAATGGATTCTTGAGTGGATTTCCCGCAAGAGCAAGCAAGCTTTCATCTACGAGAGAGATACTTCCATTGGCACCAGATACTGGTTTTCCTTCACTATCTTTCACAGTTACGGTCAATTTTACTTTATTTCCTGGGAGGTATTGTTTTTTCTCGGGTGTGATGGTAACAGAGAGTTTTTCCGGATCAGTCGTCACTTTCATAACCGCAAGTGCGCGTTTATAGATAGGAAGTTTCGCCCCAGGATCTTGACCGATTAAAAATACTTTTACATAAAAATTCGGAACATAGCTCTCTTTGATAGGAATCTCGATTCGAGGTGTCGAACTCGTGATATCACGAACAAAAGAGTCCAGAACACCGTCATCTTTTTCGATGGTTACGAGCATTTTTCCAGACGAAACAGGAGATCTGAGAGTAAACGCTGCCGTTTCGCCAACTTTCATCATCGCTTTATCAGCAATCAAGTCGGTAACCGAGTTATTTCCATCATTCCAATAGCTTATATTTTCTCCAGAAATATAGAGAATGGACGACGAAGTGAAAGTTTGTTTATTTACTCCTGTATACATCGCACGAACTTCGTATTCTCCGCCGGAAAGTGGAATAAATAACTCGGAGAATTCTCCTTTATTGTCAGAAGAAACCATTTTCTCTGAGTCTTTTTTCTCTTCTACACTCGATTCATTATAAAAAGTTCCATCAACTCCTTGTTTTTTCACTTCTTTCCATTCATGTTTCCAGAGTTCGAGTTTCACTTCTCGGTTGGAGATTCATTTTCCATCGTAATCAAGCACTACTCCACTGACTTTCACTCCATCTTTTTGCAGATTCCAGTAGGGGACTTTCACTCCCACATACGCATCGGTGGTATGGAGAATCTGACTTGTCGTATTGGAAACTGTTTTCTGAGTATCGGGATCAGTAATCTCGAGAGAATAGTTATAAATCTGTTCCCCGACGGTGTTATCTTCATTATTCGCCTTCGGATATTCATAGGAAATTTTCGCTTCCCCGGTATTATCGAGTCGTCCCGTAGAAGTTGTCATAAGATTATCGCCATACGCACAAGATCCCCAGTAGATGCAATCAAAATAATTGGATCCTTTCCCAAATTGGTAATCCCGATAATCTTTCGCATCGAAGAAATATGATTGTGTGAGTACAGAATAATTATAATCTGCATTAACAAGGCGACCTCCGAAATAATACTCCGCGTTTGTCGTAATATGAGCCGTATCTCCGATACTGACATCGGTTTTATCGGTCACGATATTGACTTTAAAAGTCGGTTTCTTATAGGCAAGAACGTTAAATTCTCCATTATTATATACCGGAATTGCATCTTTTCCTGCAAAGAAATCAAAACGGTAATGTCCAAGCGACATATCTTTTGGAAGAAGGAACTGTCCGTTAAAATTGGAATTTTTATCCAACTTTATATCCATTTCTGTGAGAATTGTCTCATTTTCATCGACTACTTTTAGTTTCCCTGCCTTTGTCGGCGAATACGCGTATCCATCGAAGTTAAATTGTCGGAGAAGTCCTTTGTAAAAGACTGTATCTCCTGCTTTATAGAGAGGACGATCTGAATACATATAGAGATAATCCTTCGTGGAACTATCTTGTCCAGCGATATATTTGAAATCATAATTGGAAGTCTGATCTGTATCCTTGTTTAAAATACCGAAAAACTGATCATTTTTCGCTACGATAAGTGCGAGTTTATTTTCTTTATCAGAAATTTCATAATATTTCTTTTCTATATTCCATTTGATCGGAAATCCTTTTGATTCCAATCCATTTTTCCCACGAATATAGGTGTCAAAAGTCAAATTATCAGGAAGACTCTTCCCATCGAAACTTGGTGCAAAAAGGATTTTAGTCGTTGGTGCATCCTCGAGAGTGAGTGCGAGATTCGAACGAACAAAGACATGGAGGAACTCTCGACCGTCTTCCATATACCCATTAGAACTTTGATTAAAAGAATCGGTGGAAGCTCGCACAAGAACAAACGGAGTCGTCAAAGTTCTACCAAGAATATCTTTCTCGATATCAATCTTATTGGGCGTCAAATTCCAATAGTGATTGGTGAGTGTCACATTCTTTTGTGTACTTTTTACACAAACAGGAGAATAGTATTTCTCATATCTATTTTTGAGATAATGTGTATACCCACCCAAATCCATTTCGCACACTTCCATATTGGCACTTGTTGCATTGACCGATTGCAGATTGAGAACGATGGGAAGATTATTTGGGATTATCTGAACAGGCTTACTGAGAGAAGAGTAGAGATAGACATCTTTCTGGGCGATATTACCTGTTTTTATTTTGAAAGAATAATCCTTCCCAACTGAGTTTCCATAATAATCTTGGAACTTCGCAGGGAGAGTAATGGTATAATCTTTTTTGGGATCGAAACGAGTTCCGAGAATGTAGCTGATTTGTCCAGGATGCTGAGCACAAATATATGTTTTTAAATTTGATACATAATTCATCTCTCCATCCAATGTAAGATCATGGATTTTTGAAACAGGATTTGTTTGAATAATTTCATACTGAGATGAATACATTCCATATTCATCCTCAAGAGCATTGTTGAAATATATACAAGTGCTGGTATTGCTCAAAAATTCTTGTCCTAATATCTGAAATTTTTTAGCAGTCGTATAAGATTTAACGATATCTGCAGGGAGGAGATTATTCGCCTGTTTAGTTAAGAGGAACTCGTAAGAGGTATCATTTATCAAAGGAGCTTTCGGTGTAATATCGAGCAATTTCTTATTTTCCTTCACTCCTGTTTTATTCCCCTGTTCATCATAAGTATCTTCTTTTACATAAGCGATATCGAAATCGACCGTTTTCCCAGCACTTGTTTTGAGTACAAAAAGCTTTTTATCGAGTCCTATTTCCGCCATAAAAGTCAATCGAAAAAAGACATTCTTCGTAGAGATCAATGCTCCATAACTGTCTTTTCCATATTCACGAGTATCTGAAAGTGCTCCAGAAGCATCATAGATCTTGCGAAATACCTGAGAGTTGGAAAGAAAATCGGCACTTTGTGGACTGACATTATATTCTTGTGCGAGCGGTTCATTTCCGTACTTTGATTTCAATCCTTTCTTGATAGTCAATTCATATCTACTGGAATACAATAATACTCCCGTTTTGGGTGTGATAACAAATACTGTTTCACTTTCTTTATTTTCTGCATTTTTTACTCACTGAATTTGTACTTCCATAGGAACTCACGTACCACTATTTATATCTGAGGCTATCAAACTTCTCGCAAGTTCTGTCTTATCTACTGGTGCGGAAGTTATTATAACCATACCATAACTCGGGTCAAATGAAGAACTTTGTATGGAAATAGAAAGTTCTGGAGTTATGATATCATCCTCGAGAACACTGATGAGTGGATACAGAAGTCAGGGAATATCCGAAACTTTCAGATGGTACTTCGTTGCCATTTCCAGCGGTTTATTTGGGATGAATTCCAACACATTTCCATTGGTCCACTTGCATTTTCCTTCTACTTTTGGAGTAATTGAGAGAGGACAAGGAAGTTTATCTCGCTCATCTAGGTTGGTAAGTGGAACGACGGGGATGTTGAAAAGTACGACGAGATTTTGTCCGAGATTTTGAAGTTTTCCTGATGGGAGAATCTTGGTTGCAGCTGCCCCAGAAATTGCTTCGATCGTGAAAATCTGCTCTTTCCCGAGTTCTTTTCCGTAGATAGAACGGATATCTGAACCGATAGTGAATGTATATTTCTCACCAATAGTGAGTTTCTTATCGAGAGCATAAGAAATAGTATTTCCATTTTTTACACTCGCTTTCCCTTCGATAAAAGGTGAAAATGTAACATTTTTCGTCATCAAAGAGGTAGGATCTAGATCCGTTGAAAAAGTGATATCGATATTTTTAGTATCAAATGGGATCTTCCTATATTCGAGAGAAAAATTCGCCCCAGCTACTTCAGGGATAGCCCACCGCTTCATGAGTTCCTGATATCCAAAATATCCACCAATCGAGAACAGAATAACAAACGTTGCAATAATTCCTGACAATATACGTTTGTCTGCCATTATTTTCGTTCAAATATTGAGCAGAGACTCAGGAAGTTTCATAGGAAAATAGTTTAAAAAATACCTCTATTTTGAATTATAGAAGTATTTGAGTATTTGCAAGAGGAAATCTTTCTCATCATAAGAAACAGTTCTCTATTTAATGGCATATTCTGCGTCTATTTTATACAAGATATTTGCCACAATAGTATTTTTATTATCCTGAATCTGGAGGATGATGTAAGAATCTTTCGTGGTATAAGAAAGAGAATATTTCGTATCGAGAATGTAAACATCTCCTCATTTTGAGATACCAGCGATAGCTTTATGATTCGCATCGGTGATATATCCACCTTCTGGGAGATTTGGACTCGAAAGTGTATTCTTTGCAAACGAGAATCCAGAACTTGGAAGAATCATGAGACCATTTCGTGTGAGTCCATCGAAAGTCGATACTTGTTCCATATAGGAAACTGGAGCGATATTAATTTTCTCAGAGAATATGACAATATTTTTTGCATCCAAAATCTGAATCTGAAGAGGAGCATCTTGATTCGCAGGAATAACCGTTATATGAAACGATGTATCTTCCAGTGCAATTTTCCCTGTTCGTTCATCGATGGTAGCAATATGTCTACCGGATTGTGTGAGCACAATTCCACTTGTTCCATTTCCTGTTAATGCAAATGTTCCATCATTAATAGTATTCGCTCCAGTCAATGTAGTTGGTTCTATCCGAGTCAGATTTCCACTTCTGAGTCGAAATATATCAATAGGTTCATCGGAGAGAACTTCACTTAAATTTCCAGAGATGATACTTCCGGAAAGAGAGCCGATTTCTGGAACCGGTGGATACACGGTAAGAGTTACATTTTTCGAAGAGATATTTCCATTTCCATCTTTTGCAAAGAGTCGGATTTTCTTCGTAAAGAGTGTATCAAATGGTCCAATTTCTAGATCATAAATAGTGTTTCCCTGTTTGATTCCATAGGGTGAATTTGGCGTAATACTATCTGCATCATTGGTCATATCCCCGTCTCCATTGGTATCTCTTGTAAGATCCGAATCGATCCAGACACTATCCACTCAAGAAATATCTTCTATATAAGTTTTGAGACTCAAAATTTGTTTCTGGTACACTGGTACTTTAATCACATCGCCATAGGTAATGAGCGGACCTTCCGTGTCAGCTTGCCGCTGAGGAGAAAGGAGATTGAGTGAAACAGTCGTACTTTGTACATCTTTTTCTACCGAGGAAATACGTGCATAATACCAATCGTTCGGAGCCGAAAGCGATACATTGTATTTAGGAGATTTCTTTCCAAGTGCGAGATATTGATAGGTTCCAGGTCCATCGAGACGCATAGAACTTCCATCAAAATAGGAGAATGAAACAAAACTATTTCCTGTTAATTCCACTCTTGTTCCAGGAAGTATCGGCATACCATAGAGCGTGTCGACATTGAGAGTTTTTTGTTCTTGTGCGGATTTAAAGAGATAAAGCTTTCCGCTCTTCATCCAGATTTTTGCATTCTTGAGGAATTCATAATTGGTATTTTTGGCGATAGAAAGCGTCTGAAGAGTAGTTTCTCCATCTCGCATATAATTAATAGTCGCTCCACCAGTATCCGTGTATACCATTCGTCATTCCCCGATAATAATAGGATTTATACCGTTGGTATCTGGCGTGATATATTGGTACGTATTCATAGTGACCGTTGCCTGTCCAGAAGCACGACCAAAAGAAGCAACATTATTACGTCCGACAAATCCCACGTGAGTAGTATCCATAACCGTTTCAGCCGAAAGATCGGGAATCAAATCTACTTTATGAATAGCGGTTTTTGGGGAAATAGTCAGAGGATTTTCTCCCGCATTTATTCGATCAAAACGATCGATATAATTATAGTATTCAAATCGAAATACATTATCCGAAACGGGATTTGCTGGCTGGAATGAGAAGTTGATTTCATTGGATGCGACAAAAGTTTCCTCAAAATGATTCGGTGCAGCGAGTATTTTTGTAGTATTATTATCGGAAATAGTCGATAGAAAATCTTGCCAAGCAACTACTTTTGGTGAATCAGAAATATGTGAAGAGGTCGGAGTTGAAAGGAGATTTTGTTTTAGATAGAGGCTATTATCCATTCGATAGACGATGTCATTATTTCCATTTTTATTTGCATCGATATATACGACTGATTCTTTCCCATCTACGAGATCGATATAGTTAAAAAGTCGAGTCTGATTATTGTTCTGATCGAGAATGTAAATACCTTGGTATTGGTAACTTGCCGTAGTAGTGGAAGGAGGATTATTCGTGGTTGTTGGATTAGTTATGCTGATAGTAGTAGGATTCGGAGTATTAAGAGCAAGAAGTGAATTCGTACTTTCTGCATACGCAAGAGTATGAATAGAATCATTTCTCTTGGTGTCTCGAGCAAAAGTAGCGAGATTCTCTTCTATTCCAGAAACCAGAGTTTTCCCAATATCTTGGATCTCTTGAACCTCTGCATCTTTCCCACCATTTTTTATTTGCTCCATACTTGGAATAATCTTATCATTGGTAGCAAGTATTTTCTGTTTCAAATCTTCTCAGAAACTATTCTCTGTTGAAAGTGAAAGAGCTTTTATATTTTCCCCTCCAATTGATAAAATAGCTGGGGTAGTTTCCTGGGTCATCGTACCTGTTCGAAGAATCGTATCCATCTCGGTTTTGAGCTTGGTTGCTTCGGTTTTCTCACCTTTTATATAGTCTTTGAGAAGACGGAATTTTTCTGTATTTTGATCCTGTAAGCCTGCGATGAATTTCGTTTCAGAATCACCTTTATACGAGACTGCTTTTTGAAGTGTATCAGCGATTGCAAGAGCTTTCTCGTCATGAAGCCCACGAATTGTTTGTATGTTCTCGGTCAATATATCCTTAAGACCTTGTACAGTAACTTCTTCCCTGGAATGTTTCTCCATATATTGGTTGAGTGCGACAAAATTATGAAGCACATCAAAAGAGAGTTTTTGAAGAAGAAATGCCATTGTTTCATCTCTGGTTGCCTTGCGTTTTCCCGTAGCAGGAACATATCCACTTGGAGCACCAACGGGCACTTCTATATGATTTGGAATAGTATTCTGTAGATTGATATCTGGTATAACAACAGATCCAACCGTTGAGAGATCGTTACTAAACTGATTAATCGGATTAAGTGTCGCTTTTGACATGGCCACGATGAAATCAGTATCAAATTCGAGATTCACAAAACTTCCGATTTTAATAGCATCGATGAAAGAAAGTGGGAAATTTGGAAATTCCACATTGATAAAATCGAGTCCTGGCATCGTTCCTTGTCGCTCAGTAATCTGAGCAATCTGATCTCCTGCTCGCCATTCTGGTACGAATGGATTGATACGCATGATACAGAGAATCTTCGCAACAATCTTAAATATATCGAGTACTGCGGCAATTCCTCCGAAGAGCTTCGGGATAGTCGGTGGTGGTGGAAGATCAGGAAGCTTCACATTTGGCAAGCTCGGAAGATCTGGGAGATTTGGCAAATCAGGAAGTCGTGGAAGAAGTGGAAGAAGGGGAAGTCCTATACCAAGGGTCGGAACATTTGGAAGGGAAAGTCTAGGAAGTGTCGGAAGAATCAGTGGAACAAAATTGAAGTGATATTCGGGCATAAGAATACGAAGTCCTCCACGGATATTATGTAAATCCACCCAAATATCTGGCCACTTCGGAAACTGAACAATCGGAATCTGTGGGATAATCGCAGAAATCAGTTTCATCATAAAATGTTTCAGGTCATATCGTTCATTACGACACACACTGCATTCTGCCTCATATCCATAGAAAAGATCTACGATGAGTTGCCAAGACTTGAGAATAGCTTTGATCAAAATATAGAGTTCTACCCAGGTACGGAAACGTTTTCCATTATCTCAGATCCAACCTCCCATCATAAATTCTATCGCTTCGACATTACAAAGAAGCTGGCTCGCATATCGCTCTTTCCAAGTCAAATACTTTTGAAGTTTTTCAGGAAATCTCTTGTATTCCTTCATAATATTGATATTTTCCTGGAGTGTTCCGATAAGACCCTCAGTTCGGACAATCGCCTGCTTATCAACTCCACTCGCCGTTCCGAGTTTTGACCATTTTTCCTGTTTATCTGCAAGCTCTCCACTCCACTGTTTCTGAGTGAGTTCTGCGCTCTTGATTCCTTTATCAATTTCTTCGATGGAAATAAGTGGTATCGCTATATCCACCATCTCCGTTTGAAGTTTTATCAGAGGAAGCTGCGACATAAATTCATACGTTGCCTTTACTCAGGAAACACCTTGCCCCACAGAATTAATAGAATCTTTATTCTGTGTCACAAAGGAATTATAATCAGTTTGTGTAGATTGAAGTGTATTATTGGTCGTCTGAGAATTAGATTGCAAAGATGCACTATAATCTTTGTTATCATGAGCGCCAGATGATAAGGCCTTAGAAAAATTATCTGGGAAATTCTTATAATCTTTGAGATCTAATCCTGAAAAATCTGGAAATATCACGTAGAGGGTTGGAAGGCTCGTGAGTTTATTGACTATTTCCTCCAACTGTCGAGTTGCCCAATCCATCAGAAAATCTGGAAAAGCAGATACTCGAGAGTTCTTAATCTTGATAATATTTCCAAAATCAAAACTTGTCAGAGCTGTTGGATCGAGAGAAACTTCAAAATCCGATGCTCCACCAGCACTCTGTCCGATACCAATCAATGGACCAGCCGAGAGATTTGAAAGAGTTCCTCGTGCCATACTCGCACTGATTTCTGGGAGATGCGCATTATCCCCAGCAACATATCCGATGATATTCTTTCTATCTTCTGGAAGGAGGATGGTATTATCCGTTCCTTTTATACAGGCATTCGCATTAACCGAAGGATTATTAGTATTCATCCCGAGTCCGAGATATCAGACATTTCCATCGGTCCCATTATTTTTACAACTCGAGAGTGGCTGAGCTGCTACGATACAATTTCCGCCTGGAACAAGTGGAGAAACTCCTTGAGGAGGAATTCTTCCAGAAACCATGGAAACACCACCAAAACAAGCTGCAAGTCCAATAGCACCAGTAATAGTTGGAGTAATATAGAGTCGAAATGAGTTGAGTGGTGACCATGTACCAAGTTCTCCACCGGCGGAATCTGGTCCACACACAGGCCCTGGAACTAAAGCCGTACTATCTATCGGCCAAATAGAAGGAAGACAACAAGGAACTTCTCCGCACATTGTTTGATGTCCTGTCATCGCTGAAAATACTGGCAATCCCGTACTCGGAGTCATAGATCCGAGTGGAAATCCCATAATACTTGGTGCTGTTCCTGGTGCAAGAGGTGCCCAATTGAGTGGCATAGAAAAACAAGATCCTCCTCCAAATCCACAACCGAGTCATTTCACTACTTCATCGATTTGTCCATTGATTGCTTCGATATTTCCAGAATTGAGTCCACCTATTTCTATACTATGATTGCTCGCATTATAGGAAACCACTTGTGAATTTTTTGGAATACTATTCGCGATAGCATTCGTCGTATACTGATTGAATTGTGTATTGGCATAGTTCTTGAGAACCGTCGGATCACCTTTACCACTCGCTATCAAAGCATCGATATAATCAGGAATCCCATTTTTATTGAGATCAATAGCATTTTGTGCGAGTGAATCTGGGAGAACAGAATTATCCACAAAGAGTTTTGTTCCCTTCTGATAACTTCGTGGGTATGGCTGAATAGACCGCCACATAATCATCGTTCCTCCACAGATATTATTCGGCGAAAGACCGATATCTCCGTAAATATCATCTCCTGCTTCGCCTTTTTCTAAGAGTCCGACCGTCATCTTTCCAAATGCGGTAGGAGTAGCAGTTACGAGATACTGGATACGAATAACTTCGCCCGGAGCAATAGTTGCAAAATCGAATCCATAGTCAAATTCTCCTGCGGTCAGATATTTGAGAGGATGTTGTTGTTCTGCTCCACTATTACTCACGGTAGTATATACACCACTCTGCTCTGGAAAAAAAAGTTTTCGATCATTAGAATCAAGATATACCGCATCTTGAAAGGCTTTGTTGGTAGTATTCGTTAATACGATTTCCACTCGAATTTTATCACCCGTTTGCATCGTATCACGAGTTTCATTCGTCATAATCTTATAGGTTTTCTCCACTTTCAAACCTTTTCCTTCGGCAAAAGGCGATCGAATAAATGTCCGATTACTTCCTGCATTTGCTGTTGTCGATAAAGCACTGGTATCAAAATTCCCAGAACCTGCAAGACTACTTGCTGTAGAAATCATTCCTGCTATCGCTGGGGTAATTTGTGAATTTTGCGTCGCAGAAGCTGACCGATAATTATAAATATAATAAATAAGATTATCAATCAAACCCTGATTCACTGTACTCGATGATGCACTTGTATTTACGCCTGTCGTACTCAGACTGGAAGTCAATCCAGTGTATGAAAAAGCTCCACCGTCATTGCGAACTGTCGTCGAAAGTCGTATTCCGAGTCCTGATTCTATCAATTTCTTAACGAAAATATGTTCCTCTTTCCCAGCAACGATACGAACGGTTCCGTAGAGGATATTGAGTTCTCCACTATCATCCAATATAACAATGTCGGATTTTCCATCGGCATCCATATCAAACACTTCGAGCTGTTGCACGAGTCCGTGAATACTGTCTACTACACCAGATTCATTGACGATAACAGGATCCGTTCGTGTATATTTTCAGAGGACATTATCGAGAATAACTGGTTTTCATTTTGCATTTGTGAGAACAATATCATCATACTTGTCACCGAAGAAATCCCCTACTCACTTTCGTCACTTTCCACCATCCGAAACATAGGCAAGAAATCCCATATCTTTGAAAGATCCACTGTAATTTATAAGAAGTTGTATCTTTCCGCTTTCATAAAAGATAACAAGGTCTGGAACTCCATCTCCATTTACATCGATTTTCTGATACGATTCGATTTGTTCTCCATTTCCACTCGAAATCTGTGTCCCGATAGTCTGATCGAAATTACTTGCCGTCACGACTTTTGGAAAATGAGAAACCGCATCCCCGAGGGTAATAGTCGAGAAGGTTTGATACATTTTCGTTGCATTTCCGATAGTCGTTCCTGCGGAAGTTTCGAGAATCATACGATTCGCATTTTCCCATCCGATACCAGTCACTTTTGGGTACTGTTCAAGCCCAATCGGTTGATTATTGGAAATATACGCAGAATCGATATTTCCCATCTCATTGGTACTCGGATTTTTGAATGCAAACATTACTCCTTGTGATCCTGCCGAGGAAACTCCAAGGTAGGTTTTATAAGAACTATATCGACTCGAAAGTGATTCGATGACCATCTGATCTTTGTTCGTTGCAAGTGCTGCGGTCAATCCTGCAGATGAAACAACACCAAGTGATTCCGTTGCAAATTTGATACCGACATATCCGACTTGTGCACCATTGGAGAGAAGTTTAATACCAAGAAGATTCGAAGCGATAGTGTCATCGAGAGCGAATTCTATTCCAGGATATCGTTCCATTCGTCCATTTGGATGAATTCGAAGAAGTGGAATTTTGTTCGTAGAAAGAAGGGTGAGTCCTCCATTTTCTGCGATAGTCGTATTTCCATTAAAACCTTTCATAAGAACGGTCGTCTTAGGATCAATCGCACAATTAGAAATATCAGCCCCTGAACTCGTACACGGGATAAAACTCGTAGTAGCAGGGTCTATATTAAACCAAGCGCGAGCAATATATTCTTTTCGATACGAATCATAGAATGCAATGTAACTCTTGTCTCCATTATCAGAAATAGTAGACTGAAGAGATTGTGTATCATCTACTTTACTGGAATATGTATATTTCCCTGCTGGGGTAAATCCAAATAATCCCGGGTCTTTCCATGGACTATTAAGAAGGGTTGTTACCGCAAGTGATTTAGAATCATGATTGAAAAGTATTTCTCCTCCGAGATAAGATTGTTGTGTCACATCTCCATAATTCCCCCCGAGAAGCACACTATATTGCGCATCATAACGCATCGTATCAAGTTTCGATTTATTGAAAAGATAGTAGGTATCAAGAATAGTAAAATTATTGGAAATACCTGTTACAGTAAGTGTTTGAGCAGCCTTATCGGTAATAGTAAAGCTATTTGTTTCGAGTCCTGGACTCACTGTTCCTAAGATGTACGCTTTCCCAGGAAGAGCGGTTGCTTCGATATTGAAATTCAAAATCCCATCGACAAATGAGAATACCGTTTGTGGAAGTATGGCATATTTTTGTGATTCTATCGGAAGACTCACTGTGAGTTTATAACCCGTTGTATTATATGCAACATTTCCATACCGATCATAGAGTGTCGCTCGGGTATTGTCGAGATTTCCAACTTTTGCTTCGATACGATCATCCGTTTTGAGAAATGCAAAATTCATCGGAACATCGGGAAGAATAGTTACTGTGTCTCCTTCAATC
Source organism: uncultured Candidatus Altimarinota bacterium (assembly GCA_963751115.1). Taxonomy (GTDB): domain Bacteria; phylum Patescibacteriota; class Gracilibacteria; order BD1-5; family UBA2023; genus UBA1545. The sequence continues at coordinate 77,025 of CAVVTN010000013.1, forward strand.
GTAGAAATACCTGGAATCTGTGCCTGTATATGGAGATTTTTTTCTGCTACAAATGCGGGCACCAAAAGAGTACCAGTATCAGAAAGTCCATTGGTAATATGAAGAAGAGGTGTACTAATAGTTCCAGAAAGTTTCGGGAAATCAAGGGAAATAATACCATTATAACCACTGAGAACCTGATTGTTTCTATCAAGGACTTTTACGCGCACCACATGTGATTCCTTTCCTGCCACAATCTGATTACGATTATCAACTTCAAGAGAAATCTTTGCAAAATCTATAGATTGAAGAGTAACAGTGCTTGAAGCAATATTGGCACTATCAATACGAAATGAGAGATTCATTGCATTACTAGGACTCGCATTGGTAATATCGAAACTTGTATATCCTTGCACAATATTCTTGGAAGTTGTTCCTCCGAGTTTTTTCCCATCTGCATCGAGAAATTCTCCTCATCCAGAAATCGTTCCATCGAGTTTATAAGCTTCTCACTGAGCAATATTCCCAAAAGAATCCAGTACTCGTACAAGAACTGTTGTTTTTTCTCCTGCAATAAACATATTGGAAGCGGGAGTAACTTCTATCTTGGTTGGTAGTGCCGGAAGAACCGTCACAGTTGTGAAACCTTTAATTCCCTTTTGATCGATAAATTCAAAACGATAGATTCCCGAAGTCGAAAGAAGAGTTTGATCACGGAATAGATAATCCGTATTCACCACATTGATCGGACCTCGAATCAGTGCATTGGTGATATCATCATACACTCGAAGTGTATAAGGAAGATTCGTTGAAAGTGCTACTTGATTTTGATTGGTTTTCGTGAGGCCAAAGAGAATCCCATTCGAATTTCCTGCATCAACCACTGAACTTACTACGAATGGAGCATTTCCATTTTTCATTTTACTCTGTACGGCGATTCGTTCGGATCGAACCGAGAATGTTACTGGTAAAGATGTTTTATTGACTACGGCATTTCCATATCGATCTTTGGTCAAAATATGTGCATCGAAAGTCACATCAATATCACTATTTTTTGTAGAAAAAAGATAGCTTGCTGTACCGTTTTGTGCACGAATTTCCATTCGTTGAAAATTGATGTACGGCAGAATATTATCGATATTGGAAAGATTGATATCTCCCGCTCGATCATAAATAACTTTCACTGGAGCGATACCATCTGGAGACGGAAGAGTAAGTTTTTTGATGTCAAAAGAGACGATATTAAAGCTGTCGATCGTTATAATCTGTCCATTCTTCGTGAGTTCTGTATCGAGCGGAATAGTCTCTCCATATCCGAAAACTTTATCAGGATTACGAAACTTAAGCTCTCCACTTCCGATGATTTCATTTCCATCCAAAATTCCATTTCCATTGAGATCGAGAGCATTTGCTGGCGTTGCAAAAACACTCGGTACAGTATTGGTTGCTCCAGCAGTTTTCCCACTCGTACCACCACAACTTCCTGCACTGATCGTCGGAGGAAGGATAGTTCCTATCCAACAAAAAATCGCTGGCAACCATTCAAAAAGAGGAACTCCTGTTGGTGGTCCGCACTTAAACTGTGTCGCAGTATTTCCCACATTAGCAATATTACTTCCATCGATAAGTCCATAGTAATTATTCACTTGGTCCATAACGGCTGCTACCGATGCAGGAATTGGGGATTTTGCTTCTGGATCAACTTTCAAGTACATATTTTTTGCATCACCAGGCGCTCCAAGATAGGCAATTTCATAATCATTTTTCTGATTATTCGCAGTAATTTTTTGTTCACCATCGATATTCAGACTTCGCTCCAACGTGCTAGAATATTTGAGTGTTGCATTTCGCATATTATTCCAAATCACACTTTCGATGACTGCGTTGAGTGCTTTTGGATCGGCACTCAAAATCTGGTAGAGATCAAGATTTCCACCAAGTGCTTTTATCTCAGCTGTTTTTGCATCCAAAAGAGTTTTAATTTTCTGTCCAGCTCCCGCATAATTTAACTCAGAACCGCTCAAAGTAATACGGAAAAAATTCGGATATGCGATTTTTTTATAGGTGATATTTTTATCGATATAATCCACATATCTGTCACGATCTGAAGCAAGTGATGGGGTTGCGAGATTGCCCAATTCGATTCCATATTCTTCATCGGTTGGAGACTTGTGCTCTAGAATATTTCCAGAGAGTGTTTTAAAACTATACACTTTCTCATAATTTATCACTCCTGTTTTCTCCGTACAAAAACTTCCCGATTGTTTTACGATAACACCGTCCAATTCGAGTTTGGAAATAGTACACGCCGAGGTAGGAAGATTATTTTTGTATGTATAATAATCTGCATAGGGTGTGAGAGTCTGATGTGTCGTGATACAACTAAAATCCTGTCCACTTTTTTCTGTTGGCCAATATACCCAAGTTCCGCCATCAGTAGTCCCCACATGTTCTTTGTATGGCTGAAGAAGCATATTATTATCGAGACAATCCAACGGAGTAGCGATATGAAGAGGAGAAGCTGTATCCAATTCTCTCGATCCCGCGATATCATAAATCGGTTTTACAAAACCCTTATAAGTATGAGTTTTGAGAACAAGATTTGCAGATTGCATCTGACTCTGATCGAGATTCAAGATAGAATTTCCTCCCCAAAATGACTGCGTTGCAGGAGCACCACCTGGGAAACATTGTCCGCTTGGCAAATCCGCTTGGAGAATATTAGCATCTGCTTGTGCCGTTTGTATATCGTACCCATGATTAGATTCTACTGTCAGAGTACTTCCTCGAACAATCGTACATTGTTTCACATCCGTAATAGCACTGGCATCCTGACCAAAAAGATAATTCTTGTATGTTCGAGTTCCAACAGTTGCAGAAAGTCCAGATGCTGGTGGATTGGTGGTTGCTGTACTTTTCGCATAACTCGTCGTAGAAACTCTATATGAAGTCGCGATTTTTAGTGGTTCTGCAAGAGTCGTTCTAAGAAGTGAATCTATCGCTCATTCCATGGCGGTGTTCATATCTTTCAAAGTTGTTCTCATAAAAAGGTCTTTCTTTGCAATAACGACTGGAGCACTATCGGCTCGAACATTGTTCGCATCGCCGTATCGCCCCGTATTGTATACATATCGGAGTACATCGCCCATATATTTTGCATTGAACACTTCAAAAAACTGTTTCACTGATTTTTGAATAATATCCTTCGTAGTGATATCTGGAGCTTTGGATATATCCATAGTCGAACCACTATAGGTATCAAGAATAGACTTGATTGCTGGATTGGTTACTGTTGCACTATTGATAGCATAAAAACTCTGTGAAGCATCATAGAGTTTTTTCGCAAGATATTTATTGAAACGATTATAGGTAATATCCTCGATGTTGTCGAGATAGAGATTGTATGATTTCCAGAGATCTGGGCTACTTGCCTCCTGATCATGAAATGTATCCATATAGAAAACTCGTGGTTCTGTCGGAGTATTCTCTGGAGAAAAAAGCCCTTGTTTGTTGTAAAAATCGTGAGTTTTATTGAGGAATAATACGAGCTCATCCGTATTTTTAGTTGCATCACCTGTATTTGGTGAGATAACCGAATGCCAGATCTCTGGTTGTTCATTGGTCATCACCGAAGCAGTATAGTCGTAACTATTTTTAGTTTGATTGTAGATAAAACTCTTGGCGTCAAAATCCACATACGGATAGACACTCATAAAAGCCTTTCCATCCTTATGTACTATCGGAAGTGGCACTTCCCCGATAAGAATCGTCCCGACAAGTTTAGAAAGCCCCGAACCATCTCCTTGATAAAAGAGTTTCTCGTTGATAGAGGCGATAGCAAAAGGATTCGTCGTTTTAGAAATGGGAAATATGACCACTCGTGTATTTGGAAGATATGCCTGTACGTCATTTGCATACTGTAAAATCTTGGCTTTGAGGACTCCTGTATAAGTAATATCATCCACGATAAAAGATACGATATCCGCATTGGTTTGGGCTTGTGCCTTGGTGGAACTGAGCATCGGCACTTCAAAAGTCTGGAGGAAAAGGAGAGAAAATATCAAAAAGGAAGAAAGCCATTTTTGAAACCGTGAATAATTCATAGATTGAAGAGAATATTGATACGAGAGAAATTCCCTTCCATACTATCCTATTTGGGGATTTTTGCAAAACATTTTCGAGTGAAAAATGAGAGAAAATAGGGGATAAACTTTTGATTTGCTTTTTCCGAAAAATCCATAAACTTTTACGTATCAAATTGTCTATTTTACCATATAAATGCAAAATAAAAGTATGCATAAAATATTAATATTAAGTTTCATGTTATGAGAAATGCTATTCTTAGTTGGATGTAATGAACAACCCACAAATCAGCTTACACAAACAATATCAATATCTAATATTCCAACGCAAAAGTCAGTTGTAGATATTAAAGTCGGATATAAAAATTTGAATATAAGTGACGGTATAGCCACTTTTTCTTTTCAAATTCCTGAGAAATGGGTTACAGAAACAAGACATTCTGGAGAAAAACAACTAACTATTGAGGAAATGAAAGCTTTTATAGCTACAAGTTCTAATGGTGATATAAAAACAAATTCAACATTATATTCCGATTATGCAGATTTATTATGGTCTGATATCCAGAAAATGAGTACAGAAGAACTCAAACAGACGTATTCACGAAGTAATGATCTATCCAATCCTTATCCAACTGTATCAGTAAGTGCTGGAGATTATATTCTATATTCAGATCTTGCTTGGCAACAAATAGATTTTTACCTGAAAAATGAAACTAGCAGTAATCTTATTACAAAAATCAGGCAAGAGAAAATTGATAATTGCAAAAGATTTTGAAATGATAGCATTGGCTGTGGAGCTAATATTCCAATATGGAGTAAGACTATAATAAATGGTAAAAATATTGATATTTTGACATATCCAACAGATAAAGATGAGAAAGGTAATGAACTTATTAGTAAACTCGGTACAGGTGGTAAAAACTTCTATATAGACATTCCAAACTTACATAAGACGCTCATTATATCTAAACAAACAAAAGGAGATATTCAGTTTGAGAAAGATTTTGAATATCTCCTCCAAACATTGAGTTTAAAATAAATTTACTATCTTTATAGAAGAACGAATATTTATATCTAGTCTTCTTATGTTATAGATTCATACTTATTATTTACGGTCTACAGAGTGAATATTACTAACAAAAAATTCCTCTCCGTTTGGAGAGGAATTTTTTTTAAAAGAATGATGAGAAATTACGCTTCGATTCGGATAGAAGGTCCCATAGCATTACATACGTAGATACTATTGATGTAACCAGCTCCACTCTTGAGTCCTGTTGGTTTTACATCACGGATAGTTTTCAAGAAAAATGCGATATTTTCTTCAAGTTTCTTTGGACCAAATGAAAGTTTCCCAGCAATGGAATGAACATTTCCTTGTTTGTCATTTTTGAACTCAAATTTACCAGCCATAACTTCCTTGATGATAGATTCAAGATTTTCACCTACGGTACCAGTTTTTGGATTTGGCATAAGTCCCTTTGGTCCTAGAACCTTAGCGATTTTACCCATCTTACGCATCATAGCAGGAGTAGCGATAGCAACATCGAAATCGATTTTACCAGTAGCTACGATATCTACGAGATCATCACCACCAGCAACTGTTGCTCCGAGAGCAAGAAGTTCTTTTTCATTTCCGATTTCAGTAAATGCTCCGATACGAACAGTCTTACCACTTCCGTTTGGGAGAGTAATAGTCGAACGAATCATCTGATCAGAATATTTTGGATCGATATTCAAATTAAAGTGAATCTCTACTGTTGGGTCGAACTTCACAGTGTTTGTTCGTTCAAGAAGCTCTACAGCTTCACCGATAGTATAAACTCGTTCTGTTTCCACAAGGGCAATTGCCTGATTGTACTTCTTTCCGTGCTTTTTCATAGAAAAAATAATTATAGAAAATAAATTGGTCCAAATGAAAACTTTCCTTTCACCCCATTAAGAAAGGGGGTTAGGGGGATTGGTTTTCTCCCAATTTGTAGTTTTTGGACGCGCGAATTATATGAAAAAGAGAGAATAATGCAAAAGAAAATATAAAAAGTTGTGGTGGTAACATTGTGTAGAAATTCGCCTTTTCTTGCTTTTTCATATTTTTCTCTATAATCAAGGTATTACTCGGTCATTCTATCGACTACTATCCTCAAACTATGGCACCAAAAAAGAAAAAAAAGGCACGACCCACTTGGAAACACGAACTTCAAAATACAATTATTGGTGGAGTGCTTTTATTTCTTGGAGTTCTCATACTGCTCGGTGACAATAATTCCACAGTTGGGTCCTTTGTAAGTTATATTGGAACTATAATATATGGTACAGATTATCGTTTTATCTTCGCACCGATTATAACTATCCTTGGTCTACTTATAGTTATCAACAAACTTTCTTGGAATACGATTCGTGCTATTGGATTACTCATATTTTGGATTTCCATCGTATCTTTGGAAAATGTATTTTTCCACCCATATGATGCTGGGCTTTTTGATTTTAGTGAATTTTTTATCTCGTTTTTTGGATATTTTCCTGCTCTCGTTTTTCTCATCTGCAGTTTTCTCGTTTCTCTCTACCTCACTCTCCGGATTTCATACCGCAAGATTTTTGGAGCGATTCATCAAAATCTTCCATCGATGCCCTCTATGCAAAATGTGAAGCAAACCATTAAAGATACGCATAAGACTATTCAGGAAGAACTCACAGAAGATAAAAATGATGATTTTTATAAAGATAAGGCCAAGGAATTAGAAAATCAGATTGAGCTCCTCAGAAAATCTCGAAATACTCCAGAAAAACCAACAAAGGAAGTTCCAAAACATATTCCTATAGAAAAGAAAGAAAATAAAGGGATTCTTGGCGGTCTTTTTAGTTCATCAGATGCTCAAAAAGAACCTATTTCTGGAGCCAAACAATTAAGTGTAGATGATATTTCCAAGAAAGAAACCAATAAACCCGATTTTGGAAAATGGGAATTTCCGAGTACGAATCTTCTGGATAACATCTCTCATGAAAATGTAATCGATGCAAAAGAAATCGAGCAAAAATCTCTCGAGATTCAAAAAACTCTTCTTCACTTCAAAATCGATGTGTCAATGATTGGGGAAAAAGTAGGACCAACCGTGGTACAATACCGTCTCAAGCCAGCAGAATGAGTCAAACTCAATAGAATTGAGAATCTTAAAAAGGATCTTTCTCTCTCACTTAAAGCAAAATCTATTCGAATTCAAGCACCTATTCCTGGTGTCGGTCTCGTCGGTATAGAAGTTCCCAATGACAAACGTGATATGGTTGGGATTCGTGAAGTTATCGAACATCCCAATTTTATCAAACACAAATCCAATCTCGCCATGGCGGTCGGGAAAGATATCAATGGGGAATACATTGTTGCTGATATGGGGAAAATGCCTCATCTCCTTATAGCTGGACAAACCGGGTCAGGAAAATCGGTTGGAATGAATGGTTTTATCATCAGTCTCCTCTATAAGAATTCGCCCGATACACTCCGTATGATTATGATCGATCCGAAACGAGTAGAACTTGGTATGTATAATGGTATTCCTCATCTGCTCACTCCTGTTATCAATGATACAGAAAAAGCTTTAAACTCTCTCAAATGGTGTGTGGCAGAGATGCTACGTCGGTATGACATCCTCCAGGTTGCAAGGTCTCGTAATCTCGGGGAATATAATGAAAAAGTAGGGAAAAAAGACAAGATGCCATTCATCGTCATAATCATCGATGAGCTTGCCGAGCTCATGATGAGTGGTAATAAAAAGGAAGTAGAAAGTACTATTGCTCGTATCGCACAAATGGCTCGTGCTGTCGGTATGCATCTCATTATCGCTACGCAACGTCCTTCTGTCGATATTATTACTGGTCTCATTAAGGCAAATATTCCTTCACGAATAGCTTTTTCTGTCCCTTCTCAAATTGATAGTCGTACTATGATTGATACCATCGGTGCGGAAGATCTTCTCGGAAATGGAGATATGCTCTATTCTCCCGTCGGTTCCAGCGGACCAGAACGTATTCAGTGAGTGTATGTTAGTACCGAGGAGGTAGAGGCAGTCGTAAATCATATCAAACGAACTATCGATCCTGCGATGCTCGAAGATATTTATGATGCTTCTATCGTGGACGGAGATCGTGGAAATTTTGAAGGAAGTATGAGTGATGGTAGTAAATCATTTGATGAAGACCCAAAGATTGTTGAAGAGGCTATTCAAATTGTTCGTGCCGAATGAAAGGCTTCCACCTCTATGCTGCAACGCCGTATGAAACTCTGATATGCTCGTGCTGCTCGAGTTATCGATATCCTTGAAGATATGGGAATCGTCGGACCTGCCGATGGAAGTAAACCAAGGGAAGTATTATAAATATAAAAAACACTCACGGTTAGAGACTGTCCCAAAAATCCCGAACAAACCTGTTCGGGATTTTTCTTTGACGGAAATATGAGAAATATTTTCGAAAATATTGGATTTTCTCCCAATTTCCTTCAATGGGTATCTATACTGGTCTGAAACTCATAATTTTCTTCAGATTGTGAACCATTGCTATCAAATTCCATTCAATGGTGACTCATTGGAGTCATCGTAAAGAGAACCTCTCGAATTTAAGGTTCCGCTTGATGTTTCAGAAGACGGGCTCGACTGAGTAGCACCGTTTCTTGTAGAGTTCTTTTCCGTGCTCGGAGGAAAGTTTTTCATCCTGAGACTTACAGTGGTCTATCCAGTTTTTACTCATCTGCAGGAACTTGTTTTTCCCTTCTTTCGTTTTCGTCTGATAGACCTTCGATTTGAAATCACTTTCCTTTGTTGGCTCTGTAAGAGTCGGTCTTCCTCTTCCTCTCTTGGTTTTGCTTCCGGAATACTGCTTGAAGGTGTAAATATTTCCATCGATATCAGTGTATTCGTCTTTTTTCTCGCTATACTTCCATCCTTTGAGATTCTGCTGAAGTTTTGGATGCGGAATGTATCCATCGAGGTCCTGTTTCTCCATGTAATCATAGTTCTCTTCGCTCGCATACCCTTTGTCAGCGAGTACCTGTTTTGGTTTTGTTTGGTACTTCTCTTCTATGGCTTTGAGTACTGGAATGAGCTCTCGTATATCACTCGTGGCATTGTTCATCGTCGTTGCTATAATGAATTGATTCTCGGTCGCAATCTGCGGATTGTAGCCGTTCGCAAAATCCTTTCGTTTCATCTGCACAAGTCGGCTGTCTGGATCAGTGGAGTTGATACGAGTCATCTTGATTCCTTCTTTTGCCTTGTGCTCAATCTCTTTCTTTACTGCTTCTTTCTTAGACTCGACTTTCTTCTTTTTTTCTTCAATCTCTTTGCGTTTTTTCTCTCGCCCCTCCTTTGTTTTGAGTTCCTCGGGGATTCAACTTCCGTCATCATCTGCTCCGAGTTCATCGTCCTCCATCGCATCGATTTCATCCGCTTCTTTGAGGAACTTCTTCATCTGTTTCTCAAGCGCTTCCAGGTCAGAATTTTTATTTTTGGAGGCATCGGCATAAACCTTGGTTCCATCGATACTGACGACACTGAATGAGATGATACCGAGTTCTTGTGCTTTTCTGACTATCTGAACGAATATAGAGGTAAGGAAACCTCATTTCTCTCTGCGAAATCGGGCAATGGTTCGGAAGTCAGGTTTGTTGCCTCATGAGAGAAACATGAATGCGAGATCCGATTGGGTCTTGTCGGCAAGTTTTCTACTGGAAAAAGTAGAGTTCATATATCCGTAGAAGAGAATCTTCACGAGCATGACAGGGTGATATGCAGATGTTCAGCGTTCGGTATTCGCATAGCTTGAAAAAAGCTCCCGAAATTCAAGTCCATCAATTATCTCACTAAGAACAACGGCTTTGTGTCATTCTCCGAGAAAGTTCTGGAAGCTCGGTGGAAGAAGGAAGTTCTGTTTTTGATCGTATGGCTTAAACATGGTTTGAGATGAAGAATATTACAAGATCATTATACTCGTTTCTTCCATAATACAAGCCGAAAGTTCGATATAAAGACAAGAAAAATCCCATCGAGCGATGGGATTTTTGGGACAGTCTCGTTATAAGTGTTTTTTATTAGTGAAATACTATTCTTAATTTTGATCATTCTTCTCTGCATCCAAATTAAGAAGATTTTGTATAATTCAACTATCCATTCCCGCTAATGCTTCTTGAAGTTTTTTGCGGGTTCTTTTACAAAGAGCAGGAGTATTTTTGATTTGCAAAGTTCTATCTTGCCATACAAGTATTTCTACACCATAATCATCTATGAGTTCTTGCCGAACTTTGAGGAAATTCTGTGGATTCTCAATAAGTGGGATGAGTGTTAAAATTCTATCAAGATTTTGTCTCACAAGTTTCAATGCTTTGTGCTTATTTCCTAGTGGATCTTCCTCAAAAAGTCATTCTCGTCCACAATTACAGTTGGGACAAGGAGCATAAATGGATGCAATATTACTCATACTATATAGTAGTATATATTAAAATTATCTTTAATATAATCACCTTTTTATAGTTGTCAATTCTCGAGAAATTCTATTCTTCCAGAAACTTTTTTACCTCGTCTATTTCTGTCTGCTCTATAAGTCTTTTTGGTATTAATAAATCCTGCACTTCTTGTTCTTGTTGCAATAAATTCTGAGCGATCTTCTTTAACTCCGCTTCATTGAGTTTCTTAGATCTCATCCCTTCTTTCCTGTTTATAATCTCTGTTTGAATTTCTCTATGGAGTCATTCTTTCGAATTCATAAGCCCAATCGATTCTTTAGTAAAAAGAATATTTACAGCGTTTTGGAGGGAAATATGTCGATCGTAATTCGCAATCAGATTGACGATAATTTCACGGTCTTGTGGATCAAAATCCGCGATGGTTTCATACTCCGAAATCTTCTTAAGACTCGCGAGAATAGGCTCGATAGATTCTGGCGAGATGATATAAAAGGAAAATCATTCTTCTATAAAACTCAAAGTTTTGAGCTCTTGTAATTCCTGAGCGGGCACGACAAAAAATAGAGTCGGATATATTTCCTGAATATCCTTATATTTTCGTGCTGTGGACTTTATCTGATCGGCTATATATGTCCGAATACTTTTCGATTTCTTTGCGTCAAATACTACATACTGTCAGAGAAATGGGACAACTGCGTCAGGTTTCAGTTTCGTAAAAACAGATGGAAGTGCAGTATTGTCATGAAGCGTAAATCCTATAGCTGATTTCTGACAGGCTTCGCGGAGACGGGAGAGAACTATTTGCTCGTGGTCATTCCAAATACGCGTCTGTTCTGCGAGAATATTTGCCTGAAATTGTTCATCTTCTCGACGAATTCGTTGTCGCTCATCTTCCAGTGCTTTCTCGGCATTGGCGAGCTTATGAATTCGCTCTTCAAATTCCTTCTGTTTTCGAACTTCTTCTGCCTCATGACGAGCAAGAATATCTTTTGTCTCGCTAAGCTCCTTTTCACTATATTTCCGAGCAGCTTGCAACTCTATCTTTTCTCGTGAAATGGTTTCATATTTTCCTGCAAGTTCGTCTCGATCTTTAGATATCTTTTTTACGTCCCCTTTTAATTCCCCAAATTCTTCGGTCTTTTTCTCAAGCTCTGTTTCCATGCGAATATTCCTCTCTGTCAGACGAGTTTTATCCCGCTCTAAAAGTATCATCTTCTCGTTAAAATCTCGATTCTCCTGCTTTTTCAGAAGAAGAAAAATAGCATATCCAACAGCGGAAACGAGAATAAAAAGAAGGATGATAATAATAGTGTTCATGAGAGAAAATGAAGTATTAAGAGAAGTATTATATAGGAAAGGGGAATTGGGCAAATAAAAATTATTTCAAAGTCTCTTTTGCTATTTAATTTTACGCCATACAGTAAAAAAATCCAAGCATTATGCTTGGATTTTTCATATATATTTCTCTTATAAATTTGAAAAATCAGAAGGGAGAGTATTTCCACCAGAAGAATTGGGAGAAAGATTGATCGAATCTTTGTTTCCAAAAAACTTTCCAGAGAGATCTTGAACCGTTGCAAATATCACTTGAGGGGAAACATACTGAGAGACATTGAGTCCAAGCATATCTCCAACTTTTGGGGCAACAAAGATAGAGAGAATTATTACTATGAGCCCTACGGCTGCGTAACGAATACTATTGATAGCTGGTTTTACTTTCTCATCTTTCCCACCTGAGAGGATAAGCATAACTCCTCACCAAAGAATAAAAATAACAGCAAGGAACCCGGAAGTAAGGACAACAAGTGCTATACCCACACGGATAATATCATTGAGATCATATGCCTGACTTGCATCAATCACAGAACTTGCAGCGTAAGCGATTTCGAACATAGAGAGTTGGGGAAGGAAATATATGGGGGCACTATATTCACCTAAGTCGAAAAGTAAAGTTTTTTACTACAAAAAAAGACTCAAGTATGAGAGCAGGAGTCTTTTTATAGGGAATAAGATTAATCTTCGATAACTTTCAAATTTACACGTGCATCCATTTTTGATCCATATACACGGAGAACTGTACGAATGGCATTGATTGTTTTCCCTTCTTTTCCGATGATAGTACCCATATCTTGAGTATTTACCTTCAGAGTAAGAAGAGTACCGAGTTCATCTTCTCGTTGTTCAATTACTACATCTGCCTCATGGGAAACAAGAGCATTAATTATGAAGGAAAGAAAATCTTTTGGAGTCATAATAGGGAATATAATGAGATAGAAAACTCTGTGCCTCTATATTTTGAACGAAAAATTATTTCTTTGATCTTTCGAGAACTTTTACAAGAGTTTCAGAATATTGAGCCCCATTTGCAATATATGGTGCTGCATCTTTTTCATCAAATCTTAGTTCTTTGGTGATTGGATTATAGAATCCAAGAACTTTAATATATCCATGCTTTGCAGATTGTTTGTGTTCAGTGAGAACGATATGAAAAAATGGAACATGTTTTCTTCCTGAACGAGAAAGTCGAATCTTAAGCATAGATAGAAAATTATTAGTTAATATGTGAATTTTTGAAATTTAAATGGTGCCCCGGATGGGAATTGAACCCATACTCCCATAAGGAACAGGATTTTAAGTCCTGCGTGTCTACCATTCCACCACCAGGGCAAAAGCGGTGAAAAAAGGACAGAAAAAACTATCCTTTCACCTTTCTATAAGATACCTTTCTTCTTGAGTGTTTTTATAGCAGTTGCGGAAAGTCTTACACGAAAAGTTACTCCTGAAGCAGGATCCTTAATATTTCTCCAAAAAAGATTTGGATAAAATTTTCTTTTTGTTCTTCTCACAGAGTGAGAAACATTATTTCCTACAGCGGTTCTTTTACCAGTAAGTTGACAAACGCGAGACATAGTCGAGAAGGGATTATTACAAAAATGAATAAAATTAGGATACTTTGATTTCTACTCCTACTCCAGAAGGGAGATTTATGGATTGAAGAAGTTCCAAAGTTTTAGCTGTTGGCTCATTGATATCGATAAGTCTTTTGTGACGACGAATCTCAAATTGTTCACGAGCATCAGAGTTAACAAATGTTGAACGATGAAGTGTTACTTTTTCGATCTTTGTCGGAAGAGGAATTGGACCTACAACAGTCGCACCAGAATCTTGTGCGGTCATAACAATCTTTTTAACTGCTTCGTCAACGAGTTTATGTTCGAAAGCTCGTACCACGATACGAATATTTGCTGTTTTCTTGGAAACCATAGAGAATGAAAAGTAATAGAGAAGTATATGCTCATCATCCAGCACCACTTATGCAAGTGATGCTGGATAGATGAAAATACACGAGATGTGTGAATAATTCAATTAAGCCATAACCTTAGCAACAACTCCAGAACCAACTGTTCGTCCTCCTTCACGGATCGCGAATCGAAGTCCTTGTTCCATCGCAATTGGCGCTCCAAGTTCGATAGTCATTTGGATATTATCTCCAGGCATAACCATTTCCACTCCTGCTGGAAGCTCGATAGCTCCAGTAACGTCAGTAGTTCGGAAGTAGAATTGTGGTTTGTAACCCTTGAAGAATGGAGTATGTCGTCCACCTTCATCTTTTGTAAGTACGTATACCTCAGCAGTAAATTTTGTATGTGGTTTAATAGATCCTGGTTTAGCAAGAACTTGTCCTCGTTCAACATCATCTCGTTCAATACCTCGAAGAAGAAGACCAGCATTATCTCCAGCTTGACCTTGATCAAGAAGTTTGTGGAACATTTCGATTCCAGTAACCGTAGTAGTTTGAGTATCTCGAACTCCGACAATCTCGATAGTATCACCTACCTTGATAATTCCTTGTTCGATCTTACCAGTAACTACTGTACCTCGACCCTTGATTGAGAATACATCCTCAACTGGCATAATAAATGGTTTATCAAGTGCTCGTCTCAGGAACTGGAACGTATGCTTCAATAGCATCGAACAAGTTCAAGAATTGTTTTTGCTCCCCATGCTTTATCCATATCTTCTGGATTTTCAAGAGCCACAAGACCAGAACCACGAATAACAGGAAGATCATCTCCAGGAAATTCATATTTAGAAAGAAGTTCTCGAATTTCCATTTCTACAAGATCAAGCATTTCTGCATCATCTACCATGTCACATTTATTCATAAATACAACGATGTATGGAACACCTACCTGACGAGCAAGAAGAATGTGTTCTCGAGTTTGTGCCATAGGTCCGTCAGTTGCAGCAACGATAAGAATCGCAGCATCCATCTGTGCAGCACCTGTAATCATGTTCTTAACATAATCGGCATGTCCTGGACAATCAACGTGTGCATAGTGACGAGCAGCAGTTGAGTACTCAATATGGGCAGTATTAATAGTAATACCTCGTGCCTTTTCCTCTGGAGCTGCATCAATTTTATCAAATGCAGTAACGTCTCCACCAAACTTTTTTGCAAGAACGATAGAAATAGCTGCAGTAGTAGTAGTTTTACCATGATCTACGTGTCCGATAGTACCAATATTGACATGTGGTTTTGAACGGTCAAAAGTTGCCATAATAATAAAAAAATTAGAATAAATAAAAAGCCTATGAATAATATGGAAAAAAGAAAAAAAGCAAATGATTATTTGTTAACTTTATTCATTTTTCGAGTAATACGAATAACTGCTCGTTTGAGCTTCTTGTGTGCGTGAGTTGTAAGACGTGCCATAATTAGATTTTGTTAATATTTACAGAATACTTTTTAAACTTTCTGAGAACAATTTCCATAGCATTTGTAAGCCATTTAGTTGTTCCTTCAAAAGCGATACGTTCCTGGAGTTTTTTATAATGTTTAATAGTATTTACTACCTTCTTTCCAGATTTTGCCCCTTTGACATTTACAGAGTAATTGAGTTGTCGAGGTCTTTTGTTACTAACTCCCATAAGAGAAAAAAATAGATAGATAAGATATGAAATTCTAAAAAAGAAAAACTCATAAGACGAATAGTATCTTATGAAAATGAGATAATCTTTCTTGAAAAAATGGTGGAGTCTAAGGGAGTCGAACCCTTGACCCCCTGCGTGCAAGGCAGGTGCTCTAGCCAACTGAGCTAAGACCCCAGGCAAATATATACGAAAATGGCGGAACTGACGAGACTCGAACTCGCGACCTCTCGCGTGACAGGCGAGCGCTCTAACCAATTGAGCTACAGCTCCATAATTAACGGAAGCGGGGAGGAGTATATGAGAATATCAAAAAAATGCAAA